>NZ_JBEKVH010000031.1:0-30675 GCF_049514155.1 Roseiarcus sp. | reverse complement strand
CGGTCGACTACGACCCCGCCAAGCGGACTGCGTATCGCGAGTTTGTCGCCGTCGAACGCGGCGATCATGTCGCGGCCAAACAGGCCGCCGCGGCCGCGATCCAGGAGGCCGCCGCCGAGGGCCAGTCGCTGCTGGTCGCGGTCGCCACCAAGGGCGGCGGACGGGTCAACGAGCATTTCGGTCATGCCAAGGAATTCCAGATCTACGAGGCTTCGTCGAAGGGCGTTGTCTTCGTCGGCCATCGCAAGGTCGAAGCCTATTGCCTGGGCGGCTTCGGCGAGGACGCGACCCTCGACGCGGTCATCGCCGCGCTCGAAGGCGTGCGCCATGTGCTGTGCGCGAAGATCGGCGACTGCCCGAAGGACATGCTCGAAGCTGCGGGCATCGCG
This sequence comes from Roseiarcus sp., assembly GCF_049514155.1. GTDB lineage: Bacteria > Pseudomonadota > Alphaproteobacteria > Rhizobiales > Beijerinckiaceae > Roseiarcus. Next base: position 30,286 of record NZ_JBEKVH010000031.1, on the reverse strand, counting down.
GCGAGCGACGCCTATGCCTACGAGTACGCCGAGACGGCCATTGGCGCACTCTATGCCGAGACCTTCGCCAGCGCGCCCAGTCAAGCGGTCGCCTGACGCAAAGCTTCAGTCCGTTTCAATCAGGAGGAGAAAGACAATGGCCTTCAAGATCGTCGCGTCCCAATGCACCGCCTGTAGCGCTTGCGAATTCGAGTGCCCGACCGGCGCCATCAAGTTCAAGAACGACGCCTATATCATCGACCCCAAGATTTGCACCGAATGCGAAGGCCATTTCGACACGCAGCAATGCGCCAATGTCTGCCCCGTGCCGAAGACTTGCGTGAAGGTCTGACCGCGCTGAAGATGGGCGAGGCGCGCGTGAGCGAGAATGGGGCGGCCGAGGTCGAGGACGGCGCGTTCGACTGGTTGGGCAATCCCGTGCGCTGCGCGGATTGCCCCTATGAGGAGACGCGCGCGGCAGGCCTATGCGACCTCGGCAAGACCTGCGTCATGGACCGGCGCGCGCGGCGCATCGACCGCTTCTTCGCGCTCAATCCGGCCCAGGCGGAACGTCACCTCGCCCATCCCTATTTCGAAGTGCGCACGCTCGCGGCGCGCTACGCCTCGCCGTTCCGGCTGGTCGCGCTGATCGATGACGCCGAGCCGGACGTGCGGGCGATGGTCGCGCTGCGCCTGCCGCTGGCGCGGATCGGCGCGCTCGCGCACGATCCGGACCCGCGCGTGCGCATCGCCATCGCCCAACGCCTGAGCGGCGAAGCGCTCGCCGCGCTGTTTAACGACAGCGACTATTCCGTGCGTCTGGCCGCGGCGCGGCGCGCCGAGCCGGCGCTGCTGCTTCGCCTGATACACGACAGCGACCCGTCGGTTCGGCGCGAAGCGGCGCGGCGCGTTCCCGCCTATGCGCTTGTCGGCATGATCGCCGATCCCGATCCGCTGGTGCGCATCGAGATCGCCGAACGGCTGCCCGACGAGGCGCTCGCCCTGATGACGAAAGACGAGGACTTTCGTGTTCGCTTCGTCTGCGCCGAGCGCCTGCCGGTTGCCGCCCTCGGCGCGCTCGCCGACGACGCGGACGAAATCGTGCGCGACCTCGCGCGCCAAAGACTGAGCATGGGAGCCGAATGATGGGATTGGCCCGCGAACAGGAAATCGAGATTCGCGCCGCGCCCTGCTTCTTGCCTGGCGAAAAGGTGCGTGCGACCAAGCACGTCAAGAACGACGGCACCTACCCCAGGCGCGAGATCGGCGACGTCCTCGTGTGCAAGGGCGAGGTCGGCTACGTCAGGGACATCGGCACGTTCCTGCAACAATTCTACATCTACGCGGTCGAATGGGTCGACAGCGGGACGCTGGTCGGCATGCGCGCCAAGGAACTCGTCAGTCTCGACCGGACCGCGCCTGACACGCCGAGCCTCGAGGAGAACGCGCAATGAAGGTCATGATCCGCCGCGGCGACAAGGGCTTGTCCGCCTACGTTCCGAAGAAGGACCTGGAAGAGCCGATCGTCGCAACGGAGCGCGTGACCTTGTGGGGCGGTTCGGTCACGCTGCGCAACGGTTGGACGCTCATGCTTCCCGACATGCCCGCCGAAACGCGCCTGCCGATTACCGTCAGCGCCCGGAAAGTCGGCGAGGAGGAATGACCATGGACGGCTTGCTCGAGGCCGAAGCGCGCCCTGACGTCGCCGACCAGCTCGCGCGCGCGCGGCGTGCGCTCGTCGCCGACGCGCTCATTCCCTATCTCGGGCCAGGAGTGCTTCCGCTTTCCGGCGCGACGTTGCCCTCGACGCCGGAAGCCGTCGCCGCGGCGCTGAACGCCCGCGCGCCGGCGCCGGCGCGCATCCGCACCAACATGTGGTCGGTCGCGCAGTTCATCGAGAGCCGGCGCCATCGCAAGACGCTCGACGCCTTCATGGCCGACATCTTCGCCGCGCCCGCCCCGCCGACGCCGTTGCTGGAGTTTGTCGCCCGCCTGCCGCTCGCGCTGATCGTCAACGCCTGGTACGACGACGCCATGGCGTCCGCGCTGCGCGCCGCAGGGCGGCGCGACTTCGTCGAAATCCAGGGGGTGGCTCGGGCCGGCGTGCGCGGCGACGTCTGGACCAAGACCTACGACGCCGACGGCGCGCCATGCGAGGGCGGCGCGGCTGACGACGCCGGCACGGCGCTCTATTCACCCCATGGCGGCGTGCGGCCGGCGCGCAATTTCCTCGTCGCCGATTCCGATTATGTCGAGGTGCTGACGGAAATCGACATCCAGACGCCGATCCCGGCGGCCGTGAAGGCGAGGCGCGCGGAGCGCGGCTTTCTCTTCCTCGGCTGCCCCTTCCACGACCAGATGCTGCGCACCTACGCGCGCCAGATCATGAAGCGCTCGAAAGGCCCGCATTTCGTCGTCGTCGAGGCGGACGCGCTGACCCGCAACGAAGCCAAGTTCTTCGTCGATCAGGATATCGAGATCATCGACGCGCCGCTCGCCGCGGCGGCGCAGGCCCTGGTCGGTTGAACCGCGACGAAACGAACGGCTTGGCGAGGGCGGCTGCCCCTTCTCCTCGCAAGGGGGAAGGCGCGCGCGCTTCTCTTCTGCTCCCGCGCCAGCCCGTGAAGACGACCATCCTGTCGCGTTTGTCGGGGTCGCGACACAACGCTGTCGAGGCGCCCAGGTTCGCGTAATGTCTTGCAACGTATTGTTATAATACCGCGATTTGCCTGCACGGCGACTTGGCACGATCCTTGAAATCCTTGTTTCGCGAGGCGGCGAAATTCGCTGCCGAGATCTTCCGGGCGACCCTCAAAGGCGCCCCTCGCGGTGAAAGGAACTCGGGTCATGGCAGCTCTTCGCCAAATCGCCTTCTACGGCAAAGGCGGCATCGGCAAATCGACAACGTCGCAAAACACCCTCGCGGCGCTCGTCGATCTCGGACAGAAGATCCTCATCGTCGGCTGCGATCCCAAGGCCGATTCCACCCGTCTCATCCTCAACGCCAAAATGCAGGACACGGTGCTCAGCCTCGCCGCCGAGGCGGGCTCGGTCGAGGACCTCGAACTCGAGGACGTTCTGAAGGTCGGCTACAAAGGCATCAAGTGCACGGAATCCGGCGGCCCTGAGCCCGGCGTCGGTTGCGCCGGCCGCGGCGTCATCACCGCCATCAACTTCCTCGAAGAGAACGGCGCCTACGACGACGTCGACTACGTCTCCTACGACGTGCTCGGCGACGTGGTGTGCGGCGGCTTCGCCATGCCGATCCGCGAGAACAAGGCGCAGGAAATCTACATCGTCATGTCCGGAGAGATGATGGCGCTCTACGCCGCCAACAACATCGCCAAGGGCATTCTCAAATACGCCCATTCCGGCGGCGTGCGCCTGGGCGGGCTCATCTGCAACGAGCGCCAGACTGACAAGGAACTGGAGCTGGCCGAGGCGCTCGCCAAGCGTCTCAATTCGAAACTGATCCACTTCGTGCCACGCGACAACATCGTTCAGCACGCGGAGCTGCGCCGCAAGACGGTGATCGAATATGCGCCCGACAGCGCGCAGGCGAACGAGTATCGCCAGCTCGCCAACAAGATTCACAACAACTCCGGCAAGGGCACGATCCCCACTCCGATCACCATGGAAGAGTTGGAAGAGATGCTGATGGAGTTCGGCATCATGAAGACTGAAGAGCAGGCGCTCGCCGAGTTGCAAGCGAAAGAGGCGGCCAAGCTGGTGGCTGCGCTCTGACCCTGGCGGCGCGCGCGGCGCGGGCTTTGACCCCGTCGGCGCGCGCGCCCCAGGCGACCCGCATCGTTCGATAGGAGACCCTCATGAGCCTCGACTACGAAAACGACGGAATCTTTCACGAGAAGCTTATCGAGGAAGTTCTGTCGCAATATCCCGACAAATTCGGCAAGCGCCGCCGGAAGCACCTCTCGATCGCCAAACCGGCGGGCGAAGACGAAGTCGCCGGCGAGGTTCAGCAGCTCACCGAATGCGACGTGAAGTCCAACATCAAGTCAGTTCCCGGCGTGATGACGATCCGCGGCTGCGCCTACGCCGGCTCGAAGGGCGTCGTCTGGGGCCCGGTCAAGGACATGGTCCACATCAGCCACGGCCCGGTCGGTTGCGGCCAGTACTCCTGGTCGCAACGCCGCAACTACTACATCGGCAATACCGGAATCGACACGTTCGTCACGATGCAATTCACCTCCGATTTTCAAGAGCGCGACATCGTGTTCGGCGGCGACAAGAAGCTCGACAAGGTCATCAACGAGATCAATGAGCTGTTTCCGCTGGCGAATGGCGTCACCATCCAGTCGGAATGCCCGATCGGTTTGATCGGCGACGACATCGAGGCCGTGGCCAAAAAGAAGGCCAAGGAAAGCGGCAAGACCGTCGTTCCGGTGCGCTGCGAGGGTTTTCGCGGCGTTTCCCAGTCGCTCGGCCACCACATCGCCAACGACGCGATCCGCGATTGGGTGTTCGACAAGAAGGAGATCGAGTGGGAAGCGGGTCCCTACGACGTCAACGTCATCGGCGACTACAACATCGGCGGCGACGCCTGGGCCTCGCGCATCCTGCTTGAGGAAATGGGCCTGCGCGTGGTCGGCAACTGGTCGGGCGACGCGACGCTCGCCGACATTGAGCGCGCGCCCAAGGCCAAGCTCAATCTCATTCACTGCTACCGTTCGATGAACTACATCTGCCGCCACATGGAGGAGAAGTACGGCATCGCCTGGATGGAATACAATTTCTTCGGGCCGTCGCAGATCGAGGCGTCGCTGCGCAAGATCGCCAAGCACTTCGGCCCCGAGATCGAGGCCAAGGCGGAGGCGGTGATCGCCAAGTATCGTCCGCTCGTCGACGCCGTGATCGCCAGGTTCAAGCCTCGCCTCGCCGGCAAGACGGTGATGCTCTACGTCGGCGGCCTGCGGCCGCGCCACGTGATCAACGCCTACGAAGACCTTGGTATGGAAATCGTCGGCACCGGCTACGAATTCGGCCACAACGACGATTACCAGCGCACCGGCCACTACGTGAAGAAGGGCACGCTGATCTACGACGACGTGACCGGCTACGAACTCGAAAAGTTCGTCGAGAAAGTCCGCCCCGATCTCGTCGGCTCCGGCGTCAAGGAGAAGTACCCGGTGCAGAAGATGGGCATTCCATTCCGTCAGATGCATTCGTGGGACTATTCGGGCCCCTACCACGGCTACGACGGCTTCGCGATTTTCGCTCGCGACATGGATCTGGCGATCAACAATCCCGTCTGGGACCTGTTCGACGCCCCATGGCTGAAGCCGGAGTCCTTGGCCGTCGCCGCCGAGTGATCGGAACCAACCCGAACGAAAGCGACTAGCCCCCCCCCCGCGCCGCGGAGCCCGACCCCCGCGTCAGTGCGCAACCCCAGTTCTCGACGGCGCCGCCGGATGGCGCGGCCCGGACATGAGAGGAACCGAATATGCCCCAGTCAGCCGAACGCATCCTCGACCATGCGCCGCTGTTCCGCGAACCGGAATATCAGGAGATGTTCGCGCGCAAGAAGGCGACGCTCGATTGCGGCGTCGGCGACGCCGCCGTCGCCGAGCAGGGCGAGCACACCAAGAGCTGGGCGTATCGCGAAAAGAACCTTGCGCGCGAAGCGCTGGTGGTGAACCCGGCCAAGGCCTGCCAGCCGCTCGGCGCGGTGTTCGCCGCCGCCGGCTTCGAGAGGACGTTGAGCTTCGTCCACGGCTCGCAAGGTTGCGTCGCCTATTATCGCTCGCACCTTTCGCGCCATTTCAAGGAGCCTTGCAGCGCAGTTTCCTCGTCGATGACCGAGGATGCGGCGGTGTTCGGCGGGCTCACCAACATGGTCGACGGGCTCGCCAACGCCTATGCGCTCTACGGGCCGAAGATGATCGCGGTGTCGACGACCTGCATGGCCGAGGTCATCGGCGACGATCTGCACTCGTTCATCCAGACCGCCAAGGACAAGAATTCGGTTCCGCAGGACTTCGCCGTGCCCTTCGCGCATACGCCGGCCTTCGTCGGCAGCCACGTCGACGGCTACGACGTCATGGTCAAGGGCGTGCTGGAAAACCTCTGGAAGGGCGCCGAACGCAAGGTGAATGGCAAGATCAACATCATTCCCGGCTTCGACGGCTTCTGCGTCGGCAACAACCGCGAATTGAAGCGTCTGCTCGACGTGATGGGCGTCGACTACACCATCCTCCCTGACGCCTCCGACCAGTTCGATACGCCCTCCGACGGCGAGTTCCGCATGTTCGACGGCGGGACCAAGCTCGACGACGTCAAGGCCGCGCTCGACGCCAAGGCGACGATCTCGCTCCAGTATTGGAACACCCGCAAGACGCTGGATTACGCGGAGTCGCTTGGCCACGAGACCGCGTCGTTCCACTATCCGATTGGCGTTCGCGCAACCGACGAACTGCTGATGAAGATCTCGGAACTGTCGGGCAAGGCGATCCCCGAGTCGCTCCGTCTGGAGCGCGGCCGGCTCATCGACGCGATGGCCGACAGCCAGTCCTGGCTGCACGGCAAGAAATACGCGATCTACGGCGATCCCGATTTCGTCAGCGCGATGGCGCGTTTCGTCATGGAGACCGGCGGCGAGCCGATCCATTGCCTGGCGACCAACGGCTCCAAGCGTTGGGAAGAGGAACTGGCCCAAGTGCTGGCGGCGTCGCCATTCGGCAAGGACGCCAAGATCTGGGCGGGCAAGGACCTCTGGCACCTGCGCTCGCTCTTGTTCACCGAGCCGGTCGACATGGTCATCGGCAATTCCTACGGCAAGTATCTCGAGCGCGACACTGGAACGCCGCTGCTGCGCCTGACCTTCCCGATCTTCGATCGTCACCATCACCACCGCTTCCCATTGTGGGGTTACCAGGGCGCCCTCAGGGTGCTGACGACGATCCTCGACAAGGTGTTCGACAAGCTCGACGCGGACACGATCGTCCCCGGCAAGACCGACTATTCCTACGACCTCACGCGGTAATCCCTGTGCGGCGCCGGGCGCGCGATCGCCCGGCCCGCGCCATCCGATTTCCGGAGCTTCGTCCATGTCGAGCCAGGCGCGCATCCAGGCGCTGTTCAACGAGCCCGCCTGCGAGAAGAACCAGGCCAAGGACGCCTCGACGCGAGCCAAGGGTTGCTCCAAGCCGCTGACGCCCGGCGCGGCGGCAGGCGGCTGCGCCTTCGACGGCGCGAAGATCGTCCTGCAGCCGGTCACCGATGTCGCCCATCTCGTCCATGGCCCGCTCGCCTGCGAGGGGAATTCTTGGGACAATCGCGGCGCCGCCTCGTCCGGCTCGGCGCTGTGGCGGCGCAGCTTCACCACCGACCTCACCGAACTCGACGTGGTGATGGGTCAGGGTGAGAAGAAGCTCTTTCGCGCCATCCGCGAAATCGTCGAGACCTACGCGCCGCCTGCGGTGTTCGTCTATTCAACCTGCGTAACCGCGCTGATCGGCGACGACCTCGACGCGGTGTGCTTTCGCGCCGCCGAACGCTTCGGCACGCCCGTCGTTCCGGTTCATGCCCCCGGCTTCGCGGGATCGAAGAACCTCGGCAACAAGCTCGCCGGCGAAGCGCTGCTCGACCACGTCATCGGCGCCTACGAGCCTGACGACGTCGGCCCGACGGACGTCAACATTCTCGGCGAATACAATCTCTCCGGCGAGTTCTGGATGGTCAAGCCGCTGCTGGAAGCGCTCGGCATGCGGGTGCGCGCCTGCATTCCCGGCGACGCCCGCTATCGCGACATCGCCGGCGCGCACACCGCGCGCGTCAATATGATGGTCTGCTCGACCGCGCTGATCAACATGGCGCGCAAGATGGAGGAGCGTTGGGGCATCCCGTATTTCGAAGGCTCCTTTTACGGCGTTTCCGACACGTCCGATGCGCTGCGCCAACTCGCGCGCCTGCTCGTCGCGGAGGGCGCAGACCGCTCGCTCGTCGATCGCGCCGAGGCGCTGATCGCCGACCAGGAGGCGCGTATCTGGCGCCGCCTCGCGCCCTATCGCGCCAGGCTGGCGGGCAAACGCGTTCTGCTCAACACCGGCGGCGTGAAGTCGTGGTCCGTGATCGCGGCGTTACAAGAGGTCGGCATGGAGATCGTTGGCGCCGCGACCAAGAAATCCACCGACGAAGACAAGGCGCGCATCAAGGCTCTGCTGAAGGACGAGAAGCACGCCTTCGACAACATGGCGCCGCGCGACCTCTATGCGCTGCTCGCCTCCGGCAAGGCCGACATCATGCTCTCCGGAGGGCGCACCCAATTCATCGCGCTCAAGGCGAAGACGCCATGGCTCGACATCAATCAGGAGCGCCGCCACCCCTACGCCGGCTACGACGGCATGGTGGAGCTGGTGCGCCAGATCGACCTCGCCATCCACAACCCGGTCTGGGAGCAGGTGCGCGCGCCAGCGCCCTGGGACGCAGAAGGCTTTTCGATCGCCGGCGCGAGTGACGACGGCGCGGATTTCATCGCACGGACGCACAGGAAATTCGCCGCGACGGCGGCGGACGAACTGGGCGAGTGCTAGGGGGCGGAGATGGCGTCGATCCTTCCGGTCGCCAAGGCGGCCTCGGTCAATCCGCTGAAATCCTCGCAGCCGCTCGGCGCCGCTTTCGCCTTTCTTGGCGTCGCCGGCGCCGTGCCGCTGTTTCATGGCAGCCAGGGCTGCACCTCGTTCGCGCTGGTGCTGTTCGTGCGCCACTTCAAGGAGACGATTCCCCTCCAGACGACGGCGATGGACGAAGTCGCCACCATCCTCGGCGGCGCCGATCATCTGGAAGAGGCGATCCTCAATCTGAAGGCCCGCACCAAGCCGAATCTGATCGGCGTCTGCACGACGGCGCTGGTCGAGACGCGCGGCGAGGATTTCGCCGGCGAATTGGCTGCGATCAAATCGCGACGCGCCGCCGATCTCGCGGGAACCGAGATTGCGCTCGCCCAGACGCCCGATTTCGACGGCGCAATCGAGGAGGGTTGGAGCAAAGCGGTCAAGGCGATGATCGAGACGATTGCGCGGCGCGGGCCGGCGCAGCGGCGCAACGAGAAGCGCGTCAACCTGCTGCCGGGCGCGCATCTGAGCGTCGCCGACGTCGAGCACTTGCGCGCGATGGTCGAAGCGTTCGGCCTGGAGCCGGTGATCCTGCCGGACATCGCCGGTTCGCTCGACGGAACGGTGCCGGCAAGCTGGGTTCCCACCACCTATGGCGGAACGGCAATCGAAGACATCCGTACGCTCGGCGAGGCGCGCCTGACGATCGCGATCGGCGAGCATATGCGCGCGCCTGCCGCGCGGCTGCAAGAAATGACCGGAGTCGAATTCGCGCTGTTTCGCCAGCTCAGCGGTCTGAAGGCGGTCGATCGCCTGGTGCGGCTGCTCGGCGAACTCTCGGGCCGGCCGGCCCCGGCGTCGATCCGCCGGCGGCGCGCGCAGTTGCAGGACGCGCTGCTCGACGGCCACTTCCACTTCTCGGGCAAGCGGATCGCCATCGCCGCCGAGCCCGATCTTCTCTATGCGTTGGCGACCTTCTTCATCGGCTTGGGCGCCGAGATTCACGCCGCGGTGACGACGACAGGGGGTTCGAGAATCCTCGAGCACATCCCCTGCGACACGGTCAAGGTCGGCGACCTCGGCGACTTCGAGGCGCTCGCCGAGGGCGCCGACCTGCTCGTCACCCACAGTCATGGCCGACAGGCCGCCGAACGCCTCGGCGTTCCGCTGCTGCGCGTCGGCTTCCCGGTCTTCGACCGCTTGGGCAGTCAGCACAAACTGCGCGTCGGCTATCAAGGCGCCCGCGACCTCATCTTCGAAGTCGCCAACATCTTCGAGAGCGCGCGCTGTGAGCCGACGCCTGAGTCTCTCGATCCATTTCGATACCAGGAGAACGAGCATGAGCGCCGTCCGGCGTCTGCAATTGGTCGGCATTGAGGACGAGCCGGCGAGGGGCCCGCCGGCGCCGGGCGTCGTGCGCGTCGCCATCGCCACGCGCGACATGAAAGGCCTCAACGCCCATTTCGGCTCGGCGCCGCGCTTCGCCGTCTACGACGTGACCAAGGACGGCTGGGATTTCGTCGAGGCGGTCGCCTTCGACGACAATTCCGACGAGTCCGGCGCGCACAAAGGCGAGGGCGAAGATCGCATCACGCCCAAGGTCGCGGCGCTGGTCGGCTGCCATCTGCTGTTCTGCCTGGCGATCGGCGGCCCGTCCGCCGCCAAGGTGGTCGCCGCCCGCATTCATCCGATCAAGACGCCACAGGCGTCGCCGATCCCCGAGGTTCTCGAGCGCACGCGCGCGATGCTCGCCGGCTCGCCGCCGCCGTGGCTGCGCAAGGTTCTCGCCAGCGCCGGCGTCGGCCCAGCCAAACCGGATTTCGAAGAGGACTGACACGCGATGGCGGACATCGAAGACAAGCCGGCCGACCTCACGGCGCCGTTCGTCAGGACACTCGTGCGCGTCGTGCGCGCCGAAGACACATTCGGCGTCTGGGAGCGAAAGTCCGACGCCGAAATCCTCGCCGATTTCATCGTCACCAAGGAGCAGCGGCGGCAGATCCCGATCATCGGCGACCCCGATCCCGACGTGCTGGGGCGGGTGGAGAAGTTCTACATCGCTGTCGGCCTCGACATCGAACGCGCGACCGGCCGCATGGCGTCGCCGATGATGAAGATGTCGCATGAGGGCTTCGGCCGCGTGATCCTGAGCGTCGGCCGGCTGGTGGTGATCTCCAAGAGCCTGCGCGACGTTCATCGCTTCGGCTTCGAGAGTTTCGACAAGCTCGCCGAGGCTGGGGAGAAGCTGGTCGACGATGCGAAGAAATGGATCGACGCCTATCCCGCGGTGGCGGATGTCTGACGCCACGCATTCGCGCCGCTCAAGGCCCACAAGGAAGGGATTCCCATGTCCGACGTCGACGCGCTGAAGAGCGAAATCAAGAAACTCTCGGCCAGAGCGATCGCCGCCAAGATGAATCTCCACGACCTCGCCGAGGATCTGCCGATCAACTGGACCACGATCATGGACGTCGCGCGCGCGGCCCAAGATGCTTACGCGGCCCTCGAAGCAGCGCGCGGTCGCCTGAAAGCGCTGGAGGCGGCGTGATGGCCTATCTGACGCGCGACGGCTCGGCCTGGACGCCGGAATATCTCACCGCGATCGACGCGTCCAAGTGCATCGGCTGCGGCCGCTGCTACAAGGTCTGCTCGCGCGAGGTCATGCATCTGCACGGCGTCGACGATTCCGGAACGGTGCTCGGCAAGGTGACCGAGGACGACGACGACGATTTCGACGGCGAACTGAACCGCAAGATCATGATCGTCGACAATTCCGGCGCCTGCGTCGGCTGCGCCGCCTGCGCGCGCGTTTGTCCCAAGGATTGCCAGACCCATTTGGCCGCCGACCGCATCGCCGCGTAGCGGCGCTGATCCGGCGCGACGAGAAAGCGGAGGCGGCGATGTTCGACCAACGCTATGCGGCGCTACGGGCCGCACAGACGGCAAAAGCCGACGAAGGCGAAACGTTCGACGATCACGTCTTCGCCTGCGTCCTTTCGGCGGCGCTCGCCGACCAGGCGGCGGCCGATCTCGCGCTGACGGAGGGTCTCGGCCTGACGCGCGCCGAAGCGGTGGCGCTGTTCGCGGCGCGATTTCCCTTGGGCGCGACGCCGTTGCGCCTCGAACACGCGCCCGATCCAATCCGCTCCATGGAGGAGGATCTGCTGCGCGACTTGCTGACGAGCCACAGCGCCGGCCGCGGCGAGGAATCGGGCTGGCTCGCCTCGATCATCGCCCGACGCGCGATGGGCGAAGATCATCTCTGGCAGGATCTGGGCCTGTTCAACCGCGGCGAATTGAACCGACTGCTGGCGCGCCATTTCCCCGTGCTGCACGCCGGCAACACCAAGAACATGCGGTGGAAGAAGTTCTTCTATCGCCGCCTGTGCGAAATCGAAGGCTTCAGCCTCTGCACCGCACCCCACTGCTCGGTCTGCGTCGACTTCTCCTCCTGCTTCGGCGACGAGGACGGCTTGAGCCGACTCGCGATGGTCGGTCGCGCGGCGGCGGCGCCCTAGCGACATTGTCGCGCGCAGCCAAGCCATTGTCGTCTTCGCGACATCCCGTGACATAAACAAAAGACCACATAATCAAAGGCGTACGTTTGGCACGGCCCATGCAAAGGCCATTTGCCGCCAGACCCGCGAGGAGGCCTTTGATGATCCAGCTCACGGATAGCGCCGTTTCCGCGGTCAAGACCGCGCTTTCCCGTTCGGCCCAGCCGGCGGAGGGCCTGCGCATCATGGTGCAGGCGGGCGGCTGCGCCGGCCTGAAATACATGATGGGGCTGGAGACGGCGACGCGCGAAGGCGACGCGATCGTCCAGCAGAGCGGCGTCAAGCTGTTCATCGACAAAGAGTCCCAGCCGCATATCGCGGGCATGACGGTCGATTTCGTCACTGGCCTGGAAGCTTCCGGCTTCGTCTTCGACAACCCTAACGCCGCCTCCAAATGTTCGTGCGGCAAGTCCTTCTCCTGAACCTGAACCGAGAATCGGAGACGCTCCATGTTGGATAGTGGGCGAGCGGAAACCTTGCAGGCCGGCGTCGCCGAGGCGCCGGTCGCCACCGACCTGAACCCGCGACGCGTGCGGCTGGTCGGCCTCGACCGCCGACCGTCGGTCGCAAGGACAGCGCCAACTCCCGTTCCGAATCCTACGCCGCGCCCGGCGCGACGCCTCGACGCTCCCGAGCGCATCGCCGCAATCGAAAGCGCGCTTGCCGCGTTGCGGCCGCGCCTGAAGGCGGATGGCGGCGACTGTCAGCTCGTCGACGTCGTCGACGACGTCGTCAGGGTGCGGCTCACCGGCGCCTGCGTCGGCTGTCAGCTCGCCTCGATGACCGTGCTCGGCGTGCGCATGCGCCTGATCGAAGCGTTGGGTTTCCCAGTCAAGGTCGTTCCCGTCTGACAAGGAGGCGCGCGATGCGGGCCGTTTATCTCGACAACAACGCCACCACCCGCGTCGCCCCGGAGGTCGTCGCAGCGATGCTGCCCTGCCTCACCGAGGATTTCGGCAACCCGTCTTCGGTGCATGATTTCGGCGCGACGAGCCGGCTGGCGTTGAAAGAGGCGCGCGAACGGGTGCGCGCGCTGCTCGGCGCAGCGTTCCGCGAAGAGATCCTCTTCACTTCGGGCGGAACGGAAGCCGACAATACCGCCATCCTCGGCGCGCTCGAGGCCACCGACGAGCGCAACGAGATCGTCGTCTCCGCGGTCGAGCATCCGGCGGTTCTGGCGCTGTGTTCGCATCTCGAACGCACGCGCCACGTCAAGGTTCACCGCATTCCTGTCGACGCCCTCGGCGGGCTCGACCGCGCGCGCTATCGCGCGGCGCTTTCGCGCAGGGTCGCGCTCGCATCGATCATGTGGGCGAACAACGAGACCGGCGTCGTCTTCCCGGTCGAGGAGCTGGCGGAGGAGGCCAAGGCGGTCGGCGCGCTCTTCCACACCGACGCCGTCCAGGCGGTCGGACGCCTGCCCATCGCCCTGCGCGGCACCGCAATCGACATGCTTTCGCTTTCCGCCCACAAGCTGCACGGACCCAAGGGCGTCGGCGCGCTCTACGTGCGGCGCGGCGCGCCGTTTCGCTCGCTGATGCTGGGCGGCAACCAGGAACGTGGCCGGCGCGGCGGCACCGAGAATACGCCGGGCATTGTCGGCCTGGGCAAGGCGGCCGAAATGGCGACGTCGCGGCTGCGTGGCGATGCGGCGCGCATGCGCGCGCTGCGCGACCGGCTGGAGGCGAGTCTGCTGGGGCAAATCCAAGGTTCGTTCGTTCTTGGCGACGTCGAGCGCCGGCTGCCCAACACCAGTGCGATCGTCTGCGAGGGCGCCGAGGCGGACGCGATCGTGCTGCTGCTCAACCGCGTCGGGGTCGCCGCCTCTTCCGGGGCCGCCTGCTCCGCCGGCTCGCCAGCTCCCTCGCACGTCGTGCGCGCGATGTCCGTCCTCGCCGCCGTCGCCGCTGGCGCGACGCGCTTTTCGCTGTCGCGCGACAACGACGACGACGACATCGACCGGGTGATCGAGACGCTGCCTTTGATCGTCGAGCGGTTGCGAGCCCGTTCGCACGCGCCGGAAACCGCTGTCGCCTCGCGTTCCGCCGAGCCGGCCTATGCTTGAGCGCGCGCCGACGCGACGAATCGCGCTCAACGACACAACCTTGCGCGATGGCGAACAGACGCCCGGCGTCGCCTTCACCCTCGCCGAGAAGATCGCCATCGCCGAAGCGCTCGCTGCGGCGGGCCTTCCTGAACTCGAAGCCGGCACCCCGGCGATGGGCGACGAAGAGATCGAGGCGCTTCGCGCCATATCCGGGCTCGAACTCGGCGTCAGGGTTCTGGCGTGGTGCCGCATGACCAAGGCGGACATCGCCGCCGCGCTTCGCGCCGGCGTCGGCGCCGTCAATCTCTCGATCCCGGCTTCCGATCGGTTGCTCAACGCCAAGCTCGGCGTCACCCGCGACGAGGCGCTGGCGCGTGTGCGCCAGCTGGTTCCGTTCGCGCTCGACGCCGGATTCGAGGTCGCGGTCGGCGCCGAGGACGCTTCGCGCGCCGACGTCGATCATCTATTGCGCCTCGCCGATGCGGCGGCGGAAGCTGGCGCCTTTCGCCTGCGGATCGCCGATACGGTCGGCGCGCTCGATCCGTTCGCGACCCACGCGCTGGTGGCGCGCGTCGTGGCGGCGAGCGACCTGGCGATCGAGTTTCATGGCCACGACGACTATGGACTGGCGACCGCCAACAGTCTCGCCGCGGCGCGGGCCGGCGCGACGCACCTGTCGGTGACGGTCGGGGGCCTCGGCGAGCGCGCGGGTAATGCGCCGCTCGAGGAGGTCGCGGCGGCGCTGGAATGCCTATACGGCGAGACGACCAGCGTCGATCTCACCCAATTGTCCGAGTTGGCCGCGATGGTCGGCGAAGCGGCGCAGCGCTGCGTTCCGGCCGGCAAGGCGATCGTCGGCGCCGACGTCTTTTCCCACGAGTCGGGCGTTCACGTCGCCGGATTGCTCGCCGATCCCGAGAGCTATCGCGGTCCCGATCCGGCGCTGTTCGGTCGGCGCGATCGCTTCGTCGTCGGCAAGCACTCGGGCGCGAAGTCGCTCGCCCACGCGCTCCGCGAGCGCGGCGTCGCCCTGGCGGAGGAAACCGCGCCCCTTCTCGTCGCGCGGGTGCGCCGACGCGCCGCGCAGAGCAAAACCGCAATCTCGAGCGACGAACTGGCGCGCCTCCACGAGGAGTCCGTCGCCGAGACGCTGTCTCAGTTCATGCGCGCCGCCGAATGAGCGCGGGGGAAAGCCGAAAAATGATCTGCTCGCCGGACGAACGACCGATCGACGCGACGGACATCCTCGACAAGCTCAAGCGCCTATCCTCGGCCGAGGACTTTTTCGCCACGCTCGGCGTCGCCTATGAGGAGGCGGTGCTGCGGGTCGCCCGGCTGCATATCCTCAAGCGCATGGGCCAATATCTCGGCAGCGACGACCTCGACGGCTTGCCCGGTTCGGTCGTCGCGGCGCGCGTCAAGGCGACGCTGCAACGCGCCTACGCCGATTTCGAACGCTCGTCCCCGCTCGCCGAACGCGTGTTCCAGGTGCTGAAGGACCACGACCCCAAGCGTCCGGCGCGGCCCAAGACCGCCTTCGTCGGGCTCGACGAAATTGCGCCGCTGCCGCCGACGCGATGAGCGGAATGCGGCGACGTCGTCGTGTCGCGTTCCCGACAGCGCCGCGTCGCAGATTGTCGTCCGACGGCGGCCCATATCCAGAAATGGCGGCTATTACAGTCATTTATGAATATTCGCGGCGCTTGGCACGGCGCATGCGTTGAGGGGTCCGACCGTCTTCGCCGCGGAGGCCCTATGCACTTTATCGTTTGCATCAAGCAGGTTCCGGACTCGGCGCAGATCCGCGTTCATCCGGTCACCAACACCATCATGCGCCAGGGCGTGCCGACGATCATCAACCCCTATGATCTGTTCGCGCTCGAAACGGCGCTGCGGCTGCGCGACGAGCAAGGCGGCGAAGTGACGGTCCTCACCATGGGTCCGCCGTCGGCCGAGGATGCGTTGCGCAAGGCGCTCACGTTCGGCGCCGATCGCGCGGTGCTGCTCACCGACCGTTTCTTTGCCGGCTCCGACACTTTGGCGACGAGCTACGCCCTCGCCCAGGCGATCCGCAAGATCGGCCAGACCTGGGGTGCGCCCGACATCGTCTTCGCCGGCAAGCAGACGATCGACGGCGACACGGCGCAGGTCGGTCCCGGCATCGCCCGCCGGCTCGGTCTCAATCAGCTCACCTATATTTCCAAGATCGCCGGCCTCGACGCCGCGGCGCGCACGATCGATCTGGAGCGTCGCGCGGAAGGCGGCGTGCAGGTGTTGCGTTCGGCCCTGCCCTGCCTCGTCACCATGCTCGAAGGCTCCGCCGAAATCAGGCGCGGGGCCTTTGCAGACGCCTTGCGTGCGGCGCGGGCCGAGATCGTGACCTGGAGCGCCGCGGCGGCGGGCGTCGAGGATCTGCAGAAGTGCGGGCTGCGCGGCTCGCCGACGGTGGTCAAGCGCGTGTTCGCGCCGACCCCGCGCGCCGACAAGGCCAAGGCGATCGAACCGAAGCCGCGCGCCAAGGAAACCGCCGAGGATCTGATCGCCGCGCTGTTCGAGGCCAAGCCGGCGCTCGCCGCCGACCTCGAGCGGCTCGCCGCCGGATTGTGAGGAGACAAGCGATGTCCGATACGCCCGCTCCCGCCGCGCCCGCGTCCTCGCGCGCGGCGATGAAGAAAGAGCTGCCCGAGCGCTTCAAGGCCTACAAGAACGTCTGGGTGATGGTCGAACTCGAACGCGGCCAGGTCCACCCCGTCTCATGGGAGCTGATCGGCGAAGGCCGCAAGCTCGCCGATAAGCTCGGCGTCGAGCTCGCGGCAGTGGTCGTCGGCGCGCCGGAAGCGGGAACGCGCGAGGCCATCGCCGAAGGCTTCGTCTACGGCGCCGACCTCGCCTACCTGGTCGAGAACCCGATTCTCGCCGAGTACCGCAACGAGCCCTACACGAAGACGCTCACCGACCTTGTGGATACGCACAAACCGGAGATCCTGCTGCTCGGCGCGACCAACCTCGGGCGCGATCTTGCCGGCTCGGTCGCCACCACGCTGCTCACCGGCCTCACCGCCGACTGCACAGAGCTCACGGTCGACGCCGAGAAATCTCTCGCCGCGACGCGTCCGACCTTCGGCGGCTCGCTATTGTGCACGATCTACACCCTCAACACGCGGCCGCAGATGGCGACGGTGCGCCCGCGCGTCATGCCGACGCCGACGCGCCAAGAGGGGCGAACCGGCCGCGTCGTCGAACATGCGGTCGATCTGAAGGAAGAGAGCATCGTCACCAAGGTGCTGTCTTTCCTGCCCGATCGCGCCTCGCACAGATCGAACCTCGCCTTCGCCGACGTCGTCGTCGCCGGCGGCCTCGGACTGCAAGGCGCCGAGAACCTGCAGTTGGTGCGCGCGCTCGCCGGCGTGCTCGGCGGCGAATGGGGCTGCTCGCGTCCCTGCGTCCAGAAGGGCTGGGCGCCGGCGGAGCGGCAGATCGGCCAGACCGGCAAGACGATCCGCCCGAAGCTCTACATCGCCGCCGGCATTTCCGGCGCGATCCAGCATCGGGTCGGCGTCGAGGGCGCCGACCTGATCGTCGCCATCAACACCGACCGCAAAGCGCCGATCCTCGACTTTGCCCATCTCGCCGTGGCGACCGACGCGATTCGATTTCTGCCGGCGTTGACCGAAGCGTTCCGCGCCCGCGTTTCTGCGCATACGAGCGACCGACTCGCCGGTTGAGGAGAACGTCATGGTCGAGAAATTCGATTGCATCGTCGTCGGCGCCGGCATGTCCGGCAACGCCGCCGCCTATGTCCTGGCCAAGCGCGGCCTCTCCGTCCTGCAGCTCGAGCGCGGCGAATATTCCGGATCGAAGAACGTGCAAGGCGCGATCATGTACGCCGACATGCTCGAGGCGATCATCCCCGACTTTCGCGAGGACGCGCCGCTCGAGCGCCATCTGATCGAACAGCGTTTCTGGATGATGAACGGGTCGGCGCACACCGGCATGCACTATCGCTCGGACGCATTCAACGAGGCCAAGCCGAACCGTTACACCATTCTGCGCTCGCAATTCGACAAGTGGTTCTCGCGCAAGGTGCGCGAGGCCGGCGCGCTGGTGCTGACCGAGACGACAGCGCTCGAATTGATCTTCGACGCCTATGGCGCATGCGTCGGCGTGCGCACCGATCGCGAGGGTGGGATCGTCCACGCCGACGTCGTCGTGCTCGCCGAAGGCGTCAACGGGCTGCTCGGCAGCCGCGCCGGCCTTCGCGCCCCACCCAAGGCCGATCACGTCGCGCTCGCGGTCAAGGAGATGCATTTCCTCCCCGCCGAGACGATCGAAGCGCGTTTCAATGTCAAAGGCGACGAGGGCGTCGTCGTCGAGGCGGTGGGCACCATCTCGGGCGGCATGACCGGCATGGGATTCGTCTACACCAACAAGGAATGCCTATCGGTCGGCATCGGCTGCCTGGTCTCCGATTTCGCCCGCAGCGGCGAGACGCCCCATGGGTTGCTCGAAGCGTTCAAGGCGCACCCTTCCATCAAGCCGCTCATCGAAGGCTCGGAAGTGAAGGAATACGCGGCCCATCTCATCCCCGAGGGCGGCTACAAGGCGGTGCCGCAGCTCTGCGGCGACGGCTGGGTGGTGGTCGGCGACGCCGCGCAGCTCAATAACGCCATCCATCGCGAAGGCTCGAACCTCGCGATGACCTCCGGCCGCTTCGCCGCCGAGGCGATCTTCCAGATCAAGAGCCGTCGCGAGAAAATGACCAAGGACAATCTCGCGCGCTATCCCAAAGCGCTCCACGATTCCTTCGTGATGAAGGACTTGCGCAAGTATCGCGACATGCCGGCGCTGCTGCACACCAATTCACGCAACTTCTTCCTCACCTACCCCGAACTGGTGGCCAAGGCGATGGAGAACTTCCTGCGCGTCGACGGCACGCCCAAACGCGAAACGGAAGCGAAGATATTCTCCGCCTTCCGCAAGGCCCGCGGCTTTACCGGCCTGTTCGGCGACGCGTTCAAACTGGCGCGCGCCTGGCGCTAGAATCGGAGGAAAGCCCCATGAGCAAACCTGGCGAAGCGCGCGTCGAAGAGAAGCTCTATCAGAACCGCTACGTCGTGGACGGAGGCCGTAGCCACATCCGCGTCGCCGCACACGACAAGCCATCCGCCAACCTGCTGGCGATGACGACATTGTGTCCGGCCGGGTGTTACACCCTCACCGAGGCCGGCCAGGTCGAAGTCGCGCCTGACGGCTGCTTCGAATGTGGCGCCTGCCGCGTGATGTGCGAACCGGGGGGCGAGGTCGAGTGGAACTATCCCCGCGGCGGCTATGGCGTGCTGTTCAAGTTCGGCTGAACGTCGTCGGGCGCATCACGCAGCCGCGCCTCAATCGACGCCGACCATGACGTCGGACGCCTTGATGACCGCGCTGGCCGGTTTGCCGACCGCGAGGCCCAAGGCGTCGACAGCCTCGTTGGTGATCGAGGCGGTGATCACGGCGCCCGAGCCGATCTCGATTTTCACGTGGGCGGTCGTGGCGCCTTTGGTCAGGCCGATCACCTTGCCCGGCAGCACGTTGCGTGCGGAAAGCTTCATCGAACTACGCCTTTTCTCGTCAGCGATTGCGGCGCGTCGCGCCAGGGTTTCAGGTTGCGGAGATCGCCTTCATGCAAGGCGTAGTCGCTAACCTTAGCGCCGAGAAAACGCCTTGTCGCCAACCGAATGAATCGTAGCGCCGGTTCCGCTATGTGGCTTGGCGCCGTTCGGAGTCGCGCCGGAAAGTGGCGCGCGGCTGGAGATTCGAACGCCGATTGGTCAGTCGCCGCGTCGCTTCGCTGACGGGATGGGCCGACTGACTGGGCGACGTCGGCGGCAGCGCAGCGGCCCGTCGCTGGAACAAGGTGTCAACGGCAGCCTTTGTCCACGAAATATCGAAAGCGCCGAAGGGCCTATCGAGTCGGAAACGATTGTGATTATAACGTCGGTTACGTCGCGTGAGAGATGTTTGCTGAAGAGATGGATGTAACTGACGGTTGCGACGACCGGGAGCGGATTCGCTTCGCCCGCTCCATTCATTTCCGTACGATAGTTTGCATGGCCGTTCGTGTCGCCATGCCGCACGAGGGGCCGGGGCCGCGATGGCGGACGGCAGGCGCAAACGCGGTCGCGCTTCGAATGCGAAGCGCCAAGATGAAACGGGAGACGGATCGCCATGGACGTTCGCGCCGCAGTCGCCATGGAGGCGGGAAGGCCGCTCGAGATCATGACCGTTCAGCTCGAGGGCCCGAAGGCCGGCGAGGTTGTGGTCGAGATCAAGGCCACCGGCATCTGTCACACCGACGACTTCACCCTTTCAGGCGCCGATCCGGAGGGACTTTTCCCGGCGATCCTCGGTCATGAAGGCGCCGGCGTCGTGGTCGACGTCGGGCCGGGCGTCGCGTCGGTGAAGAAGGGCGACCATGTCATCCCGCTCTACACGCCGGAATGCCGCGCGTGCCCGTCCTGCCTGTCGCGCAAGACCAATCTCTGCACGGCGATCCGCGCCACGCAGGGGCAGGGCGTGATGCCGGACGGCACCTCGCGTTTCTCGATCGGCGGCGACAAGATCCACCATTACATGGGCTGTTCGACCTTCGCCAACTATACCGTGCTGCCTGAGATTGCGGTCGCCAAGGTCAACCCGAACGCGCCGTTCGACAAGATCTGCTACATCGGCTGCGGCGTGACCACCGGGATCGGCGCCGTGATCAACACGGCGAAGGTCGAGGCCGGTTCGACCGCGATCGTCTTCGGACTGGGCGGCATCGGTCTCAACGTGATCCAGGGTCTGCGCCTCGCCAGCGCCGACATGATCATCGGCGTCGACGTCAATCCCGCCAAGAAGGCATGGGGCGAGCGGTTCGGCATGACCCATTTCGTCAATCCGACCGAAATCGGCGCCGACCTGGTCCCTTATCTCGTCGACCTGACCAAGCGCGGCGCCGACGCGATCGGCGGCGCCGACTACACTTTCGACTGCACCGGCAATGTGAAAGTGATGCGCCAGGCGCTGGAGGCTTCGCATCGCGGCTGGGGCAAGTCGGTCATCATCGGCGTCGCCGGCGCCGGGCAGGAAATCGCTGCGCGGCCCTTCCAGCTCGTCACCGGGCGGACGTGGATGGGCACGGCCTTCGGCGGCGCGCGCGGGCGCACCGACGTGCCGAAAATCGTCGATTGGTACATGGACGGCAAGATCCAGATCGATCCGATGATCACCCATACCCTGCCGCTCGACGACATCAATCGGGGTTTCGAGCTGATGCATTCCGGCGAGAGCATCCGCTCGGTGGTGGTCTTCTAGACCAGCATAAAGGGCGACTCGTTCGAAAGAACCGTCGGCGGCGTCCTCTCTCGCTTAGCCCGCCTGATAGAGGTCGGCGCGGAAGTAGGCCTTGGGGTCGAGGGGGTCGGGCAGGCGGCCGAAGTCCTTGAACATCGCATTCAAGGTCGATAGCCAGCCGGCGGCCGTTCCATCGGCGGCGCTCGCCTCGAGTTCGGCCGTGGTGAGGAATTTGGAATTCGCGGCTTCCGTCGCGAGCTTGTCGGCCGCAACGCCGATGAACTTCGACGTGACGGCGATCGACGCGTCGAGATTCGCCGCGCGGAAGGCGTTCGCCTTCTTGAGCACCGCGATCACTTTCAGCGATCGATCGTCGGCGACGTCGTTGCGCGAGACGAAAGCGGTGGGGAAGGCGATCTCAGGAAAGAAATCGGCGTTCTTGGCCAGTTCGACCATGTCGGGCGCGCGTTCCTTGATCACGCTGACCAGCGGATACCATATGCCGGCCGCGTCGATCTGCCCACTGGCGAAGGCCGCCACGACCGTGCTCGGGTCCATGCGGATGAGTTCGACGTCGTTCACGCTCATGCCCTGCTTGCGCAGCGCAAGGCGCAGCAGCATGTCGCCGGACGTTCCCTCGGGGACGCCGACCTTCTTGCCTTTCAACTCGGTCATCGTGCGAATGCCGGCCTGGGCGATGACGCGGTCGGCCTGGCCGAGATCGTTGATCGCGATCACCTTGGCGCGGCCGCTGGCCGGCAGCCAAAGCGCGCCGGGCCCGACATAGCCGAAGTCGAGGCTGCCGGAGCCGAAAGCCTGGATCTGGATCGGGCCGTTGGTGAAGACCTTGAGGTCGGGCTGCAGGCCCTGCGCGGCCCAGAGACCTTGGTCGGTCGCGACCGCCGCGAGGCTGGCGCCGTTGAAGTCGCCGATATAGCCGATGCGGACCGTATCCGCCGCGCGCGCCGGCCGGGCGGCGGCGCATGCGACGGCGGCCGACGCCGCGACGACGAAGTGTCTGCGCGAAATGCGGGTCATCTCGTCTCTTTCTCGTTGGCCTGGACGGCGCCGTCCGGCGGCCTCGCGGGTTGATGATAGACGGCGCGCCAGACGCGATTGCGGATCTCGGCGAACGCGCCGGAGAGCCGGATCGCCTCGCTGCGCGGATAGGGCAGATTGACGGGGATGATCTCGGCGAGGCGTCCGGGACGGGCGGCCATCACGATCACGCGGTTGGCGAGATAGACGGCCTCGTCGACGTCGTGGGTGACGAACATCACCGTCCGTCGCTCGCGATTCCACGTATCGAGCAATTGATCCTGCATCTGAACGCGGGTCAGCGCGTCGAGCGCGCCGAACGGCTCGTCCATCAGCAGAATGGTCGGGTCGACCACATAGGCGCGGGCGATGGCGCAACGCTGCTTCATGCCGCCGGAGAGCACCTTGGGCAAGGAGTCGGCGAAGTCGGAAAGACCGACGAGATCGATGAAGCGCTGCGCAGTCGCGCGCCGCTCGGCCGCGCGACGGCCGGCGATCCGCAGGCCGAACTCAACGTTCTGCCTGACGGTGAGCCAGGGAAAGAGCGCGTATTGCTGAAAGATCACGCCGCGCTCGGGACCGGGTCCGCGCACATTGCGGCCGTCGACGATCATTTCGCCTGCGGTCGGCGCGATCAGGCCGGCGGCGATGGCGAGCGCCGTCGATTTGCCGCAACCCGACGGCCCGACCAAGGTGACGAACTCGCCATCCGCCACGTCGACCGACAAGCGGTCGAGCGCGAGAAAGCTCGCGCCTTGGTGAGCAAACCGACGCGACACGGCGCGGAACGAGATCTTGGCGCTCACATGCGCTCCTGCCAATGCGTGAGCCGGGTCTCCAGCGCGAGAAGCAGGCGATCCATCGCCAGGCCGAGGATTCCGATGGTGATCAGACTGACGAAGATGGTCGCGAGGTCGTAGTAGAGCTCGGCCTGCTGCATACGGAAGCCGAGACCCGATTGGGCCGCGATCAGCTCCGCGGCGACGACGGTCGCCCAGGCCGAACCCAGACCGATCCGCATGCCGACCAGGATGAACGGCGTCGAAGCCGGTATGATCACCCGGCGAAAGATCGTTCCGTCCTTCGCGCCCAGCACGCGGGCGGCGTTGATCAGGGTCTTGTCGACGCTGATCACGCCTTGAAAGGTCGCGATGACGCTGGAGAGGAAGACGGCGAGAAAGATCACGAACACCTTGGGCGTCTCGCCGATGCCCATCGTCACGATCGCCAGCGGAATCACCGCCAGCGGCGGGATCATGCGGAAGAACTGCACGAAGGGTTCGATCAGGCCGCGCGCGGTCGGATACCATCCCATCAGGAAACCGACCGGAATCGCGAGCGTCACGCCGAGGGCGAATCCCGCCAGGACGCGCGAGAGGCTGGCGACGAGATCGGCGAAGAGCTGACCCGAGCGGATGAGTTCGATCGCCCGCGCCAGAACCTGCGCCGGGCTGGGCAGACCGACCCTGCTGAACGAGACTGCGGCTCCCCACAGGGCGATCCCTCCGCAGACGGCGACGACGTTCAACTGCAGCTGGCGGCGACCAGCCCATCGCCGGCTCGTCGCTTGCGTCGCCGCGGCTTCGGCGCTCTCGCTCACGGCGCGGTTGCGCCCTGGCGACCGTCGCGATCGCGACACGCCGCCGCGGCGCTGCGGGATCGGAAACAATCGGCGCCCCGTTGTAGCAGAACGGCCAGAGTCATTTACACGAACCAGGGGTTTTGCGGCGACGTCCGCAACCGGTTGAAATGCTGCAATAACTGGATCGCGGCGCAAACGCCACAAGGGAAACCAGGAGAGCGCCCGCCATCGACCTGCAAGGGGGAGCGGCCAATGATCGCGGCGGCAAGGCGTGTCGCCGAGAGATTGACGATTAATTCGATAGACTGTATCAGATCACCATTCCACTGAGGGGTGTCAGGTTGAGCGGGGAGCGATCATCAATGTCGGACGTCGCCGCGTGGCTTCCTGCGGCCGCGCCGCGCCGCGTCGGCAAAGACGGGCTCGCGTCGCTGACGTCCGTCAATCATTTCGTGCCGGTCGCATGACCGTCAGGCCGCGCGGGGCCGCCGGCGACTGGAACCCCGCCCTCTACATGAAGTTCGTCGCCGAGCGGACGCGCGCGGCGCGCGATCTGCTCGCCGGCGTTGCGCTGACGACGGCGCGCCGCGTCGCCGATCTCGGCTGCGGCCCCGGCAACAGCGCCGAGCTGCTCGTCGCCCGCTTCGCCGAGGCGGCCATTGTCGGCCTCGACACGTCGGAAGCGATGCTCGCGCACGCGCGCGAACGCGTTCCCGCCGCGCGCTTCGTCAGGCAGGACATTGCGACCTGGTCGCCCGACGCGCCGCTCGATCTCGTCTTCGCCAACGCCGCGCTGCAGTTCCTGCCCGATCACGAGGCGCTGCTGCCGCGGCTGTTCGGCTTCGTCGCCGCAGGCGGCCTTCTCGCCGTGCAGATGCCGATCACCCTGCACGAGGCGTCGCATGCAGCGATGCGGCTCGTCGCCGCCGAAGGGTCGTGGGCGCGCCGCCTCGCGCCGATCGTCCACGCCCAGCCGGTGATCGCCGCCTTCGAGGATTACTACGAATGGCTCGCCGCCGCCGGGGCGAAGGTCGAGGTGTGGACGACGACCTACGTCCATGCGCTCGACGGCGTCGCGGGCGTCGTCGACTGGTTCGCCGGCTCGGGCCTCCGGCCGTTCCTCGACCCGCTCGACGAAACCGAGCGCGAGGCGTTTCTGTCGCGCTACCGCGAGGCGATCGAAGAATCCTACGCCCCGCGCGCCGACGGCAAAGTGCTGTTGCCCTATCCGCGGCTGTTCATCGTCGCGCGGCGGTGACTTCCAGAATGCGTCATGGCCGGGCTTGACGGCGAGCGGTCGTCAGAGATCGGCGACGCTCTTCTTGAAGGCGTCGGCGTAATCGGGATGCCAGCGCGACAGCGGCGGGCGGTTGTCGATGACGTCGCCGATCGCCCAGGCCATGCGGCGCTCGTCAAGCGCGCGGCTGACCTCGTTGTCGGGGCAGAGGATGTAGAACGTCCCGGCGCGAAGCTCACCGATCATGAAGTCGACCGTCTGCTCGGGCGTCCAGGCGCCGGTCGGCTTCTCGGTTCGCGCGCCCGCGGTCATCGCGGTGAAGACGAAACCCGGGATCAGCAAATGGGCCGTCACCTTGCATCCCGCGACGTTTCGAAGCTCGTGCTGCAACGCCTCGGTGAACACCTTCACGCCCGCCTTCGACACATTGTAGGCGGGATTGCCCGGCGGCGTGGTGACGCCCTGCTTGAAGCCGGTGTTGACGATCACCGCCGGGCGCCCGCTGGCGATCATGCCGGGCGCGAACGTCTTGGCGCCGTGGATGACGCCCCACAGATTGACCTCGATAATGCGCCGCCACCCTTCCCAGTCGCCGAGCGTCGAACTCGCCGGGCCGGCGCCAGCGTTGTTCATCAGCACCGCGACGGGGCCGAATTTCGAAGTCGCCGCGCGTTCGAGCGCCTCGACCTCGCCGAGTTTGCTGACGTCGGTCGGCGCGGCGAGCACGGCTTTCGCGCCGGTCGATGAAGCGGCGGCGACGTCGCGCGCCGCGTTTTCGAGCGTTGCGCCCGGCAGATCGGCGATGACGACGTTGAGCCCCATC
Organism: Roseiarcus sp.; assembly: GCF_049514155.1. Classification (GTDB taxonomy): domain Bacteria; phylum Pseudomonadota; class Alphaproteobacteria; order Rhizobiales; family Beijerinckiaceae; genus Roseiarcus. The sequence continues at coordinate 4,136 of NZ_JBEKVH010000031.1, read as the reverse complement.
GCCGCGAAGCGCTTCGCCGCCGCCAGGCCGATACCCGACGCGCCGCCGGTGACGACCGCGCAACTGCCGGGATTGAAGGGGGTGTCGATGGTCAAAGTAGCCTCCAAATTGAGCCTGCAAGCGCCAAACGCTCCTGGTCGACGCAGGCTCGTTGCCGAAGAATAGACTCGCTCATTGTTTGCTTGGCGGAGCGGAGCGCGAGAGGAATTCGATGTCAAGGATGCGCGAAGCGCACCGCCTTCGGCGGCGGCCTTCGGCCGTCCTTGACATCGAATTCCTCTCGCGCACGATCGCTGCCAAGCATTCAATGAGCAGTTGCGCCGAACCGACGGCGAGCGGGGCGCCAACTGTCCGCGGGCGTCGCGGCGAATGATGGGCGCCCCCTCACTTCTGGCACGCCGGACAATAGAACGTCGATCGTCCGCCCTGGACGACGCGCGCGATCGTGCCGTGGCAACTGCGGCGCGGGCAGGGGGCGCCTTCGCGGTCGTAGACGGCGAAGGAATGCTGGAAATAGCCGAGTTCGCCGTCGGGCTGGCGGTGGTCGCGCAACGTCGAGCCGCCGGCTTCGATCGCCGCCTCGAGCACGGCGCGGATCGCCGGCGCCAACGCTCGCGCGGCGGCGGTCGGCTTGCCCTTGGCGTCGGCGAGGATCCCCGCCGGGCGGGTCGGGCTGACGCGGGCGCGGTGCAGCGCTTCGCAGACGTAGATGTTGCCGAGGCCCGCGATGCGCTTCTGGTCCAAGAGCGCGGTCTTGATCGGCGCCCGCGCGCCGGCGAACAGCGCCGCGAGCTTGGCGGCGTCGAATTCCGCCGACAACGGTTCGACGCCGATTTCGGCGAACGGCGGCCGCTCGGCGATGCCTTCGCTCTTGACCAGGTCCATCGCGCCGAAGCGGCGCGGATCGTTGAAGACGACGCGCGCGCCGTTGTCGAAGTCGAAGACGACGTGATCATGGGCGGAGAGCTTCGGCCGCTCGTGATGGAGCCGCGGAACGACGGCCGCCTCGCCGCGCTCGATCCGGAACGAGCCCGACATGCCGAGATGCATGACCAAGGTCTCGCCGTTGTCGAGCGCGGCGAGCAGATACTTCGCGCGCCGCGTCAGCGACACGACCCGCCGCCCCTTCAGCCGCTCGGCGAAGCGCGGCGGGAACGGCGCGCGCAGATCGCCGCGCCGCGCCTCGACCGCGGCGAAGCGCGCGCCGACCATCGTCGGCGCGAGGCCCCGGCGCACGGTCTCGACTTCGGGCAGCTCAGGCATGGACGCGCTCACGGATCACGGCGAGGAAGGCGGAGCCATAGCGCGCGAGTTTCGCCGCGCCGACGCCGTGGACGCGCCCGAGTTCATTGAGGCTCGCAGGTTTCGTCGCCGCCATCTCGATCAGGCTGCGGTCGGGGAAGACGACATAAGCCGGCTGCTTCTGCGCCTTGGCGAGCGCGCCGCGCAGCGCTTTCAGCGCCGCCAGCAGCTCGGCGTCGGCGTCGCCCGGCGCCGCGTGCGCCGCCGCGCGCTTGTCGCGTCGCGCCTTCTTGGCGACGACGTCCTCGCGCAGGGCGAACGGCGCCTCGCCTTTCAGCACCTTGCGCCCGTCCTCGGTGACGACGAGCCGGTCGCGATCGGCGCCGTCGCGCTCGATCAGCCGCGCCGACAACAGTTGCCGCAAGACGCCGCGCCACTCGGCCGGCGCGCGGTCGGCGCCGACGCCGAAGGTCTTGAGCTGGTCGTGGCCGTGGCGCTCGATCGCTTCGCTTTTCTTGCCCGACAGGATGTTGGCGAGATGGCCGAAGAAGAACCGCCCGGACGTGCGCAGCACGGCGGAGAGCGCCTTCTGCGCCTCGAGGCTGCCGTCGATCAGCCGCACCGCGCCCTGGCAGACGTCGCAATGGCCGCAGGGCGCCGAGTCCTCGCCGAACGCGGCGAGCAGCGTCTGCCGGCGGCAACGCGCCGTCTCGCACAAGGCGACCAGCGCGTCGAGCTTGGCGGTCTCGATCCGCTTGCGCGCGTCGGGCGCGCCGCCCTCGGCGATCTGGCGGCGACGCAGCTCGATGTCGCCGGCGCTGTAGAGCGCGAAAGCCTCGGCCGGCAGTCCGTCGCGGCCGGCGCGGCCGATCTCCTGGTAATAGGACTCGATCGACGACGGCATGTCGGCGTGGAGGACGAAGCGCACGTCGGGCTTGTCGATCCCCATGCCGAAGGCGATCGTCGCGCAGATGACGACGCCGTCCTCCTGCAGGAAGATGTCCTGGTTGCGCGACCGCACGACATTGTCGAGGCCGGCGTGATAGGGCAGCGCCTGGCGTCCGCGCTCGGAGAATTCGCGCGCCAGTTCGTCGGCGCGCCGGCGCGAGGCGCAATAGACGATCCCGCTTTCGCTCGGGTGCGCGTCGAGCCGCTCGATCAACTGCCGCGTCGCGTTGGCCTTGGGGCGCATGGCGAGAAAGATGTTGGGCCGGTCGAACGAGCGCAGGAACACGCGCGGCGTCCTGGCGAACAGCCGCTGGGCGATGTCGGCGCGCGTCGGCGCGTCGGCGGTCGCCGTCACCGCGAGGATTTGCGGATCGCCCAACGCCGCCGACGCCTCGCGCAGGCGCAGATATTCGGGTCGGAAGTCGTGGCCCCATTGCGAGACGCAATGGGCTTCGTCGATGGCGAGCAGATCGACCGCGCCTCTCAGCGTTTCGAGCGTGTCGTCGCGCAGCAGCCGTTCGGGCGCGACATAGAGCAATCGCAGCGAGCGATCGCGCAGGCCCGCGGCGACGCGGCGGCGCTCGTCGGGCTCGGAGGCGGAATTGAGCGCCGCGGCGGATATGCCGAGCGCATCGAGCTGGGCGACCTGGTCGCGCATCAGCGCGATCAGCGGCGAGACGACCAGCGTCAGGCCGCCGCGCGCCAGCGCCGGTAATTGGTAACACAGCGACTTGCCGGCGCCGGTCGGCATCACCGCCAGCACATCCTCGCCGGCGAAGGTGGCGGCGAGGATTTCCTCCTGGCCGGGGCGGAAGTCGGCGAAGCCGTAGGTCTCGTTGAGCGCGCGTCGCGCTTTGGCGATGAGGCGCGTCGCGTCGTTCATCGCGCCGCCCCGGGATCGAACACCGGCGTCCATTGCACGTCGTCGATGCGCTCGGCGCCGCAGGCGAGCATGACCAGCCGGTCGAAGCCGAGCGCGGCGCCGCTCGCCGCCGGCATGATCGCCAGCGCGGCGAGAAAATCCTCGTCGATCGGATAGACCTCGCCGTAGACGCGCCGCTTGACCGCCATCTCCTCCTCGAAGCGGCGACGCTGCTCCACCGGATCGGTCAGTTCGCCGAAGGCGTTGGCGAGCTCGACGCCGCAGGCGTAAAGCTCGAAGCGCTCGGCGACGCGCGGGTCGCTGGGCGAGACCCGCGCCAGCGCCGCCTGCGAGACCGGATAGTCGGTGAGGAAAGTCGGCCGGCCGAGGCCGAGCCGCGGCTCGATGCGGTCGGAGAGGATGCGGCTGAACACGTCCGACCATGAGTCGTCGGCGCTGACGCGCACGCCGATGTCGGCCGCCTGGCGGGCGAGCCGGTCGCGGTCGGGCGCGCCGCGGCCGTCGGCCGGCAGCGAGGCGAAGAGGTCGATTGCGGCATGGAGGCGGAAGGCGTCGCCGACCGTCAACCGCTCCGCCGCGGCGAAAGGGTCGGCCTCGCGGCCGCGCCAGCGTAAGATGCGCGTCCCCGCCGCTTCCGCGGCCAGCCGCAGGGCCGTCGCGCAGTCCGCCATCAGCGCCTCCAGCGGCGCCTCGGCGCGATACCATTCGAACATGGTGAATTCCGGCGCGTGCAGCGCGCCGCGCTCGCGATTGCGGAACACCCGCGACAGCGCGAAGATCCGCCGCTCGCCCGCCGCCAGCAGCTTCTTCATCGCAAATTCCGGCGAGGTGTGGAGATAGGCGGGCCGGGGGACGCCGTCCGGGCCGATCATCGTCGTCGCGAACGCGTGCAGGTGCGCCTCGGCGCCCGGCGAGGCCTGCAGCGCCGCGGGCTCGACCTCGAGGAAGCTTTCGGTCGCGAAATGGCTGCGGATGAGGGCGGCAAGACGCGCCCGCGCCGCCAGGCGCGGCCGCCGGTCGGCGTGGCGGGACGGGGTCCAGAAGGGCGAGGCGGAGGTCAAGG
>NZ_JBEKVH010000030.1:0-31272 GCF_049514155.1 Roseiarcus sp. | reverse complement strand
GGCGCGCGCACCGTCCCGGCCTCGGTGACCGAGCTCAAGCACCGCATCGACGTCGACAATTTCGACAAGCTCGCCGCCAAGACGCTGGCGCTCAACGAGGTCGGCTTCGCCAATCTCGCGCTTACCGCGCCGGTCGCCTACGATCCTTATGCGGAGAACCGCGAGACCGGAGCCTTCATCCTGATCGACCGCGCCACCAACGAAACGGCGGCGGCGGGGATGATCGCCCACGGCCTGCGCCGCGCCACCAACATCCACCGCCAGGGCCTCGCCGTCTCGCGCGAGGCGCACGCGGCGATCAAGCACCAGCGACCGGCGATCCTGTGGTTCACCGGCCTCTCGGGCGCCGGCAAGTCGACGATCGCCAATCTGGTCGAGAGCAAGCTGATGGCGCGCGGCGTCCACACCGCCTTGCTCGACGGCGACAACGTTCGCCATGGCCTCAACAAGGACCTCGGCTTCACCACCGCGGATCGGGTCGAAAACATTCGCCGCATCGCCGAAGTCGCGCGGTTGATGACCGACGTCGGGCTGATCGTGCTGACGTCCTTCATCTCGCCGTTCCGCGCCGAGCGGAAGCTGGCGCGCGAGATCGCCGCGCCCGACGAATTCGTCGAGATCTACGTCTCGACGCCGCTGGAGACGGCGATCGCCCGCGATCCCAAGGGGCTCTACAAGCGGGCGCTGGCGGGCGAAATCAAGAATTTCACCGGCGTCGACCAACCCTACGAGGCCCCCGAGGCGGCCGAATTGACGCTCGATGCGTCGATCTCGTCGGCCGAGGCGCTCGCCGACCGCGTCATCGCCGCGCTCGAGGCGCGCGGGCGGATCGACCGGCTCTAGGCGGCCCTGCGCCGCCGCCGCCGCTCGTCCGCGCCCATTGCGTCATGGCCGAAAACGGGCCTAGATGGCGCCCAGCCGCCTCCGGGGGAGCCGCGCAGAGCGCGCGGGCCCGGAGGCGTTGTTCTAGGGGAGCTTCGATGAAATCTCTCGTCTTCGCCAGCCTTGGGCTGGCGGCCTTGCTGGCCGGCGCCCCCGCCGCGTCGGCCAAGACTCTCGTCTATTGCTCGGAAGGCAGCCCGGAGAACTTCACCCCGGCGATCAACACCACCGGCACCAGCTTCGATGCGGCGATTCCGGTCTACGACCAATTGACCGAATTCAGGCGCGGCTCCACTGAGGTCGTGCCCGGACTGGCCGAGAGCTGGGATATCGCCGACGGCGGCAAGACGATCACCTTCCATCTGCGCAAGGGCGTCAAGTTCGGCTCGTACAAGGACTTCACCCCGACGCGCGACTTCAATGCCGACGACGTGCTGTTCTCGATCAATCGGCAGTGGAAGGACGACAGTCCCTACCACAATGTGTCGGGCGGCAAGTACGACTATTTCAGCGATATGGACATGCCGACGCTGCTGGATTCGGTCGCCAAGACCGACGACTACACCGTCGTCGTCAAGCTGAAGGAGCCGAACGTCGCCATCCTCGCCAATTTCGCGATGGAATTCATGTCGATCGGCTCGGCCGAATACGCCGACTTCCTGCTGAAGAAGGGCACGCCGGAGCAGTTCGACCAGGCGCCGGTCGGCACCGGCGCGTTCGCGTTCGTCGCCTATCAGAAGGATTCGGTGATCCGCTACAAGAAGAACCCCGACTACTTCGGCGAGAAGGCGCTGGTCGACGATCTCGTCTTCGCCATCACCCCTGACGCGACCGCGCGCTACGCCAAGCTGAAGGCGGGCGAATGCCACGTCAACGGCTATCCGCGGCCGGCCGACATTGCGGAAATGGAGAAGGACGCGTCGCTGAAGGTCATTCACGCGCCGGGCCTCAACATCGCCTATTGGGCGTTCAACAACACCAGGCCGCCGTTCGACAAGAAGGAAGTGCGGCAGGCTTTGTCGATGGCGATCGATCGCGACGCGATCATCAAGGACGTCTATCTCGGCGCCGGCGTGAAGGCCAAGACGCTGATCCCGCCGACGATGTGGTCGCAGGACGACAAGATCGCCGACACCCCGTACGACCCCGAAAAGGCCAAGGCGATGCTCGCCGCCGCCGGCGTCAAGACGCCGCTCGACATCGACCTGTGGTATCAACCGGTGCAACGCCCCTACAACCCGAACGGCAAGCGCATCGGCGAGATGATGCAGGCCGACCTCGCCAAGATCGGCGTCAACGCCAAGCTCGTCACCTTCGAGTGGGGCGAATATCGCAAGCGGCTGCAGAACGCCGAGGACGACACGGGGCAGATGGGTTGGACGGGCGACAACGGCGATCCGGACAACTTCTTCTTCCTGCTCGGTTGCCCGGACGGCAAGCCGGCCGGCAACAATATCCCGAAGTGGTGCAACGCTGAGTTCGACAGCCTGCTCGCCAAGGCGCGCACGCTCCCCGACCAGGCGGAACGCGCCAAGCTCTACGCCCGCATGCAGGAGATCGAGCACGACGACGAGCCAGAGCTGCTGATCGCCCATTCGATCGTTTACGAAGCGACGCGCGCCAACGTCGTGGGCTACAAGCAGAGCCCGATCGGCACGCACGCGTTCAACGGCGTCGACGTCAAATAAGCAGGGGAGGGGGCCCGTCCGCTTCGGCGGTCGGGCCCCGACCTCGCCAACGCGCCAATGCTCGTTTATTTCCTCCGTCGCCTCACGCTGACCGTTCCGACGTTCATCGCGTTGATGTTCGTCACCTTCGCGGCGATCCGCCTGGTGCCGGGGGATCCGGTCGAGGTGCGGGTCGGCGAGCACGGCATTTCGCCCGAACGGCTGGTCTATTTCCGCCACCAACTCGGCCTCGATCTGCCGGTCTGGCAACAGTTTCTCGACTATTGCTGGCGGCTGCTGCACGGCGATTTCGGCGTTTCGCTGTCGACCCAGCAAAAAGTGCTGACCGAGTTCCTCACCCTGTTCCCGGCGACGATCGAATTGTCGCTGTGCGCGATGCTGTTCGCGATCGCCATTGGCGTTCCGGCTGGCGCGGTCGCCGCGGTCAAGCGCGGCAGCCTGTTCGACCAGGGGCTGATGACCGTCTCGCTGTTCGGCTACTCGATGCCGATCTTCTGGTGGGGCCTGCTGCTGATCATGTTCGTCTCGGTGAAGCTCGAGTTGCTGCCGGTGGCGGGCCGCATCGATCTTATCAACTATTACTTCGATCAGCCGACCGGCTTCATGCTGATCGACTCGCTGTTGTCCGGCCAGTCGGGCGCATTCCTCGATGCGGTCCGCCACCTGATCCTGCCGGCGATCGTGCTCGGCACCGTGCCGCTCGGCGTGATCGCCCGCATGACGCGCTCGTCGATGCTGGAGGTGCTGTCCGAGGATTACGTACGCACTGCGAGGGCCAAGGGCCTGTCGCCGTTCCGGGTCATCGGCGTCCACGCCTTGCGCAACGCGTTGCTGCCGGTCGTCACCGTCATCGGGCTTTCGGTTTCGAGCCTGCTCGCCGGCGCGGTGCTGACCGAGACGATCTTTTCCTGGCCCGGGGTCGGCCACTGGCTGATCGAATCGATCAGCCGGCGCGATTACCCGGCGTTGCAGGGCGGGGTGATGCTGGTTTCGACCGTGGTGATCGGCGTCAACCTCGTCGTCGACCTCATCTATGGCGCGATCAATCCGAGGATCCGCCATGGCCGCTGACGTCGCCGTCCCCGCCCTGTCGAGCGAAGAAGCGGCCGAGGTTCTCGCCCAGCCGACGCCCATCGCCGCGTTCTGGGCCGCCTTCCGCGAGAACCGCGGCGCGGTGTTCGGCCTCGTCGTCATTTCGGCGATCGCGCTGATCGCGATCTTCGCCGACTTTCTCGCGCCGCATTCGCCGATCGAGCAGTTTCGCGACGCCGTGCGCGCGCCGCCGATCTGGGACGCGGGCGGCACGTGGCGCTACGCGCTCGGCACCGACGGCGACGGGCACGACACGTTGTCGCGGCTGATCTACGGCGCGCGCGTGTCGCTGTTCATCGGCCTGTCGGTGATGAGCGTGTCGTTCGTGGTCGGCGTCGTCCTCGGCCTGCTGGCCGCTTCGGTGGGGTCGCTGGTCGACGTCGTCATTACCCGCGTCATGGATCTGATCATGGCGGTGCCGAGCCTGGTGATGGCGATTCTGGTCGTCGCCGTGCTCGGCCCGAGTCTCGCCAACACCATCGTCGCGGTGACGATCGTCTATCTGCCGCGCTACGTCAGACTGGTGCGCGCTTCCGCGCTCGGAGAGCTGACCAAGGACTATGTCACCGCCGCCCGCGTCGCCGGCGTCGGTCCGCTGCGCATGATGGTCGCGACCGTGCTGCCCAATTGTCTCGCGCCGCTGATCGTCCAGGCGGCGCTCGGCGTCTCCGACGCCATTCTCGAAGCGGCGGGCCTCGGCTTCCTCGGCCTCGGCGCCCAGGCGCCGACGCCGGAATGGGGCACGATGCTCGCCGACTCGCGCGAGTTCATCCGCTCCGACCCGTGGATCGTCGCGCTGCCCGGCCTGGCGATCCTCGTCGCCGTCGTCGCGATCAACCTGACCGGCGACGGGCTGCGCGACGCGCTCGATCCCAGAATGCGGCGGAGCTAGCAATGGCGCTGCTCGAAGTCCGCAATCTCACCGTCGCCTTCGCCACCCGCCACGGCGACTTCGTCGCCGTCGACGGTCTCGACATCACCGTCGATCGCGACGGCGTGCTGGCGATCGTCGGCGAATCCGGTTCGGGCAAGTCGGTGGCGATGCTGGCGGTGATGGGCCTGCTGCCGTTCACCGCCAGAGTGACCGCCGAGCGCATGACGTTCGACGGCGCCGATCTGACCACGATGACGCCGGCCCAGCGCCGCCGCATCGCCGGCAAGGATCTGGCGATGATCTTCCAGGAACCGATGTCGTCGTTGAACCCCTGCTTCACCGTCGGCTTCCAGGTCAACGAGGCGCTGAAGGCCCATCTCGATCTCGACCGCCGCGCCCGCGCCAAGCGCGTCGTCGAACTGCTCGCCGAGGTCGGCATCCCCGATCCGGCGCGCCGCGCGCGCGCTTTCCCGCACCAGCTTTCGGGCGGCATGAGCCAAAGGGTGATGATCGCGATGGCGCTCGCCTGCCGGCCTAAGCTGCTCATCGCCGACGAGCCGACGACGGCGCTCGACGTGACGATCCAGGCGCAGATCCTCGATCTGCTGCTGTCGCTCAAGCAGCGCAACGGCATGGCGCTGGTGCTGATCACCCACGACATGGGCGTCGTCGCCGAGACCGCCGATCGCGTCATCGTCCAATACGCCGGCCAGCAGGTCGAGGAGAATACGACCGACGCGTTGTTCGCCGATCCGCGCCACCCCTACACCGCCGCGCTGCTCGCCGCCTTGCCCGAGCGCGCGACCGGGCGCCGGCTGCCGGCGATCCCCGGCGTCGTTCCCGGACAGTTCGATCGGCCGCAAGGCTGCCTGTTCGCGCCGCGCTGCGCCTTCGCCTTCGACGCCTGTCGCCGCGCCGCGCCCGGCCGCGCCCCGGCGGCGCTCGGCCGCGCCTTGTGCTACACGCCGCTCAGCGGCGGCCGGCCGGCGCCGGCGGGCGAGGGAGCGGCCGCATGAGCGCGGTCATCGAAGCGCGCGGCTTGTCGCGCGACTACCTCGTCTCGCGCGGCGCCTTCCGTTCGTCGGCGGTCGTGCATGCGCTCGACGGCGTGTCGTTTTCGCTCGAGGCCGGGCGTACGCTGGCGGTGGTCGGCGAATCCGGCTCGGGCAAATCGACGCTGGCGCGGCTGCTGACGCTGATCGAACCGCCGAGCGCCGGCGCGCTGCTGATCGAAGGCGAGGACGTCGCGCACGCCAACCACGCCCGCCGCCGGCGCCTGCGCCAAGACGTGCAGATGGTGTTCCAGAATCCCTACGGCTCGTTGAACCCGCGCCAGCGGATCGGCAAGGCGTTGGAGGAGCCGCTGCTCGTCAACACCCAGCAATCGGCGGCCGAGCGCGAGGCGGCGGCGCGCGCGATCATGGCCAAGGTCGGCCTGCGGCCGGAGTTCTTCCACCGCTATCCGCACATGTTCTCCGGCGGCCAGCGCCAGCGCATCGCCATCGCGCGCGCGCTGGTGCTGAGGCCGAAGATCCTGGTGCTCGACGAGCCGGTGTCGGCGCTCGACGTGTCGATCCGCGCCCAGGTGCTCAACCTGCTGGCCGAGCTGCAGGAGGAGTTCACCCTCGCCTACGTCTTCGTCTCGCACGACCTGTCGGTCGTTCATCACATCGCCGACGAGGTGATGGTCGTCTATCTCGGCCATGCGGTCGAGATCGGCGGGCGCGAGGCGATCTTTTCTGCGCCGCAGCACCCCTATACCCGTGCGTTGCTGTCGGCGACGCCGGTCGCCGATCCGACCGCCAAGCGCAAGCGCATCCTGCTCAAGGGCGAGCCGCCGTCGCCGATGGCCCCGCCGCCGGGTTGTCCGTTCAATCCGCGTTGCCCGCTGGCCTTCGACCGCTGTCGCAAGGAAAAGCCGCCGCTCGAAGCCAAGCAGGGGCGCGCGGTCGCGTGTTGGGCCACGACGCCGTGAGCGAAGGCTACGACTTCATCGTCGTCGGCGCCGGCTCGGCCGGCTGTGTGCTCGCCAACCGCCTCTCCGCCGACCCGCGCCATCGCGTGCTGTTGCTCGAAGCGGGCGGCCGCGACAACTGGATCTGGCTGCACATTCCGGTCGGCTACCTGTTCGCCATCGGCAATCCGCGCGCCGACTGGCGGTTCAAGACCGCAGCGGAAAAAGGGCTCAACGGCCGCGCGATCGCCTATCCGCGCGGTCGGGTGGTCGGCGGGTCGTCCGCCATCAACGGCATGATCTACATGCGCGGCCAGGCCGCCGACTACGACGGCTGGCGCCAGCTCGGCCTCGAGGGTTGGGGCTGGGACGACGTGCTGCCGTTCTTCAAGCGCCATGAGGACTATCATGGCGGCGCCGACGCGCTGCATGGCGCGGGCGGCGAATGGCGGATCGAACGGCCGCGCGTCGCCTGGCCGATCCTCGATGCGGTGCGCGACGCGGCGGCCGAGGTCGGCATCGCCAAGATCGACGACTTCAACCGCGGCGACAACGCAGGCTCCGCCTATTTCGACGTCAACCAGCGGCGCGGACGGCGCTGGAGCGCGGCGCGCGGCTTCCTCAAGCCGATCCTCGGCCGGCCGAACCTGCGCGTCGTCACCGGCGCACATGTCGAGCGGCTGATCTTCGAGGGCCGGCGCGCGGTCGGTGTGCGCTACAGCGCCGAAGGAATCGGCTGCGAGGCGCGCGCCGGCGGCGAAATTGCGCTCGCCGCCGGGGCGATCGGCACCCCGCAATTGCTCGAACTGTCGGGCGTCGGCCGTCCGGAGATCGTCGCCTCGCTCGGCCGCGATCTGGTCTGCGCTTCGCCCGGGGTCGGCGAGAACCTGCAGGACCATCTGCAATTGCGCACGATCTTCCGCATATCCGGCGCGCGCACGCTCAATGTCGAATACCGCTCGCTGTTGCGCCGCGCCGGCATGGCGCTCGACTATGCGCTCAGGCGGCGGGGGCCGATGACGATGGCGCCGTCGCAAGTCGGGATCTTCGCCAGGAGCTCGCCCGATTTCGCCTCCGCCAATCTCGAGTTCCACGTCCAGCCGCTGTCGCTCGACCGCTTCGGCGAGCCCTTGCACGCCTTTCCCGCCATCACGCTGAGCGTCTGCAACCTCAGGCCGACGAGTCGCGGTTCGATCCACGCGGTCGGCCCCGATCCGCTCGTCGCGCCGGAAATCCGACCGAACTACCTCTCGACCGAGGAAGACGCGCGCGTCGCGGTCGATTCGATCCGGCTCGTCCGCCGCATCGCCGCGGCGCCGGCGCTCGCGCCGTTCCACCCGGCGGAACATCTGCCGGGCGCGGCGGCCGAGAGCGACGCCGATCTGGTCAAGGCCGCCGGCGACATCGGCACGACGATCTTCCATCCGGTCGGCACGGCGAAGATGGGCCGCGACGAGGATCCGACCGCAGTGGTCGACGCTTCGCTCAAGCTGCGCGGCGTCGCAGGGATCCGCATCGCCGACGCTTCGGCGATGCCGCGCATCCCTTCGGGCAACACCGCCGCGCCGACGATGATGATCGCCGAAAAGGCGGCGGCGATGATCCTCGCCGACGCGGCGGGACGCTGACATGGCCGCTCCGCCGTTCGAAGCGCCAGTCGACGGCCGCCAGTCCGAGGCGGCGCTGGCGATTCGCCGCGGCGTCAGGCGGCTGCTCAGGGCGCGCGGTTTCGCCACCGTCACCGAGTTGCCGCTCGCCAGCGGGCGGCGCGCCGACGTCGTCGGCGTCAACGGCGACGGCGCGCTGCTGATTGTCGAGATCAAGTCGTCGGTCGCCGATTTTCGCGCCGACCAGAAATGGCGCGACTATTCCGCGCATTGCGACCGGCTCTACTTCGCCGTCGACGCCGACATGCCGCTCGAGATCATGCCCGAGGAGGCGGGACTGATCGTCGCCGATTCCTATGGCGGCGAGATCCTGCGCGAGCCGCCGGCGCGCCTGATTCCGCCTGCGGCGCGGCGCGCGGTGCTGCTGCGCTTCGCGCTCGCCGCCGCCGACCGCCTGCACCGGCTCGCCGACCCCGGCGCGGCCTCGGAAACCTGAGAGCCAAAGCAGGGCTTGCGACGGCGCGGCGATTTGGCCAACATGCGCCGCCATCCGAGCGACGCCCAAGCCGCCGGATAGACGTCAGGGAGGATTACGGCAATGCGGAAATTGGCTTTTGCGGCAGCGATGTTGTTGGCCGGCGGCGCAAGCGGGAGCGCGGCGCAATTGACTCTGACCAGCTCGGACATCAAGCCGGGCGCGCGGATCGCCGACGAGCAGGTCGCCAACGGCTTCGGCTGCTCCGGCGGCAATGTCTCACCGGCGCTGAGTTGGTCGGGCGCGCCCAAGGGCACCAAGAGCTTCGCCATCAGCGTCTATGATCCCGACGCGCCAACTGGCAGCGGCTTCTGGCATTGGGCAATGTTCGACATTCCCGCCAACGTCACGTCGCTGCCCAAGAACGCCGGCGATCCCAAGGCGACCCTTGCCCCAGCCGGCGCGATCCAGGGAAACAATGACGCTGGCACGCAGGGCTATTTCGGCCCGTGCCCGCCCAAGGGCGACAAGCCGCACCACTATCACCTCCAGGTCTTCGCAGTCGATGTCGACAAGCTCGACGCCGACGCGAGCGCTACGCCCGCAGTGGTCGGCTTCAACCTGCACTTCCACACGCTCGCCAAGGCGACCCTTATTGGGATTTGGGGCCGCTAGCAGCAGGCGGCGCGTCGGCGGCGCGCGATGCGATCGGCCGCGGCGGGCACGCCTCCTCGAACAGCGCGGCCGCGCCGTCGGCGGCCAGCGGCCGCAGTTCAACGGGCGCGGGATGGGGCGCGTCGGGCGCGGCGGCGTCGGCGATGAAACTGACGATCGCGCTGCCGCCGCTCCGCCTCAGCTTGCAGAAGCTGTGCAGCGATGCGGCGAGCCGCCCGGGCGCCTCGGCGGAAAGGCGGCCGGTGCGGAATTGGTCGCCTTGCGGGTAGAGGATGAGATAGGCGCCGGCGCCAGGCAGGTCGAGGACCGCGCCGGTGTCGGCGTCGCGCACGGACAGCGTCGTCGTCATCGTCGCGCCGCCACGGCGATAGGCGAACGTCGCATCCAGCGTCGCGCGGCGGCCGTTCACCGGGTCGGCGAGCGGCGCCGACGCCGTAGCGGCGAACTGCGAGGCCGAGCGCGACTTGGCGTCGATCGCGAGGCCGGCGAGCCCGCTCGGCTGCGCGTCGGCGAGGATCGGATTCGCCCGGTCGACCCACGCCGTCGCCAGGCGCGACACGCGCAACTCGTCGGCGCTCATCCAGTGGATGGACTTGGAAGGCGTCGTCATCGTCAGCTTCATCACCGGATCGGCGACGCCCATCTCGGCGAAATAGTCGGCGACGTCGTAGTCGACCGAATCGTCGGCGACGAGTTTGGCGGTAGTGGTCGATTTCTGCTCGCCGACGAAATGGCGCGACAGCTCCAGCTTGATGCCGGCGAACTTCAGATAGTGAACCTTGTAGAGCTTCATGACCTGCGTTTGCCGGATGACCTCGGTCATCTGATGGACGCCGATGTAGGACTGCGGGCTGATGTAGCGCTCGACGCCGCCGGCGAGCGCCAAGGTGCAGGCCGAGGCGCAATAGGCGCCGCGCGAGTCGGCGACGCCCTTCGCTTCGCCGCAGGTCTTGGCGCCCTTCGCGCAGGGCGCAAGCGTGGTGTGGGCGACGACCACCGCCAGGCGCTTGGCGCGGATCAGGCGGCCCATCGCCATCGCGTCCTCGACCGCGCCGCCGGCCGAATTGATGACGATCGGCAGACGGCGGCCGCCGGTGGCGTTGAGCATGCGCTCGAGCGCGTCGGCGGAACCCGTGACGATCTTGCCCTCGGCGGAAATCCATTCCGGACAATCGGGCCGGCAGGCGGCGTTGTCGCTGCGCACCCTGACGAAGCGCATCGGCGCGGCGGCGTTCGGCGCCGCACGCGGGCCAGCCGGCGCATGGACAAGCGGCGTCCCGCCCTCCGCTGCGACGCTGAGGACGAGGGAGGCGAGAAGCGGTGCGGCGCAGAAGAGAAATCGGCGTGCGCTGATCGAGCGGAAGCGGACCGACGACATTCCTCGCATTATCGCGTCGTCGCTGCGCAATGTCGAGGCCTTTGGCAATTTCCCTCTCGCGCTCCGGTGTGCTAACGAGCCGCGCATGACGACCCGCATCGACCGCCGTTTTGCCGCATTGCGCGCCGAGGGGCGCGCCGCGCTCGTCACGTTCGTCATGGCCGGCGACCCCGACGCGGCGACTTCGCTGGCGATCGTCAGGGCTTTGCCCAAAGCCGGCGCCGACGTGATCGAAATCGGCATGCCGTTCAGCGATCCGATGGCCGACGGGCCGGCGATCCAGGCCGCGGGCCTGCGCGCGCTGCGCGGCGGCCAGACCCTGCGCAAGACGCTGGCGCTGGCGCGCGCATTCCGCGAGACCGACGCCGACACGCCGATCGTGTTGATGGGATATTACAACCCGATCTATGTCTATGGCGTCGAAGCGTTCCTCCGCGACGCCGGGGCCGCCGGCGTCGACGGCCTGATCGTCGTCGATCTGCCGCCGGAGGAAGACGAGGAACTGTGCCTGCCGGCGCTGAAAGCCGGGCTCAATTTCATCCGCCTGGCGACGCCGACGACCGACGACAAGCGCCTGCCGGCGGTGCTCGCCAACACCTCGGGTTTCGTCTACTACGTGTCGATCACCGGCGTGACCGGCGCGGCGGCGGCCGACCCCGCCAAGACCGGCGCCGCCGTTGCGCGGATCAAGCGTCATACCCATCTGCCGGTTGCGGTCGGATTTGGCGTCAAGGACGCGACGAACGCGGCCGCGATCGCCGGCGTCGCCGACGGCGTGGTGGTCGGTTCGGCGCTGGTCGAAGCGCTTCGCGCTTCTCTGGTCGACGGCAAAGCAGGGCCGAGGACAGTCGACGCCGTCGCCAGCCTGGCGCGGACGATCGCCGCAGGCGTGCACAGCGCCGCGAAAGCGAATGAGCAGACGGGGGCTAGCCGATGAACTGGATCTCCAACGTCGTCCCGCCGAAAATCCGCTCGCTGCTGCGCCGAGAAACGCCGGAGAATCTGTGGGTCAAATGCCCGGAGAGCGGCCAGCTCGTCTTTCACAAGGACCTCGAGGCCAACCTGATGGTGGTGCCGGGGTCCGGCTACCACATGGCGATCGAGCCGAGGGCGCGGCTGACGACGTTGTTCGACGACGGCGCCTATGAAGAGCTCGCGGTTCCCGAGACGTTATCGGATCCGCTGAAATTCCGCGATGTGAAGCGTTACGCCGACCGGCTCAAGGAACATCGCGCCAAGACCGGATCTGACGATTCGGTCATCGTCGCGCGCGGCGCGATCGAGGGCATGGCGACGACGGTCGGCGTGCACGACT
Organism: Roseiarcus sp.; assembly: GCF_049514155.1. GTDB lineage: Bacteria > Pseudomonadota > Alphaproteobacteria > Rhizobiales > Beijerinckiaceae > Roseiarcus. Next base: position 19,332 of record NZ_JBEKVH010000030.1, on the reverse strand, counting down.
TCGCCTTCCAGGGCGGCACGCTCGGCGTCGCCGCCGGCGAAGCGATCGTCGAGGGCATGGGCGAAGCGGTCGAGCGCCGCACGCCGTTCATCATCTTCACCGCCTCGGGCGGCGCGCGCATGCAGGAGGGCATGTTCGCGCTGATGCAGATGCCGCGCACCACCGTCGCCGTACAGCGCCTGCGCGCCGCCAAGCTGCCCTATATCGTCGTGCTGACCAATCCGACCACCGGCGGCGTCACCGCTTCCTACGCCATGCTCGGCGACGTGCATATCGCCGAGCCGGGCGCCGTGATCGGTTTCGCGGGCGCGCGCGTGATCGAGCAAACGGTGCGCGAGCGCCTGCCGGAAGGCTTCCAGCGCGCCGAGTTCCTGCAGGCGCACGGCATGGTCGACATGGTGGTGCCGCGGCCGCAGATGCGCGCGACGCTGGCGCGGCTGTGCCGGTTGTTGACCACGTCGCAGAGCGCGCCGGCGGCGGCCTGACCGTCGGCGGCGGGCGGTAAGCGGCATGACTGCGATCGACGCCGTCCTGGACCGATTCGCGCTTCTGCATCCGCGCAAGATCGACCTGTCGCTCGACCGCGTCGAAAGGCTGCTTGCCGATCTCGGTTCGCCGCACCGGCGCCTGCCGCCGGTTGTCCACGTCGCCGGGACCAACGGCAAGGGCTCGACCATCGCCTTCATGCGCGCCGCGCTCGAAGCGGCGGGCAAGCGCGTCCACGTCTACACTTCGCCGCATCTGGTGCGGTTCAACGAGCGCATCCGCCTCGCCGGCGAGCTGGTCGACGACGAGCGGCTCGGCGACGCGCTCGCGCGCTGCGAGGCGGTCAACGCCGGCCGGTCGATCTCGGTGTTCGAGATCACCACCGCCGCGGCGTTCGTCTTGTTCAGCGAGACGCCCGCCGACTATCTCTTGCTCGAAGTCGGGCTCGGCGGCCGCTACGACGCCACCAACGTGATCGAGCGGCCGGCGGCGACCGTGATCACGCCGGTGTCGATCGACCACACCGAATTTCTCGGCGCGACGGTCGAGAAGATCGCCTACGAGAAAGCGGGCATCCTGCGCCCCGGCGCGCCGGCGATCGTCGCCGAGCAGGACGAACGCGCGCTCGCCGTCATCGAGCGCGAGGCGCTGAAGCTCGGCGCTTTGCGGCGCTTCGCCGGGCGCGATTTCTTCATCCGTTCCGAGCACGGCCGGCTCGCTTACGAGGATGCCGAGGGGCTCGTCGACCTGCCGACGCCGCGGCTGGCTGGACGCCATCAGTTCGGCAATTTCGCAACTGCGGCGGCGACGCTCAGGGCGATCGAGCCGGGCTTCCCCAATCGCGCGCTCGAGCGTGGGCTCGCCGAGGTCGAGTGGCCGGCGCGGCTGCAAAAGCTGCGCGGCGGGCCGCTGGTCGCGCTCGCGCCGCCGCAGGCCGAGGTCTGGCTCGACGGCGCCCACAACGAAGCGGGGGGGCGCGCGCTCGCCGAGGCGATGGCCGATCTCGAAGATCACGCGCCGCGGCCGCTGGCGCTGATCTGCGGCTCGCTGGCGAACAAGGACACCGCAGGCTTCCTCCGCCACTTCAAGGGACTGGCCCAGGAAGCGCTCGCCGTGCCGATCGTCGGCGCGCACGCCGCCCGATCGGCGGAAGAGGTGGCGGCGATCGCCCAGAGCGTCGGCCTCGAAGCCGCCGCCTGCGACGGCGTCGCCTCGGCGCTCAGATTCCTGGCCGCGCGCCAATGGCCGATGCCGCCGCGCATCCTGATCGCCGGTTCGCTCTATCTCGCCGGCGCCGTGCTCGAGGCCAACGACGACGCGCCGCGCTGATCGTTACGTCCCTTCTCCCCGCTGGCGGGGAGAGGGGGCGCAGGGCGTCAATTGTCGCCGCTGGCGGCGTCCTTCGCTTTGGCGGTCGTGCGGCCGTGCAGGAGGTCGATGGCGGCGATGAGCTGCGCGTCCTTGGTCGGGTCGGGCGGCACATAGGCCTCGGAGCCGGTCTTCTCGTCGTCGCCGTTCTTGAGATGGCCGGTGAGCGAAGCCTCGCCTTTGCTGTCGACCTTACCCTTGAGGTCCTCGGGGATGGCTTCGCGCACCTTGATGTCCGGCTCGATGCCCTTGGCCTGGATCGAGCGGCCCGACGGCGTGTAGTAGCGCGCCGTCGTCAGCTTCAGCGCTCCGTCTTCGCCGAGCGGCAACACGGTCTGCACCGAGCCCTTGCCGAACGAGCGCGTGCCGATCAGCGTCGCGCGCTTGAGGTCCTGCAGCGCGCCGGAAACAATCTCCGAGGCCGAAGCCGAACCGCCGTTGATCAGCACGACCAGCGGCTTGTGTTGCGAGAGGTCGCCGCCTGAGCGCGCATAATATTCTTGCTGCTGGTCGAGCGCCCGCCCGCGGGTCGAGACGATCTCGCCGTGGTCGACGAAAGCGTTCACCACCTCGATCGATTGCGTGAGCAGGCCGCCGGGGTTGTTGCGCAGGTCGAGGACATAGCCCTTGATCTTGTCCGAGCCGGGATCGCTGCGGAAGCGGGCCATCGCCTTCTGCACGCCGTCGTAGGTCTCTTGGTTGAACTGAGTGATGCGGATGTAGCCGATGTCGCCGCCGCCCTCGAGCCGCGCCCGCACCGGCAGCACCTTGATGATTTCGCGCACGATGGTGAACTCGCGCGGCGCCTTGTCGCCGTCGCGCTGAACCGTGAGCTTGACCGAAGTCTTGGCCGGCCCGCGCATCCGATCGACCGCCTCCTTGAGCGACAGGCCCTTGACCGGCGTGTCGTCGATGGCGGTGATGACGTCGCCCGACATCAGGCCGGCGCGCGCCGCCGGGGTCTCGTCGATCGGGCTGACGACGCGGACGAGATCGCCCTCCTGCATGACCTCGAGGCCGAGCCCGCCGAATTCCTCGCCCTTCATCGTGTTCTGGAATTCGCCGAGCGCCTTGGCGTCGAGATAGGTCGAATGCGGATCGAGCGAGGCGAGCATGCCGTTGACCGCGCCGACGACCATCTTGTTCTCGTCGGGCGCGTCGACATAGGCGTCGCGCGCCGTCTCGAACGCGCGCGCAAACAGCGCCAGGCGGTCGCCGGCCGACGCATCGGCGTTCGACGTCGCCTGTGAAGCGGCGCCGCCGACGAAGGCGGCCGCGAACGCGCCGCAGGCGACGCCGACGGCCAGATAGAGGGTTGCGCGCGACACGCCGCTCATGATCCGCCGCATCACTTCGGCGCGTCGGGGACAGGCGAGACGGCCGGCGTCGGCAGAGCGTCGCCGCCGGAATTGACCGGGGCGGGCGTCGCCGCGCTCGAGTCCGGCTTCGGCGCCGCTGCGTCGGCGCGCTTGACGCCGTGCAGCAGGTCGATCGCGGCGACGAGCTGCTTGTCGTCCTTCTCGTCGGCCGGCACGTAGGCCTGCGAGCCCGTCTTCTCGTCGTCGCCGTTCTTCAGGTGGCCCTTGAGCGACGCCTCGCCCTTGGTGTCGTCCTTGCCCTGCAAGTCGGGGGGAACGTCCTCGAGGATCACCGTGTCGGGGTCGATGCCCTTGGCCTGAATCGAACGTCCCGACGGCGTGTAGTAGCGCGCCGTGGTCAGGCGCAGCGCGCCATCCTGGCCGAGCGGCATGATCGTCTGAACCGAGCCCTTGCCGAACGAGCGCGTGCCGATCAGCGTCGCGCGCTTGTGGTCCTGCAACGCGCCGGCGACGATCTCGGAGGCGGAGGCCGAGCCGCCGTTGATCAGCACCACCATCGGCTTGCCGCCGGAGAGGTCGCCGCCCGGCCGCGCGTTGAAGCGCTGCGCGTCGTCCGGATTGCGGCCGCGAGTCGAAACGATCTCGCCACGGTCGACGAAGGCGTTGACGACGTCGATCGACTGGTCGAGCAGCCCGCCGGGATTGTTGCGCAGATCGAGAATGTAGCCCTTGAGCTTGTCGCCGAGGTCGGTGTGCAGCTTCTCCATCGCCGCCTTCAACCCGTCGCCAGTCTGGGCGGTGAACTGGGTGATGCGGATGTAGCCGATGTCGTCGCCGTCGACCTTGGCGCGAACCGATTGGACCTTGATCACGTCGCGGACGATCTTGAATTCCTTCACCTCTTTTGAGGCGCCGCGCGTGATCTTGAGCTTCACCGGCGAGTTGACCGGGCCGCGCATCTTGTCGACCGCCTGGTCGAGCGTCATGCCCTGGGTCGAATCGTCGTCGATCGCCGTGATGATGTCGCCCGACATCACGCCCGCCTTGGAGGCCGGCGTGTCGTCGATCGGGCTGACGACCTTGATCAGGCCGTCCTCCTGCGTCACTTCGATGCCGAGACCGCCGAACTCGCCGTTGGTCTGCACCTGCATGTCGCGATAGGCCTTCGCGTCCATGTAGCTCGAGTGCGGGTCGAGCGAACTCAACATGCCGTTGATCGCCGCCTCGATCAGCTTCGACTCGTCGGGCTTCTCGACGTAGTCGTTGCGGATCTTCTCGAACACGTCGCCGAACAGGTTGAGCTGGCGATAGGTGTCGGTGGCGGCGGCGAACGCGCTCTGCGTCAGTTGGGGCAGCGCGTGCGGAAGGATGCCTGCAGCCATGGCGCCGATCGCCACGCCCAGCGCCAAATAGGAAACCTTGCGTCTCATCCGCGGGCCTTTTCGATGTCTGACTTGGTCCACCACGGTCCGGAATCGACCGCCGTCTCGTCTTTCCTCAGTTCGATATAGAGAACCGGCTGCGTTGCGCCAATGGCGGCGGCGGCTGCCGTCCTGGCCGCGCCGTCACCCATGGTCGCCACGGCCTCGCCCGCCAACACGAACTGGCCGACCGCCACGCTGATGCGATCCATGCCGGCCAAGACAAAATAGTAGCCTTGTCCGGCATTGATGATCAAGAGTTGTCCGTAGGACCGATAGGGACCGGCGAATAGGATCGAACCGTCGACCGGCGAGGAGACGGTCGCGCCGGGCGGCGCGCCGATCGACACGCCCTTCTCGACCCCCCCGAATCCATCGGAATCGCCGAAACTCTTGAGGATCGAGCCGGCGACGGGGATAACCAGCGAACCCCTGGCGTCGGCGAAGGCGATCGCCGGCTTCAGCCGCGCCGGGTCGGCGTTGCGCAAGGCCGCCGCCTTGGCGGCGATGTCGGCGGCGTTCGCCCGGTCGGCCGAGCCGGCCGATTCCATCTTGGCGATCAAATCTTTGAGATTTGTCGCCTGGTCGGCGAGCTGGGCGGCGCGGTCGCGCTGGGCGGCGAGCGCCTGCTCGGCCTCGGTCAGCGATTGCTGGCGCGCCTCGATCAGGGCGGCGAGCCGCATCTTGTCGGCGGCCAGCGCGGCCGACCGCTGCGCCAGGTCGTCGCGCTGTTTGGCGATCGAGGCGCGCAGATCGGCGAGCTGGGCGAGATCGGCGCGCAGAGCGTCAGTCTCGCTCTTCAGCGCTTCGACCATCGAGCCGAGCAGGGTGGCGGCGCGAATCGCCTCGGCCATGTCCTGCGGCCGGACCAGGATCGCCGGCGGCGGGTCGCGGCCCATGCGCTGCAGCACCGCCAGCACGTCGGCGACGACGGCGCGGCGGTTGTCGAGCGAGCGGGTCAGCGCGTCGGCGTTGGCGTTGAGGCCGTCGAGGCGCTGGTTGGCGGCGGCGATCTGCCGTTCGGCGTCCTGAACCTTGGCGGTGGTGTCGATCAGCGCCGCGTTGAGCCGGGCCCGGTCGGCGCGCAGCGATTCGATGTCCGCCTCGATCTTGCGGCGCTGCTCGTCGGAGGCGCGGATCGTGTCCTCGACCCCGCGCAGACGCTCCTGCGGCGCGGCCTTGTCGTCGCTCGGGGCGGCGGCGGGCGGCGGCGCGGCGGGGACGGGAGTCGATGCGGCGGCGGGCGCCGATTGGGCGCGCGCCGGCAGATCGGCCGACGCCAGCGCGCCGAGCGCCATTGTCGCCGCGATCATGACCGCTCGGGCCTTGTGGAGCATCGCCGCCTGTCTTGAATCAGTCACGATGATAGGGATGGCCGCTGAGGATGGAAAGCGCGCGATAGAGCTGCTCGGCGGCCATCGCCCGAACAAGCTGGTGCGGCCAGGTCATGGCGCCGAAGGCGACGAGGGCGCGCGCTTCCCTCTTGAGGGCGGGGTCGAGGCCGTCGGGGCCGCCGATCGCCAGCGCATACGCGCCGACCCCGCCGTCGCGGGCGCGGCCGATCTCCTTCGCCCATTGGCGGCTGGTCAGCGCCGCGCCGCCCTCGTCGAGCAACGTCAGCCACGCGCCGGCGGGGATGGCGGCGCGGATCGCGCGCGCTTCTTCGGCGCACCGGTCCTCGGCGCGGCGGGCGCGGCTCTCGTCGATCTCGCGCAGCTCGACCGCGGCGATCCCCTGGGCGCGGCCGAGGTCGGCGGCGCGCTTGAAATAGCGGGCGAACAGCTCGCGCTCGGGGCCGGCCTTGAGACGGCCGACGCCGATCAGCGTCAGGCGCATCGAAGCCTCAGCCGGCCCGCGCCGGCTGGACTTCATGCGGACGGTCGGCGCTCCACAACTTCTCGAGGTTGTAGAATTGCCGCACTTCGCTGCGGAAGATGTGGACGATCGCGTCGCCGGCGTCGAGCAGCACCCAATCGCAATTGGGCAGGCCCTCGAGGCGCGGCGTCGGATAGCCGGCGGCGCGCACCGCCTTGGCGAGATGGTCGGCGATCGCGCCGACATGCACGTTCGACCGCCCGGTGGCGACGATCATCGTATCGGCGAGAGTGGTCTTGCCGGCGACGTCGATCGCAACGACATCCTCCGCCTTGGAGTTCTCCAGGCTGGCGAGGATCGTGCGGGGAAGGCGGTCATCCCGGGGGCGGATCGGGGCGGGGGAGGGGGGAGCTTTGCGGCGACGCGTCGGCGCCTTGGTCTCGCGCTTTGAGGTCAGGTTCGACTTCCTTTCGGCCCGGCCGCGTGATTCGCGTGCGGCCATAGGGGAAAGATGAGCCGTGACTATTGACATTTCAAGACAAGGCGTCGGGAGCGGCGGTCGCGCGTCTGAGCGCGGTCGACGACAAGTCGGAGCGCGGCCCATGCAGAAACAGCAAGGCGGGCGGCGGCAGCCGGGCGAAGCGCGCCGCCATCGCCTCCGGGCGGCGGTAGCGGCCGAGCGCCCCCCCGGCGCGGCCGGCGAGCGCCCTCAGCGTCGAGCCCGGCCGGTCGACGACGACGATCGGCGCCAGATCGGCGATCTCCCGCCACCGCCGCCAAAGGTGGAATTGGCCGAGATTGTCGGCCCCCATGATCCAGACGAAGCGCACGCCCGGGGCGCGGCGGCTGAGCCAGGCGATCGTCTGGTAGGTGTAGCGCGAGCCGATCTCCGCCTCGAAGCCGGTCACCGCGATGCGCCGGTCGCGGGTCAGCCGCCGCGCCGCCGCGACCCGCGCCCGCGTCGCCGCGAGCCCGCCGGTCTCCTTCAACGGGTTGCCGGGGGTGACGAGCCACCACAGCCGGTCGAGCCGCAGGCGGCGCAAGGCGAGCTCGGAGATCAGCCGGTGACCGGCGTGCGGCGGGTCGAAGGTGCCGCCGAGCAGGCCGATCGTCTGGCCCGGCGCGAAAGGCGGCAGGCGCACAATCATCGCTCGGCCTGTTCGGCGAGCAGCCGCGCCTGCCGGTCGGCGGCGAGCGCGTCGATGATCGCGTCGAGGCCTTCGCCCTCCATCAGCCGGTCGAGGCTGTAGAGCGTCAGGGCGATGCGATGGTCGGTGACGCGCCCCTGGGGGAAATTGTAGGTGCGGATCCGTTGCGAGCGGTCGCCCGAGCCGACCTGGGCGCGCCGCTCCTGCGCGCGCTCATCGCTGGCGCGCTGGGTCTCGCCATCGAGGATGCGCGCCCGCAAAACCGCCATCGCCTTGGCGCGGTTGCGGTGCTGCGAGCGCTCCTCCTGCACCGCGACGACAATTCCGGTCGGCAGGTGGGTGATGCGGATCGCCGATTCGGTCTTGTTGACATGCTGGCCGCCGGCGCCGCTCGAGCGCATGGTGTCGATCTTGAGGTCGGCGTCGTTGATGACGTAATCGATCTCCTCCGCCTCCGGCAGCACCGCGACCGTCGCCGCCGAGGTGTGGATGCGCCCCTGCGCTTCGGTCGCCGGCACGCGCTGGACGCGGTGGACGCCGCTCTCGTATTTCAGCCGCGCGTAGGCGCCGCGGCCGGCGATCTCGGCGACGATTTCCTTGTAGCCGCCGGCGGTTCCCTCGCTCGCCGACAAAACCTCGACCTTCCAGCCCTTCAACTCGGCGTATTTGACGTACATGCGGAACAGGTCGCCGGCGAACAGCGCCGCCTCGTCGCCGCCGGTTCCCGCCCGCACCTCGATAATGACGTTGCCCTCGTCGGCGGCGTCCTTCGGCAGCAGCGCGAGCCGGATCGCGTGCGCCATCGGTTCGAGGTCGGCTTCGACGCGGGCGCGATCGACCTCGGCGAGGCTGCGCATCTCCGGATCGAGCCCCGGTTCGGCGAGGAGCGCGTCGAGGTCGGCGCGCTCCTTTTCCTTGTCGCGCCACGCCCGGATCGCTGCGACCACCGGCTCGAGCTCGGCGAACTCGCGCGACAGCGGCGCATAGGCGCCCCCGCCGGTCGCGCCGGCGCTGAGCTGGGCGCCGATCTCCTCGTAGCGGCGCAGGATGATGTCGAAATTCTCGGTGGCGGTCATGGCTCGTCGAAGGAGGGAAGCGGGAGACGCGCGGGGGAAGCGCTAGAGGCGGACGGCGAGGCGCTCGGCGAGCGCCTGCAGCGGCGCGCGCAGCGAGCCGTGGCGATCCGGGTCGGTGAGCAACGCCTGGAGCTCGAGCGCGGCGGCGCCGGCGTCGAGCGAAACCACCATCGCCTTGACCGGGCCGATCGCCGTCGCCGCCATCGATAAATTTCGGAAGCCGAGGGCGATCAGCGCCATCGCGCTGAGCGGCCGGCCGCCCATCTCGCCGCACAACGTCACCGGCGTGCGATGCCGCGCGCCGGCGTCGGCGATCGACTTCAGCGCCCGCAGGAAGCTCGGCGACAGCTCGTCGAAGCGGCCGGCGACCCGCTTGTTGACCCGATCGGCGGCGAAAACGTATTGCATCAGGTCGTTGGAGCCGACCGAGAGGAAGTCGGCGGCCTCGGCGATCTCTTCGATCTCCCACAGCAGCGACGGCACCTCGACCATGGCGCCGAGCTTGATGTCGCGCGGCGGTTCGCGGCCGCAGCGTTTGACGAAGGCGATCTCCTTGTCGAACAGCGCGCGCGCCGCGAGGAACTCGGCGACCGTCGACACCATCGGGATCATCACCTTGAGCTCGCGGCCGGCGGCGGCGCGCAGCATCGCCCGAAGCTGGGTGCGCAGCAGGCCCGGCCGGTCGAGGCCCATGCGGATCGCCCGCCAGCCGAGGGCCGGGTTCGCCTCGTCGAGTCGCTTCATGTACGGCAGCATCTTGTCGCCGCCGATGTCGAGGGTGCGAAAGGTGACCACGTGGCCGCCGGCCGCGTCGAGCACGGCGCGATAGATCGACTCCTGGGCGTCGATGCGCGGGAAGCTGTTGGCGAGCATGAACTGCAGCTCGGTGCGGAACAGTCCGATCGACTCCGCGCCGGTTTCATCGAGATGGGGCATGTCGATCAGCAGGCCGGCGTTCATGTGCAGGCCGATCGTCACGCCGTCGGCGGTGGCGCTCGGCGCGTCGCGTAAAGCGCGGTACTGGTCCTGCCGGCGCGCGCGCAGCCGCGCCTTCTCGGAATAGGCGGCCTCGATGTCGGGCTGCGGGCGCACCTGCACCTCGCCGGTCACGCCGTCGACGATGATCGCATCGCCCTGTTCGACGATCTCGGTGATGTTGGGCACGTCGCTGACCGCGGGGATCGCCAGGGCGCGCGCGACGATGGCGACATGGCTCGACGCGCCGGCTTCCTCGAGCACGACGCCGCGCAGCCGGGCGCGGTCGTAGTCGAGCAGCGCCGCCGGGCTCATCGACCGCGCGACCAGGATCGCGTTTTCCGGCAGTTCGCTCGGCAGCAGCACCAGGCTCTGGCCGGCGAGCTGGTGCAGCAGGCGGTTGGCGATGTCGGTCAGGTCGTGCAGGCGATCGCGCAAATAGGGGTCGGTCTGGCGCTGCAGCCTGGCGCGGGCGTCGTTCTGCACCCGCTCGACCGCCGCCTCGGCGGTCAGGCCGCTCGCCACCGCCTCGCGCAGGCGGCGCAGCCAGCCGCGGTCGTGGGCGATCATGCGGAACGCCTCCAGCACCTCGCGATGCTCGCCGGAGCGGCCGTCGTCGCTGCGGTCGATCAGCGCATCGACCGAGGCGCGCATCGCCTCGATCGCCTTCTCCAACCGGTCGAGCTCCATCGAGATGTCGTCGGCGACGATCTTCGCCACCGCGACGCGCGGCTGGTGCAGCACGACGTGGCCGAGGCCGAGCCCCTCGGCGATCGGCTGTCCGATCAGCGATTCCGGTCGTCGCACAGCGATCGGCGCGCCCTGGCCGGTGATCGATTGCAGCTCGCCCGAGACGATCATTTCGGCGAGCAGCATCGCCGTCGTCTGCAGCGCCTCGATCTCCTCCTCGGAATAGGTGCGCCGCGCGCGGTTCTGCACCACCAGCACGCCGAGCGTCGCGCCGCCGCGCAACACCGGCACGCCGAGGAACGACTGGTAGATTTCTTCGCCGGTCTCCGGCTTGTAGGAGAAGGCGGGATGGTTCTGCGCGTCGGAAAGCGCGAGCGGCTCGGCGGTGGCGGCGATCAGGCCGACGAGGCCTTCGCCCGGCATCATCGTCGTCAAGTGCACCGCTTCACGATTGAGGCCTTCGGTCGCGTAGAGCTCGAGCGGGCCGTCGGCGCGCGCGACGTAGAGCGAGCACACTTCGGCGACCATGTTGGAGGCGATCAGGACGACGATGCGGTCGAGGCGCGCCTGCGCCGTGACAGGCTCCGCCATGACTTCGCGGAGCCGTCGCAGCAAGAGTCGCGGTCCGCCCGGCGCGCGCATCGACCAATCCCTGTTGCCGTCACGGGGCCCTGGGCTCGCGGCCCGTCCTCGCTCGTCTCACGCCCCGTTGCGCCCCTCTTCGGGCCCCGGCGGTCGAGACCCCCGCGCCGGCGCCCGCCGGCCGCCTTTGACGGATATAGCCAATCACTTGGCTGCGCGGCAAGGGCGCTCCGGCCGCGTTGACTCGGCCGATTCGCGCGATTAGGGGTGACGGCCTCGACTTTGAGGTCGACTGCGCAGGACGCGGGAGGGCCGCCGCAGCCATGAAGATTCTCGTCCCCGTGAAACGGGTCGTCGATTACAACGTCAAAATTCGAATCAAACCCGACGGTTCGGGAGTCGATCTCGCCAACGTCAAGATGTCGATGAACCCGTTCGACGAGATCGCGGTCGAAGAGGCGCTGCGGCTCAGGGAGGCGGGCAAGGCGAGCGAGGTGGTCGTCGTTTCGATCGGCCCGGCCCAGGCCGCCGAGACGCTGCGCACCGGCCTGGCGATGGGCGCCGACCGCGGAATCCTGGTCAAGACCGACGCGATCGTCGAGCCGCTGGCGGTGGCCAAGATCCTCAAGGGCGTGTTCGACGCCGAGCAGCCCGGCCTCGTCATCCTCGGCAAACAGGCGATCGACGACGACGCCAACCAGACCGGCCAGATGCTGGCGGCGCTGACCGGCCGGCCGCAGGGGGCGTTCGCTTCCAAGGTCGAGCTCGGCGAGGGAACGGTCGCGGTGACGCGCGAGGTCGACGGCGGCCTGCAGATCGTGTCGCTCAAGCTGCCGGCGATCGTCACCGCCGATCTCAGGCTCAACGAGCCGCGTTACGCCTCGCTGCCCAACATCATGAAGGCGAAGAAGAAGCCGATCGACGAGAAGACGCCGGCCGACTACGGCGTCGACGTCGCGCCGCGGCTGAAAGTGGTCAAGACCGCCGAGCCGGGCGGCCGCAAGGCCGGGGTCAAGGTCAAGTCGGTGGCGGAGCTGGTCGCCAAGCTGCACGACGAAGCGGGGGTGATCTGATCATGGCGACCTTGCTCATCGGCGAAGTCGCCAACGGCCGCCTCAGCGACCTCGTCGCCCGCGCGCTCACCGCCGCAGCCGAGATCGGTCAACCGGTCGACATTCTCGTCGCCGGCAAAAACGTCGGCGAAGCCGCGGCGGCGGCGGCGAAGCTCGCCGGGGTGCGGAAGGTGCGCGTCGCCGACGACGGATCTTACGAACACGGTCTCGCCGAGCCGCTGGCCGCGCTCATCGTCGCGCTCACGCCCGAATACGACGCGATCGTCGCGGCCTCGACCGCCTTCGCCAAGAACGCGCTGCCGCGCGCGGCGGCGCTCATCGACGTCATGCAGCTCTCCGACATCACCAAAGTCGTAGGGCCGAAGACCTTCGAGCGGCCGATCTACGCCGGCAACGCGATCCAAACGGTCGAGTCGACCGACGCCAAGCTCGTCGTCACAGTGCGCACGGCGGCGTTCCCGGCGACCGGCGAGGGCGGCGGCGCGGCGATCGAACCGGTCGCGGCGGCGGGCGATCCTGGCCTGTCGAGCTTCGTCGGCGAAATGCTCGCCAAGTCGGATCGGCCGGAGCTCGCCTCGGCCAAGATCGTCATTTCCGGCGGCCGGGCGATGCAGAAGGCGGAGAACTTCAAGCTCTACATCGAGCCGGTCGCCGACAAGCTCGGCGCGGCGATGGGGGCCTCGCGCGCCGCCGTCGACGCCGGCTACGCGCCCAACGACTGGCAAGTCGGCCAGACCGGCAAGGTCGTCGCGCCCGACCTCTATATTGCAGTCGGCATTTCCGGCGCGATCCAGCATCTGGCCGGGATGAAGGACTCCAAAGTGATCGTCGCCATCAACAAGGACGAGGAGGCGCCGATCTTCCAGGTCGCCGACTACGGTCTGGTCGCCGATCTGTTCACGGCTCTGCCCGAGCTGGCCGAGGAGCTCGGCAAGATCGGCCGCTGAGGCCCAAGCGGCGGGGCGGGTTTGGACCTGCCGCGACGCTCGTCTATGATTGCGCGCGGGCTGGCGTGGTGTTGGATGGTGTGATGGCAACCTCGATCGACAAAGTCGGCGTCATCGGCGCCGGTCAGATGGGCACCGGCATCGCTCTGGTGTGCGCCCAGGCCGGATTGAACGTGCTGCTCAACGACGTCTCCGAGGAGCGCGTCCACGCCGCGCTGGCGACGGTCAACGGCTCCCTGTCGCGTCAGATCGCCAAGGGTCAGCTCGACGAAGCCGGTCGCCAGGCGACGCTCGACCGCATCGGCGTCGCCGCCGGTTACGATGACCTCGCCCAGTGCGATCTGGTGATCGAGGCGGCGTCGGAGAGCGAGGACGTCAAGCGCAAGATCTTCGCCAACCTGCGCACCTTCCTCAAGCCCGAGACGATCGTCGCCTCCAACACGTCGTCGATTTCGATCACCCGCCTCGCTTCCGTCACCGCCCATCCCGAGCGCTTCATCGGCATCCATTTCATGAACCCGGTGCCGCGCATGCAGCTCGTCGAGCTGATTCGCGGCATCGCCACCACCGACGAGACTTTCGAGTCGGCCAAGGCTTTCGTCGCCAAGCTCGGCAAGACGGCGACGATGTCGGAGGATTTCCCCGCCTTCATCGTCAACCGCATCCTGCTGCCGATGATCAACGAGGCGATCTATACGCTCTACGAGGGCGTCGGCTCGGTCGAATCGATCGACACCGCGATGCGGCTGGGCGCCAACCACCCGATGGGGCCGCTGCAGCTCGCCGATTTCATCGGTCTCGACACCTGCCTGAGCGTGATGCAGGTGCTGCACGAGGGCCTCGCCGATTCCAAGTACCGGCCCTGTCCGCTGCTGGTGAAATACGTCGAGGCCGGCTGGCTCGGCCGCAAGACGCAGCGCGGATTCTACGACTATCGCGGCGAGAAGCCGGTGCCGACGCGCTAGAGTCCCTTCTCCCGCTTGCGGGAGAATGTCGCCCGAAGGGCCGGATGAGGGGACTTCAAAACAGATCCGGCCGCCGCTCGCGGGTGATCCGCTCGGCCTCTTCTTGCCGCCATTTGTCGATTCGGCCGTGATCGCCCGACAGCAGCACGTCGGGAATCGCGCGCCCCTCCCATTCGCGCGGCCGCGTGTAATGGGGATATTCGAGCAGCCCGCTCTCGAAACTTTCCTGCTCGCCCGACTCGAGCTTGCCCATCACGCCGGGGATCAGCCGCACGCAGGCGTCGAGCACGGCGAGCGCCGCGATCTCGCCGCCTGACAGCACGTAGTCGCCGACCGAAACCTCGATCAGCCCGCGCCCTTCGATGACGCGCTCGTCGACGCCCTCGAAACGCGGGCAGACGACGACGAGCCCAGGCCCTGCCGCCCAATCGCGGGCGCGCGCCTGCGTGAACGGCGCGCCGCGCGGGCTCATAATCAGCCGCGGCCGCTGGTCGTCGGGCTGAAGCGTCGCATCGAGGCTCGCCGCCAACACGTCGACGCGCATCACCATGCCCGGCCCGCCGCCTGCCGGCGTGTCGTCGACCGTGCGGTGGCGGCCGAGCCCGTGCTCGCGGATGTCGCGCGCCTCGAGCGACCAAAGGCCGCGCGAGAGTGCGTCGCCGGCGAGGCTGAGACCGAGCGGGCCGGGGAACATCTCGGGGAACAAGGTGAGGACGGTGGCGGCGAACATCTGGGTTTTCCGAGGCGAGCTGGCGATGCGCCGGCCTTAACACAAGCGGCGCCGCTTCGCCCCCTCGTCCTGAGGAGCCTGCGAAGCAGGCGTCTCGAAGGACGACCCCAGAGGGCGCGTTGGCGCGCCCCGACTTCTGGATCACCCTTCGACTTGCCCTCGCCGGCGCGAGGGCGGCTCAGGATGAGGGTTGGCGGGGCGTCGAAGGTATTGGCGTCGTTCCTCTACTCGCCCACCGCCGCCCCGGCCGGCCGCCGGTCGTCGTTGGCGCCATAGAGGTTGCCCGGCCGCATCCGACCGCCGAAGACCGAATCCGGCGCGCCGGCGGCGGGCGCGGCCTCGCCCGGCGCGGCGCCCGCGGTCGCCGCGACTTCCGCCGCGCCCCACGGCGCCTGGACGACGATCGTGTAGCCCATCGCCTCGAGCAGCTTTTGCGTGTCGGGCGAGAAGGCGTAGGGCTCGGCGAAAACCGCGTCGGGCAGCCATTGATGGTGGAAGCGCGGCGCGTCGACGGCCTCCTGCGGCGCCATGCCGTAATCGATCAGGTTGAGCGCCGTCTCCAGCACAGCAGTGATGATGCGCGAGCCGCCCGGCGAGCCGAGCGCCAGCACGACCCGCCCGTCCTTCTCGACCAGCGTCGGCGCCATCGACGACAGCGGCCGCTTGCCCGGCGCGATCGCGTTGGCCTCGCCCTGCACCAGGTCGAAGAGATTGGCGACGCCGGGCTTGATGGTGAAATCGTCCATCTCGTCGTTGAGGAAGAAGCCGGTCCCCGGCGCGATCACCCCCGCGCCGAAGCCGCCGTTGATCGTATAGGTGACCGCGACCGCGTTTTGGTCGCGGTCGATGATTGAGAAGTGGGTCGTCTCGCTCTTCTCGTGCGGCGCGACGCCGGGCTGAACCCGCTGCGACGGCGTCGCCCGGTCGGGTGGGATCGCCGCGCGGATGCGCGCCGCATAGTCCTTGCTCAGCAGCCGGTCGAGCGGATTATTCACGAACGCCGGGTCGCCGAGATAGGCGTTGCGGTCCATGTAGGCGTGGCGCATCGCCTCGACCATCAGATGGACGCTTGCGGCCGAATGGAAGCCGAGCCGTTCGAGGTCGTAGCCTTCGAGAATGTTCAGCATCTCGCACAAGGTCGCGCCGCCGGAGGAGGGCGGCGGGGCCGAGACGAAGCGAAAGCCGCGGTAATCGCAGGCGAGCGGCTGGTCCTCGCCGATCTTGTAGGCGGCGAGGTCGGCCGAAGTGAGAATGCCGCCGTTGGCGCGCATCGCGGCGTCGATTCTTTGGCCGATCGACCCACGATAGAAGGCGTCCGGGCCCTGATCGGCGATCGCCTGCAGCGTCGCGGCGAGGTCGCTCTGGACCAGCCGGTCGCCGGGCTCGAGCGGAGAACCGTCTGGATGCAAGAAGATCTTCGCCGCTTCGGGATCGCTTTTGAAGCGTGACGCGAAAGCCTGGAAGATGTCGGCGTCGGCGCGGCTGAGGACGAAGCCGTCGCGCGCCAGCGCGATCGCCGGCGTCATGACCTTGGCGCGGCTCATCGCGCCGTATGCCTTGAGCGCCGCTTCGAGGCCGAGAACCGTGCCCGGCGTGGCGACGGCGCGCCAGCCGTCGAGGCTCGCGCCCTCGATCGGCGCGCCGGAGGGGTCGAGATACATTGTCTTCGTCGCCGCCGCCGGCGCGGTCTCGCGGAAGTCGATGAACACGTCGCGATTTGTCGCCGCGAGATGGGCGACAAGGAATCCGCCGCCGCCGAGGTTGCCGCAGCAGGGATTGGTCACCGCCTCGGCGTAACCGACCGCGACCGCCGCGTCGATCGCGTTGCCGCCCTGGCGCAGAATGTCGGCGCCGATCTCAGCCGCGCGCCGCTCGGCGGCGACGACCATGCCGTACTCGGCCTCGACCGCCGGTCGCGACGCGGCGCGCGCCGCCCCGGCCGAAAGCGTGGCGAGCGCGACGGCGAGCGCGATGAGCCAACGGGTCATTCGGACGTTCTTTCTCTCTTGCGGGTGCGACGAATCCCCTCTTCCCGCGTGCGGGAAGGGGGACTAGCAGGCGTCATCTCGCGCCTTCGCCAAGCAGGTCCAGCGTCATCGCGTCGGGTCGGCCGCCACACAGATGGTCGATCGCCGCCTGGAACAGCGGCTCGCCCGGCCCGGCGGCGCGCGCGAACAGGGTCATCGACGAGCGAAACTTGAGATCGTCGGGCGAACCGAAAATGTCGATCAACGACCGTCCGCTGTGCTCGAGCGCCGCCTCGACGCATTCGCGCAAGCGGACCCCAAGCAGCGGATGGGCGAGATAGGCGCGCGCCTCGGCGAGCGACCCGATGCCGTAGATTTGCGCCGTCGACGAGCGGCCGAGCCCACGCAGTTGCGGGAAGACGAACCACATCCAGTGGCTGCGCTTACGTCCGTTCGCGATCTCGTCGAACGCGATGTCGTAAACACGCGCCTGCGCCTCGACGAAGCGCCGTAGGTCGAATGGATCGTCGCCAGTCATGTCGGCGGCGAATCTAGTCCCCTGAAGCGCCTCGATTCAATCCATGTCCCGCAAGCCGCTGTTGAGGACGCGCCAGCGACGGCGCAGGCCATCTTGGCGGCGCCGACCGTGGCGCCGCGGGCGTGACGGGGCTGCGCGCCGCCCCGTCGGCGGCTTAAGCTTAACCGCCCGGCCTCGCCCATGCGGCGGCTGGGCCGATTTTCGCGCGCAGGCCGCACAACGGCCGATGTTGCCGGAGATCAAGGATTTTTCGTCGCTTCTGATGGCAAATGGCCTGGCGGGGAGCATGGCGCGTTCGCGTGTAAGGAAAGCGAGCTCCGGCGTGGCGACGGGATTGAACATCGCGACAATGGCCAAGCGGCGTCGGCCGATGGGCGTTGACGGCGGAAGGCTGCGCCTTAGAGTCGCGCGCGACGGAGGGCGGGGACGTCGCCCCGTCCGGCGCGTTGGCTTGGGTTTGCGGAACGCGCGCCGGGCGCTTCCTCTTTTGGCCGGCGGCCGAAGCGGCGGGCGTTTCGCAGCGGAGCGCGTTCGTTTGACCCTCGCGCCGCGCCGGAAGTTGCGCTCAAGGAGCTGACCGTTGCATGAAATGTCGCTGACCGAGAGCATTGTCGACATCGCCGTCGAGGCGGCGCGCAAGGAGGGCGCCGAGCGGGTGACGCGGGTCGTCGTCGACGTCGGCGCGTTGAGCCATGTCGAGCCGGAGGCGCTCGAATTCTGCTTCGCCGCGGTCGCGCGCGGCACGCTCGCCGAAGGCGCGCGGCTGGAGATCACGCGCCTGCCGGGCGCCGGCTGGTGCCCCGACTGCGGCAAGACCGTCGCGCTCGCCGAGCGCTTCGCGGCCTGCCCTGAATGCGGCGGCTTTCGGGTGCAGATGACGGCCGGCGACGAACTGAAAGTGCGCGAAATGGAGATCGCCTGATGTGCAGCGTATGCGGATGCGGCGAAGCTGAGATCGTCCTTGACAAGGACAAGGCCGGCGCACACGCGCACGGCCCTCACGGCCATGATCATCCTCACGATCACGACCATCCTCACGATCATCCCCATGACCATGACCACGATCATGGCCATCGCCATCACGACGAGGGCGTGATCGACTACGGCCAAGGCGCGGCCGGCGCACACGCGCCGGGCGTCAGCCAGGAACGGATGGTGGCGATCGAGCGCGACGTCATGTCGAAGAACGACGCCTATGCGCGTGACAACCGCCGCGCGCTCGCCGCCAAGGGCGTGTTCGCGCTGAACTTCGTCTCCAGCCCCGGCTCGGGCAAGACGGCCCTGCTCGCCCGCACGATCGAGGCGCTGAAAGGCCGCCTCGCCGTCAGCGTCATCGAAGGCGATCAGCAGACCTCGAACGACGCCGAGCGCATTCGCGCCACCGGCGCGCCGGCGATCCAGATCAACACCGGCAAGGGCTGCCACCTCGACGCCCATATGGTCGGCCACGCGATCGAGACGCTCGATCCCGAACCGAACTCGGCTCTGTTCATCGAGAACGTCGGCAACCTCGTCTGCCCGGCCGGCTTCGATCTCGGCGAAGCGCACAAGGTGGTGGTGCTGTCGGTGACCGAGGGCGAGGACAAGCCGCTCAAATATCCCGACATGTTCGTCGCCGCCGACCTGCTGCTGCTCAACAAGTCCGACCTGCTGCCGCATCTCGATTTCGACGTCGGCCTCTGCCTCGCCAATGCGCTGCGCGTCAATCCGCATCTGCAGACGCTGGTCGTCTCGGCCAAGACCGGCGAAGGCCTGGCGGCTTTCGTCGCCTGGATCGAGGCTTCCGCCGCGCGGCGCGCCGTCGCTCTGGCCAAGGCATAGCGATGACGGCGCCGCGCCCCCTCGCTGTGGATCGCAAGCGCCGCCTGCGCCTGCGCGTGCGCGGGGTGGTGCAGGGCGTCGGCTTCCGACCGCACGCCTATGGCCTCGCGGCGCGGCTCAGTCTCAGCGGTTTCGTGCGCAATGACGCCGAGGGCGTCCTGATCGAGGTCGAAGGCCTCGACGTCGATCAGTTCGTTCATGCCCTGCGGCTGGCGCCGCCGCCGCTCGCCCGCATCGATTCGCTCGACGTCGCCGAACTGCCGCTCAGCGGCGGCGTGGGCTTCGCCATCGGCGCGACCGAGGCGGGCCTGTCGCTGACCCGCATCGGCGCCGACGTCGCGGTCTGCGAGGCGTGCCTTGCCGAGCTGTTCGATCCGGCGAGCCGCTTTTATCGCTACCCGCTGATCAATT
>NZ_JBEKVH010000029.1:0-31714 GCF_049514155.1 Roseiarcus sp. | reverse complement strand
TCCCCACCTGGTCGCCGGCCCGATCGTGCGCGCCCACGAATTCCTGCCGCAGCTTGCCTCCCCGCGCCGCGCCAGCGATTTCTCGTTCGGCGAGAATATGCTGCTGATCCTCGGCGGCCTGTTCAAGAAGATGGTGATCGCCAACTACCTCGCGGTGCGGTTCGTCGATCCCGTCTTCACCGATCCGTCGCAGTTCTCGCGCTTCGATCTGATCATGGCGGTCTACGCCTACGCGATCCAGATCTACGCCGACTTCTCCGCCTACACCGACATCGCCATCGGCGTCGCGGCGCTGCTCGGCTACCGCTTTCCGCAGAACTTCAACCAGCCCTATCGCGCGCTCGGCATCGGCGACTTCTGGCGCCGCTGGCACATGACGCTGTCAAGGTGGCTGCGCGACTATCTCTACATTCCGCTCGGCGGCAACCGCCACGGCGCGCTGGCGACGACGCGCAACCTGATGCTGACGATGGTGCTCGGCGGGCTGTGGCACGGCGCCAATTGGACCTTCCTGATCTGGGGCGCGATGCACGGCGTCGCGTTGGTTCTCGACCACGCCTGGCGGCGCAGCGCCGCCTTCGCGCGCTGGGGCGAGGGCAGAATCGTGCGGGTCGTCGACTGGACGTTGACGTTCAACTTCGTCTGTCTCACCTGGCTGTTCTTCCGCGCGCCGTCGCTCGATGCGGTCGGCCAATTTCTAGGCGGCGTGTGGACGGACAACGGCGCCGCCTCGACCATGCCGATGGTGGTGCTGCCGCTGATCGCCTGCGGCGCGCTGACCCAGATCGCGCCCTCGCGCGCGCGCGCCGCGATCGGCGTCGTGCTCGACAACCGCGGCGCGCTCGCTTCCGCCGCGTTCGGCTTCGTTCTGCTCTATGCGATCATCGTCATGGCGCCGTCGACCGCGGCGCCGTTCATCTACTTCCAGTTCTAGGGGGGAGCCGCCGATGGCCGCGCCGCGCGTCAAGCCGCCTTCCTCGACCAGCCCGTGGGCGTGGCTGCGCGTCCTCTACGCCGTGCTGGCGCTGACCGTCTTCGCGTTTCCGGGCGGGATGGTCGACTGGCTCGACGAACGCAACGCCAGCGGCTGGCTCTCAGGCCCGCTCGCGCTCGCCCGCGGAATCGACGCCGCTTCCGCCGCCGTCGGCGTCAAGGGCGTCGGGGAATGGCTGCGCGGCCGGTTCGCCACGTTCATCGGCGACGCCGACACTTGAGGCGGCGGGCGAGCAGACGCCGCTGCCGCTGCTGTCATTCCCGCGAACGCGGGAATCCAGGGGCAAAGGGTGCAACGGCCGCCAAGTCTGGATTCCCGCTTTCGCGGGAATGACATTGCAAGATCGTCATCGGTTTCCTCCTGCGCCAACGCCGTCCCGACGCGCCGCTTGGCCGATGCGGATTTCGACGCTACCAATGAGCGGCCCCCGCGCGAGCCTGCGGGGGCGAGGGCCACGCGCTCAGGATGCGGGCGCCGAGCATGGAAGCGAGGAGGGGGCATGGGTGATCAGCGACCTCTTGCAACAGCGCGACTGCGGCTTGCGGCGGCGAGCGCGTTGCTGATCGCGGCGGCGGGCCCGGCGCTGGCCGATCCGAATTGCTGGACCGACGTGACGCCCAACGAATGCCCGAACGGCGGCTGGCACGTGCTGCAGTTCAAGAACGCCTGCAGCGGCGGCGAGAAGACGATCAACCTCTGCCTCAAATGGACGTCGGGAACATCGGCGGGGGTCGTCACCCGCTTCGCCAGCTTCGCCAATGGCGGCGCGACGGCGGAGTTCCATCCGGGTCCCTGCGAGAACGGCGCCGTCAGCTACAATTATCGCTACGACGGCGGCGTGCCGGACTGTCCGACGCAATAGAGACGATGCGTTCGAGTTGAACCTTTTCGGCCGTCATTGCGAGCGATGGCGAAGCAGTCCAGACTTGGGGATTGCGGCGGCGGCTTGGCCTGGATCGCTTCGCTGCCGCTCGCGATGACGATTTCGCCTGACCGCATCCTGCTCTGAAGACCGGATCGGGCGACGGCTTCGACGCGCCGCCGCCGCCCGCGGCCACGACGACCGCCTCAAACCCGCGGCGGCAGATCGGCGAAGCGGCGGCGGCCGGCGGCGACGTCCTCCAGCTCGGCCAGCTCTTCGTCGCGCCGGTGGTAGCCGCACTCGGCGACGAGCTTGCGCGCCGCGGCGAGGTTCTGCGCCGCCTCCTCGCGGAGGCGCGCCGCCTCGGCGGCGTCGGGGAGACCTGGCTTCGGCGGGCTGTCGTCGATGAGGCCACTGAGCGGCGCGAACGCCTCGAGGCGCGCGAAGGCGAGCCGAGCGCGCTCGAGCGCGCTCGAGCGCGCTATCGCAAAGATGGAGCCGCATCGGCCCCGGCTCGGCGATCTCCTTGACCTCGTCGTTGAGGCAGGCGGCGCGCGTCAGGGCCGCCTCGGGCGTCGCCCCGGCGATGTAGCGCCGCGCCAGCGCCGCCCCGACGCGCGAGCCCTGAATCCGCCCCGCGTCACCCCCTCGGCGCGCGCCAGGGCGATCATTGCGGTCTGCCGGGCGCGTCGCAGCATCGTTCGCTCCCAGCAGGAGGGCGGGAGTGGAGCTAAGGCCGCGGCGCCGGTCGGTCGACGCGACCCGCCGTCGACCTCCTGACAGGCCCAAGGCGCAAGCGATCGGCGCGCGCGCCGTGTGTTGCGAGTCGGCTATGGCGTCTTTCGCAAAGCTTCATATAAAACATAAATGAAATGTGCATATGGTCGGGACCTCCTCTCGCCGCCATCCCCCAAAAGGGACCGAAAATGGCGCCCAAGCCGTTGAAATCGCTTCCGCGCGCAACGGACTTGCACGAACGCCGCCCGGCCCCGCCCGCTGCCGATCGGCCGCATTGCTCTCCGCCCGCCGCGCCTCTATACGCTCCCCATTCGCTTACGCCGATTGGTATCGGCGAGTGAGCCATAGGAGCGATTATGGTCCAGGTTACGTTTCCCGACGGCGCGAGCCGCACGTTCGAACCCGGCCTTTCCGGCCTCGACATCGCCAAATCGATTTCTCCGTCTCTGGCCAAGCGCTCCGTCGCGATGGCGCGCGACGGCGTCCTGACCGATCTCGCCGACACGATCGACGCCGACGCCAAGATCGAGTTCATCAGCCGCGACGACCCGCGCGCGCTCGAGCTCATCCGCCACGACGCGGCGCACGTGCTCGCCGAGGCGGTGCAGTCGTTGTGGCCGGATACGCAGGTGACGATCGGCCCGGTGATCGAGAACGGCTTCTATTACGACTTCTTCCGCCCGGTCCCGTTCGCCCCCGAGGATTTCCCGGCGATCGAAAAGCGCATGCGCGAGATCGTCGCGCGTGATCGTCCCTTCGTGAAGTCGGCGATGAGCCGCGACGCCGCCAAGAGCTTCTTCGAGAAGAAGGGCGAGGCGTTCAAGGTCGAGCTGATCGACGCCATTCCCGCCGACCAGGAGATCAAGCTCTACAATCAGGGCGAATGGTCCGACCTCTGCCGCGGCCCGCACATGACCTCGACCGGTAAGGTCGGCGACGCGTTCAAGCTGATGAAGGTCGCCGGCGCCTATTGGCGCGGCGACTCGACCAAGCCGATGCTGTCGCGCATCTACGGCTCAGCCTTCGCCAAGCGCGAAGAGCTCGACGCCTATCTCAAGCAGCTCGAGGAAGCCGAGAAGCGCGACCACCGCAAGCTCGCGCGCGAGATGGACCTGTTCCATTTCCAGGAGGAGGGGCCGGGCACGGTGTTCTGGCACCCGAAGGGCTGGACGATCTACCAGACCCTGATCGCCTACATGCGCCGCCGCCTCGCCGAAGACTATCAGGAAGTCAGCGCGCCGCAGGTTCTCGACAAGAAGCTGTGGGAGATCTCCGGCCATTGGGGCTGGTATCGCGAGAGCATGTTCATGGCCCGGCCGGCCGGCGAAGACGCCGAAGCGGAGGACGAGCGCATCTACGCGATCAAGCCGATGAACTGCCCCGGCCATATTCAGATCTTCAAGAACGGCCTGCGCTCCTACCGCGAGCTGCCGCTGCGCCTGGCCGAGTTCGGCGTCGTCCACCGCTACGAGCCGTCCGGCGCGCTGCACGGCGTCATGCGCGTGCGGGCCTTCACCCAGGACGACGCGCATATCTTCTGCACCGAGGAGCAGCTCGCGTCCGAGTGCCACAAGATCAACGAGCTGATCCTGTCGGTGTACGCCGATTTCGGTTTCGACAAGATCGTCGTCAAGCTTTCGACCCGTCCCGACAAACGCGTCGGCACGGACGAGATGTGGGACCACGCCGAAGCGGTGATGGGGCGCGTGCTCGACGAGATCAAGGCGCGCCACGGCAATGTCGTCACCACCCAGATCAATCCGGGCGAGGGCGCGTTCTACGGGCCGAAGTTCGAATACGTGCTGCGCGACGCGATCGGCCGCGACTGGCAGTGCGGCACCACTCAGGTCGATTTCAACCTGCCGGAGCGCTTCGGCGCCTTCTACATCGCCGCCAACAGCGAGAAGACGACGCCGGTGATGATCCACCGCGCGATCTGCGGCTCGATCGAACGCTTCATCGGCATCCTGCTCGAGAACCACGCCGGCCATCTGCCGCTGTGGCTCGCCCCCGTCCAGATCGTCGTCTGCACGATCACCTCGGAGGGCGACGACTACGCGATGGAGCTCATCGCCAGAGCGCGCAAGCTGGGCCTGAGGGTCGAAGCCGACCTGCGCAACGAGAAGATCAGCTACAAGGTGCGCGAGCACTCGCTGGCCAAGGTTCCGGCGCTGCTGGCGATCGGCAAGAAGGAGGCGGCCGAGCGCGCCGTCTCGATTCGCCGCCTCGGCTCGAACGCGCAGGAGACGAAGTCCCTCGACGAGGCGCTCGCCGCCTTCGTCGCCGAGGGGACGCCGCCGGATCTCGCACGGGGCTAGGAGCAGGGCTGTGACGCGGTTGCGCGCCGATGCGGCGCTGCTGACGGCCGCTCTGCTGTGGGGCGTCGCCTTCGTCGCGCAAAGGGTGGCGGAGGGCGTCGTGCCGCCGCTCGGCTTCGTCGCCGCGCGCTTCGCGATTTCGGCGCTGGTGCTGGCGCCGCTGGCGGCCTTCGAGACCTGGCGCGCGCCGGCGCGCTTCGACGCGAAAGCGTGGCGGGTCGCGATCTGGATTTCGCTGACGCTGTTCGTCGGATCGGCGCTGCAGCAGATCGGGCTGGCGACGACGACCGCGACCAGCGGCGGCTTCCTCACCGCCTGCTATGTCGTGCTGACGCCGATCGCGGTGTGGCTGCTGACCGGCCGCTTGCCGCGTTCGATCGTCGCCGTCGCCTGCGTTTTGTCGACCGCCGGCGCCTGGCTGCTGGCGAACGGCGGCGGCGCGGCGCAGCCGATGAGCGTCGGCGACGGGCTCATCCTGCTCTCCGACGTCGCCTGGGCGCTCGGCATCGCCTTGACGCCGATGTTCCTCGCCCGGCGGCCGCGGCCGTTCACGCTCGCCTTTCTCGAATACGCCATCTGCGGCGCGCTTGCGGCGGGCGCGGCGGCGGCGTTCGAGCCCGTGCGCGCCGGCGATTTTCTCGCCGGGCTGGTTCCGCTGCTCTACGCCGGAATCATCTCCGGCGGCGTCGCCTTCACCATGCAGATCGTCGCGCAGGGTTACACGCCGCCGGCCGAGGCGGCGTTGATTCTCTCGCTCGAAAGCGTGTTCGCCGCGATCGCCGGCGCGATCCTGCTCGCTGAGCGGTTGAGTATGGCGGCGACCGCCGGCTGCGCGCTGATCCTCTCCAGTGTGCTGCTGGTCGAACTCGGCGGGCCGTTGCTGGCGCGGCTGAGAGGCGGGGCGCTTCGCCCCCCGGCCTCGGCGCCGCCGACAGCGCAGCCGCGGTTGAGGCTGCCATAGGCGACGCGATCGACCGGGCGGCGTATCCTGCGCCTTGGCGACAAAACTGTCGTAAGCTCGGCGCCGCGGTCTCGATCGGGAGGAGCCGATGAAGACTTCATTGTCGCGCCGGCTGCTCGCCGCCTTCGCGCTCGTTGCGGCGCTCGCCGCCGCCGCCCCGGCCGCGGCGCTCGACATCGACCTCACCCAGACGCTCGCCGCGACGCCGAAGACGGCGCAAGAGATCGCCAAGCTGTGCGAGCGCGCCTGTCTCGGCAACCAGCGCAGGAGTTGGCTCGAATCGGCGGTCGCGCACGCCGACATGGCCGGCTCCTCGGTCACGGTGCTGCTGAAGCTGCGCAGCAAGCATGTGGCGCACGGCCTGACGATTTACGAGGAGACGGCGACGGTCCGCGTCGACGCCGACCTGTCGCTCGCGGGTTGCGGCATAACCAACGTCCGCGCGACCTCGAACAACGATCTCTACCGCGCGCTGCTCAGGGCCTTCGCGCCGCGGATCCGCGACGCCGTTCGCCGCCACGGGCGGTTTTGCTGAGCGGGCGGATGGGTCTGCGGCCGCGCCCGCCGGGCGCTATGAATTCCATGGGTCGAACACAGGCACGCCAAATGGCTCGAAATCCTTGACGTTGCGGGTCGCGAGGGTCAGGCGGCGGATCATCGCGGTGGCCGCAAGAAACCCGTCCATGACATGAAGCGCCAATCCGCGCCGCTTCGCCGAGGCCATGAGATCGCCCCAGGCGTGGGCGATCGGCGGATCGATGTCGACGACGCGGCCGGAAAACCGTTCGGCGAGATCGTTGGCGAGCCACGCCTCGAGCGCCCGCTTGGCTTGGCCGTCGCTCTTCAAGGCGACGCCGTGGCTAAGTTCGGCCAGAGTCGCCACGCTGAGGAACAATCGGTCTTCGTCCGCCTGGTGCAGGAAGGCGACGACGCGCGGATCAGGCCGCGGCCTGGTCATTTCCGAAATGACGTTGGTGTCGATCAGGATGTTCACAAATCGAGCGCCCGGGCGTCGTCCCGCGAGCGCGAGACGTCGACGTCAGCTTCGCGAAGCGGCGAAGCGAGCAAGAATTCCGCCAGCGATCCAGAGCGGACAGACTTCTTTTGCCACTCTTCCACCGAGACCACGACCGCCGTCGAGACGCCGTTTTTGGTGATGGTTTGCGGTCCCTCGCGGCGAGCCCGTTCGATGACTTCCGATAGTCGGGCCTTGGCGTTGGCGACGGTCCAGTTGGCGCGGATCGTGGGCATGGGCGGCGCTCGGATTGTGGTCTCAATGACCATTATGACTATAATCCACTCTTATAGCGCAGCCTCGTCGGCTTGAGAAGTTGCTTCGAAGCGAGCATGAGTGCGCCCGAAACAATGGGATAGGACAATGGGTTCGAAAAAAGCTGAGGCGCGCGCGCGCCGGACGCGGAGCCGCGGCCGTGGCGCTTAACGCGATCGTTGAAATCGACGCCGGCGCCGGCGTCGTCCGCTTTGGCGCCGATCTACCGCTCAGCGTGATCGCCGGCCCATGCCAACTCGAAAGCCGCGCCCATGCGCTCGAGGTCGCCGCGGCGCTGAAGGAGATCGCGGCGCGGCTGAAGCTCGGTCTGGTGTTCAAGACCTCGTTCGACAAGGCCAATCGCACATCGGGCGCCGGCGCGCGCGGAATCGGCCTTGAGGCGGCGCTGCCGATCTTCGCCGAAATCCGCGAAAGTCTCGGCCTGCCGACGCTGACCGACGTGCACGAGCCCCGCCAATGCGCGCTCGCCGCCGAAGTCGTCGACGTGCTGCAGATCCCCGCTTTCCTGTGCCGCCAGACCGACCTGCTCGTCGCCGCGGCGCTGACCGGGCGCGCCGTCAACGTCAAGAAGGGCCAGTTCCTCGCGCCGTGGGACATGAAGCACGTCGTCGCCAAGATCGCGGCGGCGGGCGGAGAGAATGCGCTGGTCACCGAGCGCGGCGTCAGCTTCGGTTACAACACGCTCGTCTCCGACATGCGCGCGCTGCCGATCCTCGCCCGCGACACCGGCGCGCCGGTGATCTTCGACGCCACCCATTCGGTCCAGCAGCCGGGCGGGCAGGGCGCGTCCTCGGGCGGCCAGCGCGAGTTCGTCGCCGTACTGGCGCGGGCGGCGGTCGCGGTCGGCGTCGCCGGCGTGTTCATCGAGACCCATCCCGACCCCGACTACGCCCCCTCCGACGGCCCCAACATGGTGCCGCTCAGGGACTTCGAGGCGCTGGTCGGCGAGTTGCAAGACTACGACCGACTGACGAAGCGCCGCCGGTCTGTGGAAAAGTCTCAAGAAAGCTGACGATTCCGTCGGGTCAGCCGACTATCCTCATGTGGATAATCACGTCGGACGCAACGTCAGCCGCGGCCGCGGTAGGGCGCCACGCCCTGGTCGGGGACCCAGACGCCCTTGGGCAACCGGCCGGTCTGCCAGAACACGTCGATCGGGATGCCGCCGCGCGGATACCAATAGCCGCCGATCCTGAGCCAGCGCGGCTTGAGCAGCGCCGTCAGCTCCTGGCCGATGCGCACCGTGCAATCCTCGTGGAACGCGCCGTGGTTGCGGAAGCTGGCGAGATGCAGCTTCAGCGACTTCGACTCGACGATCCAGCGGTCGGGCACATAGTCGATGACGAGATGGGCGAAGTCCGGCTGGCCGGTGATCGGACAGATCGAGGTGAATTCCGGCGCGGCGAAGCGCACGGCGTAGTCGGTGTCGGCGTGTGGATTGGCGGCGCGCTCGAGCGTCTTGGCGTCGGGCGCGCTCGGAATCTGCGACGGCCGCCCGAGATGGGCGAAGGGCGCGGGTTTGGCGGCTCTGGGCATGGCGCTTCTTAGCGCCTTAGGCGGCTCAGGCAAAGCTTAGGTTCAGATTCCGGTGGCGAAGCGCGCCATGACGACGATGATCAGCACCTGCAGCGTCCCCTGGATCGCCACTACATAGAAATAGCGGCTCATCAGCGCGCCGATCTTCGGTCCGTCGGGGTTGGGCCGGCGCAGCTCGAGATAGACGCGCAGATTGGTCGGCAGCAGGTAGCCGAGTCCCTGGATGGTGAGGATCGTCACGATCGTCAGCGCCGCCACGACCCAATAGAACTGCGGGTAGGGCAGTGCGAGAAACCCGACCCGGCCGGCGAGGAACCAGCCGGTCGTGCCGGTGACGATCGCCAACGTCGGCATGATGAAGAGCGTCTTCGGGACCAACCGGGTGAGGATGGCGCGGCGCGCCTCGAACGGCGCCGCGCGCAGGGTCGGCCCGACGATGAAGCCCATGAACAGGTCGATGCCGGTCCACAGGCCGCCGGTCATCACATGGACGAAGTCGAGCGTCCACAGACTGCCGGCGACAATCGCCGCGGCCATGACGGCGAAAGCCAACGCCACCCAGGCGAAATTCCACAGATTGATAGGCGCGCCCACCAGGGGCGGCGCCAGTTGCGCCGTCGCGTCCATGATCGTTCTCCCTGCTCCTGTCGCCCGCCGTGCGCGTCGCCGCCGCCGGAAGGACGCTTCGACTATAACGCGACGGGCCGCCTTGGCCAGCGCCGGGCCGCGAACGCCGACCTGACGTTGCGCGCCGCCGCCGGCGTCGCTAAACCACGCGCGATCGGAAAATTGACTTGAACACGCCCGTAGATGCTGGCATTCGCGACCGCGCCCTAGCGGCGCTTGAGGAAATCACCGACGCCGCGCGGCGGGCGGGCGAGGTCGCCCTGCGCGATTTCCGCTGGGGCGGAAAGACCAGCGCCCAGGTTCACACCAAATACGGCGGCTCACCGGTCACGACCGCGGATCTGGCGGTTGATCGTTACCTGCGCGAACGGCTCGGCGCCGCCTTTCCTGGCGACGGTTGGCTCTCCGAGGAGACGGCCGACGATCTGTCGCGCCTCGAAATGGCGAACCTTCTCGTCGTCGATCCGATCGACGGCACGCGGGCGTTTCTGACCGGCGATCCGCGCTGGGCGGTGTCGATCGCCTACATCCACGACGGGCGCCCGATCGCCGGCGTCGTTCATGCGCCTGCCCTCGGGCAAACCTACCAGGCCGCGATCGGCTGCGGGGCGAGGCTCGACGGCGCGCCAATCCACGCGACGAGAAGGCCGGCGCTCGAGGGCGCCCTGGTCGGCGGGCCGAGATCGATGGTCGGGGCGCTCGCCAAGGCGGCCCGCATCGAGCTGGCGGCCGCGCCGCGCATTCCTTCGTTGGCGCTCCGCCTGGTGCGGGTCGCCGACGGCGGGCTGGACGTCGGCCTCGCTTCGGCCAGCGCCAACGACTGGGACGTCGCCGGCGCCGACATCATCTTGAGCGAAGCGGGCGCGCTGCTGATCGACGCCCGTGGACAAATCCTGCACTATAATAGACAGAGCATGCGCCACGGCGCCTTGCTGGCGTTCGGCGTCGACCTCGCGCCGACCGTGATCAAGGCGGCGCGCGCGGCGTTCGGCGACCGGGCGGCATGAGATTTGGGAGCGCGGGCGGGCGCCTGTCCGATTTGTGGGGCGCGAAGCCCGGGCGGCCCCGGCGCGGCGCTGACTGTGGCGTCGCCAACACGAGCTTCCGCTAAGGAATTGACGATATGACGAAAGACGACGCTTCGGCTCACGAATCTCGGCAACTGCTCCATCTGGTGTTGGGCGGCGAGTTGAAAGACCTCGACAGCCACGAATTCCGCGATCCCGCCAAGATCGACCTTGTCGGCGTCTTTCCCGATTACGACAGCGCCGCGCGCGCCTGGCGCGGCAAGGCGCAGGCGACGGTCGACAACGCCCACGTGCGCTACTTCATCGTCCACTTGCACCGCTTCCTCGAACCCACGGGCCTCAACCGCAAACTGGCCTGATCGGACAATGTTCAAGGGTTTGGCAAGGAGCCGCTACGGGCAGGAGGCGATGGGCTTCCTGCTCGCCAGCTATCTGCGGCTCATCCAGCGCACCAGCCGCTTCGTCAGCGCGCCGGCCGACCTCGAGGCGGCGTTTCGCGACGTTACGCCGGCGATTGGCGCCATGTGGCACGGCCAGCATCTGATGCTGTCATTCGCCTGGCCCCACGCGATCGCGCGCGTGGCGGCGCTCATCTCGCGCAGCGGCGACGGCGGCATGCAGGCGGCGGCGTTGCGACGGCTCGGCGTCATCCCGGTGCGGGGATCGGGCGGACGCGCCGACCGCGGCAAGCGCAAGGGCGGCGCGCCGGCGCTGCGCGGACTGTTGCGCGCGCTCGAAGGCGGCGCGTCGGTGGCGATGACCGCCGACGTCGCCAAGGTCGCGCGCGTCGCCGGCCTGGGGATCGTCACGCTGGCCCGTCTGTCGGGGCGGCCGATCCTGCCGATCGCCGTCGTCGCCAGGCGCCGGATCGACGTCAGATCCTGGGACCGCGCCAGCATCGGCCTGCCATTCAACCGCTGCGCGATCGTCATCGGCGAACCCATCCGCGTGGCGCCCGACGCCGACGACGACGCGATCGAGACGGCGCGGCGCGCGGTCGAGGACGGGCTCGACGCGGTTCACGCCCGCGCCTACGCCATGGTCGGCTCGCGCGATCCCGGCGCGGATTTGAGGCGTCGATGAGCCTGCCGTTGTCGCTCTCCGCCTATCGGCTCGTGACGCGCCTTGCGTCGCCGCTGAGCGGGGCGCTGCTGTCGCTCAGGCTCAACAAGGCCAAGGAAGACCCGATGCGGGTCGACGAGCGGCGCGGCGTCGCCAGCCTCGCCCGCCCACCGGGCCAATTGGTTTGGCTGCACGGCGCCAGCGTCGGCGAGGCCCTGTCGCTGATGCCGCTCATCGATCGGATCGCCGGCGACGGTCGCCACGCGCTGGTCACCACCGGCACCGTCACCTCGGCGCGATTGCTGGCGCAGCGGCTGCCGCCGGGCGCGATGCATCAGTTCGCCCCGCTCGACGCGCCGGGATTCATGCGCCGCTTCTTCGGCCATTGGCGGCCCGACATGGCGCTGATCGCCGAATCCGAGATCTGGCCGAACATGATCCTCGAAGCGCGCCGCGCCGGCGCGCCGCTGGCGATGGTCAACGCGCGAATGAGTGCGCGCTCCTACGAACGCTGGCGCCGCGCGCCCGACTTCATCGGCGCGCTGCTCGGCGAAGTCGATCTCTGCCTGGCGCAAAGCGCCGCCGACGCCGAGCGGCTCGCCGAGCTCGGCGCGGCGAAGGTCGACGTCGTCGGCAATCTGAAATACGACGCCGCGCCGCCGCCCGCCGACCAGAAGGAGCTCGCTGAGCTCGCCGGCCGCGTTTCCGGGCGGCAAATCTGGGTCGCCGCCTCGACGCACGCCGGCGAAGAGCGCATCGCCGCCGAGGCGCATCGTCGCGTCGCCCAGGTCTTTCCCGACGTGCTGACGTTGATCGCGCCGCGTCATCCCGATCGCGGCGCGGCGATCGCCGACGAGCTCAGGGGGCTTGGCTTCGCCTGCGCCTTGCGCTCGCGCGGCGAGCGGCCGGAGCGCGGCGTCGACATCTACATTTGCGACACGCTCGGCGAGCTCGGGCTGTTCTACCGCCTCGCCGGCGTCGTCCTGGCGGGCAAGTCGTTCATCGGCGAAGGCGGCCAGAACCCGATCGAGCCGGCGAAGCTCGGCTGCGCCATCCTGCACGGGCCGCGCGTCGCCAATTTTGTCGACGTTTATGCGTTGCTCGACGAAGCCGGCGGCGCGGCGACCGTGACCGACGCCGCCGACCTCGCGGCGACGCTGATTTCGCTGTTCGCCGATCCAGGCCGGTTGCGGGCGATGGCGCGCGCCGCCGCCAAGGCGGTCGAAGCGCAGGGTGGCGCGGCCGATCGGGTGATGCGGGCGATCGCGCCGCTGCTGCCGGCCGACGAACCGCCGGCGGCGGCATGATCGCCCCGCGCTTTTGGGCGCGCGCGCGCCCTGGCCTCGCCGCGCGGGCGCTGGCGCCGCTCGGCGCGCTCTACGGGCTGGCGACGGCGCGGCGCATGGCGCGGCCGGGAACGCGGGTCGACGCGCCAGTGATTTGTGTCGGCAATTACGTCGTCGGCGGCGCCGGGAAGACGCCGACCGCGATCGCCGTGGCGCGGCTGCTGCAGGGCGCCGGCGAGCGGGTCGCCTTTCTGTCGCGCGGCTACGGCGGCGCTCCGCGCGCCGCGCCAACGCGCGTCGACCCGCATCTGCACGGCGCGCTCGCCGTCGGCGACGAGCCGCTGCTGCTGGCGCGCGTCGCGCCGTGCTGGGTCGGCGTCGACCGCGTCGCTGCGGCGCGCGAGGCGATCGCCGACGGCGCGAGCGTCCTGGTGCTCGACGACGGATTGCAGAACCCGGCGCTCGCCAAGGACTACGCCATCGCGGTGATCGACGGCGAGGCGGGTTTCGGCAACGGCCTGTGCTTCCCTGCCGGGCCGCTGCGCGCAGCCCCGGAACGCCAGGCGCCGTTCGTCGCCGCGGAGGTCGTCATCGGCGGCGGGCCGTCGCCGGCGCGCGCGCCGGGCGCGGCGAAGCCGCTGTTCCGCGCTCGCCTCGAAGCCGACGCGATCGTCGCCGCCGAGCTGATCGGCCGGCCGGTGCTCGCCTTCGCCGGCATCGCCCGGCCGGAGAAGTTCTACGCCACGCTCGAAGGGATCGGCGCGATCGTCGCGGGGCGGCGCCGCTTTCCCGATCACCATGTCTACGACGCGCGCGACATCGCCGAATTGGCCGGCGTCGCGCGCCGGCGCGGGCTGACTCTGGTGACGACCGAGAAGGATTACGTGCGCCTCGCCGCCGATCAGCGCGCCGACGTGCGCGCGCTGCCGGTGACTTTGCGTTTCGAGGCGCCCGAGCGCGTCGCGGCGTCGCTGCGCGAGGCTCTTGCTTCGTCTCGAGCGCGGCGCAGGCCGCCGAGCGCGGTTGGCTGAACGCCGCTAGCCTTTCGCCTCCGCCGCGGGCGCAATCGAAACCGGCGTCGGCGTTTGACCGTCGAACAGGAAGCAAGAAAGACCAGCCGGGTGACGCCAGGGATCGGTCGGTTGCGCGCTCCCGGCTTCGTCAGACCCGGTCGGCGTCGGCAAACTTTCCAAGACGAAATTCGCGCACAGCTTGTAGCGGCCCGAATCGAGACGCTCGTAATCGTAGGGCTCGTCGGTCTCGCTGTCGCGAAGGGCGAATTGCGTTGCGCCGTCCGTCTGGCTCTCAACCATCTTGGCCAGATCGTAAGGCAGCTCCTTGCGGCGCGCCACGTAAAGGCTGATCCCGTTGGCGATCGTTGCGATGTCGTTTTGGCGCCGCTGGTCGGCCTGTTCGCCCTTGATGACCCAGTCCGGCTCGTTGGTCAGGGCGCCGCCGCCGATCGCGCCGCAGCCGATGGCGCCGACGAACAACACGAAAGCGACGCGAATGCGATTCATGACCGCCACGCCTTTGAAATTTCCCAACCCGCGTAGCCGAGAACGGCGCCGAGGATAAGCGTGGTCGCCGTCAACTTGAGCATCGCAGCGTCCATGGAGAGTTCGGAAGTCAGGTTGAGAATGGACATGAGGTCGGCGCTGAGCAAACCCGCCAGGATGTCGAGGAACAGCAGCGCAAGACCGGCGATCAAGATCCAGGCGCGCGCAACCGGCAGGTCCTGCTCGAGGCGATGAGCAAGAATCGCGAACCCGCCGAGGAACAGGGGGAGCGAGACGACAAGGACCGACACGCTCCAGCGCTGGTCGGCGCCCTCGTTCAGACGTTCGGCGGTCAGCAGCGGTTGCGTCGACAGGGCGAGATCGATGAGATGGAGCACAATGCTCGTCGCTTGCCAGATCGCGACACGCAGGGAAAACAGCGTGACCACCACCAGCAGGCCGAATCCGATATGGCCGGCGAAGTCGGCTTGATTCGAGGGCGTATATCGACGAGCGGCCAAGGCGAAATCCTCTCGCGTCCTCCGCGCCGCGCCGGGGCGAACGCCGATCGCATTCAGGACGCCAAGAGATTGAACTGGCGGTCCTTAACAGAGTCTTTCGCGGCGCCGCCGTCGTCGTCTGGCGCCGTCAGCGCGCGATCGACGCCCGGATCCCACCCGTTAGGCGCAGGAGGTCGGCGGGCGTCAGGCTGAACACGGCGTTGGGCGTGCCGGCCGCCGCCCAGATCTCCGCGAACGCGAACAGCGCGTCGTCGATCAGCGTCGGCGAAGGTTCGGCATGGCCGACCGGCGGCACGCCGCCGATCGCGAAGCCGGTTTTGGCGCGGACGAAGTCGGCGTCGGCGCGGCCGATCGGCTCGCCGAGAATCGCGCCGACCTTGGCCTCGTCGACGCGGTTGACGCCCGAGGCGACGACCAGCACGGCGCGCCCCGACGCCTCGGCGCGGAAGACGAGCGACTTGGCGATCTGCGCCACCGTGCAACCGATCGCCGCGGCCGCCTCGGCGGCGGTGCGGGTGCTCGCGTCGAATTCGAGCACCTGATAGGCGGGGCCGAGCGCAGCCTGGACCTTCAGGGCGCTGGCGGCGGTCGCGGGCTTCATCGCGCGGCAGACCGTAAGCGATCGACAGCCCACATGGGCGGGTCGAATCCAGGGAGCGCGATCATGAAATTGACCTCAATCCTGTGCGCGCTGAGCGCTGCCTTCATCATCTTCGCCGCCGAGGCGGCGAACGCCAAGCACGCCACCGCCGTCCATGCCGCGACGCCGGGGATCCATTTCCTCAACCCGCAGCCGCTGCCGCCGTGATAGCCCCGCAGCCGGTTGACGAGGGCCTTTGGCGGGCTCGCGCCAAGCGTCCGACCGTTCGAGAAGCGACAGCCCCTCACGCCGGCCGACCGGCCGCCACGATCGCGGCCCGCCGGCGTCGATAAAGTCTTCCGCAGCCCCGTGGGCGCACGACAATCCAGGAGCCCGATCATGAAGTTGACCTCAATCCTCGGCGCCCTGAGCGCCGCCTTTATCCTCTTTGCCGCCGGCGCCGCCGAAGCCCGGCGCGCCGCCTTTGCGCACGCCCCGACGTCGGGGATCCATTACCTCAACCCGCAGCCGCTGCCTCCGGGCTGAAGCCTGCGCCCGGCCGCTGGCGAGGCGTCGGCGGCGGTCGCCGCCTTAAGGCCTTGCGTGGCCTGGCGCCAAGCGCCCCATCGCGCGAGACGGCGCGTCCACTTCAATCGAATTTGCGCGCCGGCAAGATCGTCGCACCGATCAGGGGGCGCCGCCGCCGCGTTTTCGACTTGACGCGCGCCGCGCTTTGGCCAGTCTCAGGCGAGCCGACGCGTTCGGCTGGAGAGATTCGATGAGATCCCTGCTGTTGACCGCTTTGGCCGCGCTCTCGCTTGCGGCTTGCGACGCTTCGGCCCCCGCGCCGCAGGCCGCCGCGCCCGCGCCGGCCACGACCGAAGTGACGCCGGATAATTTCAGGATGCCGAGCGGCGAAGGCTGCGCCGGCGACATCGCCCGCTATCGCGCGATCATGGACAACGATCTGTCGATGGGCCACGTCGTCAAGTCGGTCTACAACCAGATCGAGAAAGAGATCGCCGAAGCCGACGCGCAATGTTCCGCCGGCCACGAAGCGCAGGCGCGCGCGACGATCGTCGCCTCGCGCAAACGCCACGGCTATCCCGCCGATTTGTGAGCGAAGGCGAAGTCGAGAAAATCGACGATGAAGCCCGGCGCGCGGGCGCGGTCGACGTCGGCCGGTCCGCGCACGACGCGGATCGCCGCGAGCTCGGCGTCGGCATCGGCGGCGAGAAACGCTTCGACGCCCGCCTTGACCGTCTCGGCCGTCTCGGCTAGCCGCATCAGCTTCAGACAGGCGATGCGCGGCGGGGCGTAGACTAAGGTCCAGCCCGGATCAAAGGCGACCGCGTCGGCCGCGATCCCCGTCTCTTCTTGGAGTTCTCGCAGCGCGCTGGCGGCAAGGTCGACCTTGCCGTCGAAGACGTCGCTGGGGTCGGGCGTGCCGGCGGGAAAATAGGTCGCGCCGGCGTTGGCGGTGTGGGCCGCCATCTCGCCGAGCAGGAAGGCGCCGTCGGCGCCGACGAGCGCGGCCATCGAAAAACAATTGACGACCGTGTGGTCGGGAAAACCGAAGTCGCGCCAGGCGAGGAAAGCGGCGAAATCGGTCTCGAAATATTCGCCCCTGAGCGTCGTTCCTCGCCGGTCGGCGCCGAGCGCGTGGCGTCCAAGCAGCAGCACGCGGCCGTTGTAGAGCCGCGGCTGGCTCTCGACGCGCGCGCGCCAATGGTCGGCGATGCGGTCGGCTTCAGCCTCGGCGAACGGCCATGGGCGCGCGGCGAATGCAAGGTCGAGCGCGTCGATCGACAGAATGCGCGAAGCGCTCACAGGTCGATCGTTCCCTCGGCGACCAGCACCGCCGAGCCGCCGATCGTCGCCGCGCTCAGCGCGCCGTTTTCGACGTCGAGACTGAGCGCGATGCGGCTCGGCCGGCCCATCTCGACGCCTTGGGCGATGACCAAAGTCCGCTCGCCGTCGCCGGGCGGGGCGAAGCGCATGACGATTCCGGCGAAGGCGGCGGCGGCCGAGCCGGTCGCCGGGTCTTCGCGAATGCCCCAGCCGGAGGCGAACATGCGGGCGCGATAGTCGACGCCGTCGTCGCCGGGCGTGTAGCAATAGATCGCCGGTCCGTTGTCGGCCCCCCAGCGGCCGACGTCAGGATCGGCGCGCGCCAGCGCTTCGGCGCTGGCAAGCGGCGCAAAGACGAAGTCGGTCCCCGCGCTGTAGACGACCGGTCGATGATCGCCAAAGCCGATGTCGGCCGGCGCGAGGCCGAGGCGGGCGGCGATCTCTTCGACCGACGGCGCGGGCGCGAGTTCTTGCGGCAGGCGGGGCAGGGTGAAAGACGCCGCGAGCGCTTGGCCGCGGCGGTGGCGGGCGACGCAGACGACGTCCCCGACTTGCTCCTCCAGCACCAGGCGCAGATCCTGGGCGGACAGCATCTGCGGCGCCCGCAGATGAGCGACGAGCGCCGCCGCGCCGATTGTCGGATGGCCGGCGAACGGCAATTCGCGCCCCGGCGTGAAAATGCGCAGCGCCGCTGTGTTCACGGAATCGCGCGGCGCGAACACGAATACGGTCTCGGGCAGGTTGAACTCGCGGGCGATCGCCTGCATCCGCGCGTCGTCGAGGCCGTCGCCGTCGAGCACGACGGCGAGCGGGTTGCCGGCGAGCGGCGTCTCGGTGAACACGTCGAGAAGGCAGTAGGCGCGGCGCATGGGGAACCTCCCGCCGACGCTTGTAGTGCCGATCGGCGACGATTGAAATCGCCGTCGCGGCGGGCGAAGCTGGCGCATGGGGACGAGGAGGAGGAGACGATGCCGAAGCTTGCCATTCTCGCCGCGATTCTGATCGCCTTCGCCGGGGCGGCCGGCGCGCAGACGGCGCCGACGCCGGCCGCCAACCCGCCGCCGTCCCCGCCGCCCTATGGCGCGCCGATCGACCTCGCGCGCGCGGAAAGCGCGATCGCCGCGGCGGTCGCCGAGGCGGTGAAGCGCGGCTGGACGATGAATGTCGCAGTGGTCGATTCCGGCGCGAATCTCGTCGCCTTCGTGCGCATGGACGGCGCCCAGCTCGCTTCGATCGTCATCGCTGAACACAAGGCGAGAACGGCCGCCGCGTTCCGCCGGCCGACGCGTGCGTTCGAGGAGGCGACGCGCAACGGCCCCAGCGCCCCGGTCACGAGCCTCGACGGCGTCATCGCCTCGGCCGGCGGCGTGCCGTTGATCGAGGACGGCAAGCTGATCGGCGCGATCGGCTGTTCGGGCGGCACGAGCACGGAAGACGAGACCACCTGCCTCGCCGGCGCGGCGACGATCAACGGCGTGGGGAAATAGGGGTCAAAGTCTGAAGTTCGGCGTCTGCGCCAGTTGTCGGCCACGCGTGGTGAGCAGGCCCAGTGTCCGCTCAGTCGCGGCGACCGCCTTGCGCCCATTTCGGCCGACTTCCCGCATGTCGGATCGACTTACGCTACAGCCTTACCTACCGTCAATTGGTGCGATGATGCTGCTGACAGAATCTGACGACAAAGCGGATTAACGCTCGTCTGCGCGGCCGCTCCACGCGAGCCGGAGCAGACGTATCACGCCTGTCGTTCTTGTCCCCGGGTTGCTTTGCTCGGCAGAAGTCTTTGCGCCTCAAGTCGCAGGCATGTGGCCCTATGGGCCTGTCGCCATCGCGTCGACGCCGGAGGGTGAGACAGTCGCAGAGATGGCCACCGCTATCCTCGCAGCCGCGCCGCCGCGCTTTGCCCTCGTCGGAATCTCCATGGGGGGCTAAATTTGCCTAGAGATGATGCGTCAGGCTCCTGAGCGTGTGATCAAACGCGCGCTGCTCGACACGTCGGCCCGCTCGGATACGCCCGAGCAGATCATACAGCGCCGAGCTTTGGTCGCCCAAGCTCGGTCGGGCGATTTCGAGGCGCTGCTATCGCAGAGCTTGAGCGTGATACTGCACCCGAAGCCTCAGAACGATCCGGCCATTCGTGAAGTCAATGTACGCATGGGTCTGACGGTTGGCGTCGATGGATTTGCGCGGCAGGTCGAGGCGCTTATCCCGCGAATCGACAGCCGTGCCAGCCTTCCCGCCATATCCGTGCCGACGCCCGTCCTTGTTGGGGACCGCGATCCTCTCACACCGTCGGACCTGGCCGAAGAGATGGTGGTGGCCATTCCGGATGCACATCTCGTCGTGGCGCCGGAATGTGGTCATGCGTCAACACTCGAACAGCCTGAGGCCGTCCATCGCGCTTTGATCGAGTGGATCACCGGCTAAGTCGAAGACGCCCAGCGACTCGGCGTGAATCCCAAAGGGCTTGATCGGTCGCCTTCAAACCTCTCGCCACGAGAGCCAACGATCGGACTTTGACGCCTATATCGCCTCCGGCCGGAAGCGCCGCGTCGGGTGGAGGAGTTCGTCCTGCGCTTCTACGAGCCTGAGCTCGCGCGCGCCTGCGGCCGCCGTCGCAGCGACGATGCCGTAGACGCTCGACGCGGCGGCGGCGAGCGCTTCAGCCGCCGAGCGGCGCCGGAGCCAATGCAGGAAGAACAGCGCTGCGATCAGGTCGCCGGCGCCGTTGACGGCGATCGGCAGCCGTGGCGTCCTGAG
The DNA here is from genome assembly GCF_049514155.1 of Roseiarcus sp. Taxonomy (GTDB): domain Bacteria; phylum Pseudomonadota; class Alphaproteobacteria; order Rhizobiales; family Beijerinckiaceae; genus Roseiarcus. The sequence continues at coordinate 11,803 of NZ_JBEKVH010000029.1, read as the reverse complement.
CCGCCACGCTTCGCCGCTTTCGGCGGCGATCATGTCGAGCGCGTCGGCGGGCGTGTCGTTGAGCGCCAGCGAGGTCGCCAGCACGACGCGCGGTCCGGTCGTCTGCAAGGCGGCGATCGCGCGCCGCGCGCCGGCGACGTCGTCGACGGGCAGGCCGGTCACGAACGACAGTTCGAACGCGTTGGGGGTCGCGATCGTCGCCGCCGGCAACGCGCGCTTGCGCAGGAATTCGGCGACGCCCGCTTCGACATAGAGTCCGCGTCCGACGTCGCCGATCACCGGATCGCAGCAATAGGCGGCGGCGGAATTGGCGGCGCGGACGGCGGCGACGGCGCTGAGCATCGCTTCGCCGACCTCGGCTTTGCCGAGATAGCCGGACAAGACCCCGTCGCAGAGCGCGAGCGCGCCGACCGCCTCGAGGCCGACGACGCATTCCTCGATCGCCGCCGCTTCGAACGCGCGGCCGCGCCAGCCGGGATAGCCGGCGTGGCTGGAGAACTGCACGGTGTTGAGCGGCAGGACCTCGGCGCCGAGCCGCTGCAACGGGAACGCGACGGCGCTGTTGCCGACGTGGCCGTAGACGACGTGCGACTGGATCGATAGCAGGGTCGTGGCCATTGCCGGAAAGGGGACGACGATTCGCCGCCGTCGTCAAAGCGCGGGCGCGTCGGCTCGACGCGTTATCCGTTTAACACCCGCGGGCGTCGGCCGCGGTCTAGACTGACCCGCATAACAACAACCAAAAGGGAGAAAACACGATGACCGGCAAGCGCATCCTGATGATCGTCGGCGATTTCGGCGAAGACTACGAGACGATGGTGCCGTTCCAGGCGCTGCTGGCGGTCGGACATACCGTCCACGCCGTCTGCCCCAACAAGAAGGCGGGCGACGCGATCGCGACGTCGATCCACGATTTTGAAGGCCAGCAGACCTATTCGGAGAAGCGCGGCCATAATTTTGCGCTCAACGCCAGCTTCGCCGACGTCGACCCGGCGCGCTACGACGCCTTGGTCATTCCCGGCGGCCGGGCGCCGGAATACCTGCGCCTCAACGCGCGGGTGATCGAAATCGTCCGCCACTTCTTCGCCCAGAACAAGCCCGTCGCCGCGATCTGCCACGGGCCGCAGATCCTCGCCGCGGCGAACGTGCTCAAGGGGCGGACCTGCTCGGCCTATCCCGCCTGCCGGCCGGAAGTCGAACTCGCGGGGGGAACCTACGCCGACATCGCGATCGACGGCGCCGTCACCGACGGCAATCTCGTCAGCGCGCCCGCCTGGCCGGCCCATCCGGCCTGGCTGTCGCAGTTCTTCGCCGTACTCGGCACGTCGATCAGCCACGCCGGCGTGCGACAGGCTGCGTGACCTCGGGCGGCGGCGCGGCGTATTGGCTTCGCCGCGCCGCCGCTGCTAGTCTGGGCGTCGATCCGGCGGCCTTCAGCGCGACGGGAGACATGCTGATGTGCAGGCTCTTTATCGGCGCGGATGCGCGGCTGTGGCGCACGCGCCTCAAATCGGTGCGGATGCGCGGCTATTCGACCAGCGTCCGGCTCGAAAACTTCTATTGGCGCGTACTCGAAGAGGTCGCGCGGCGCGACGGCATGAACGTGCCGCAGCTGCTCGCCAAGCTGCACGAGGAGCTGATCGAGGCGCACGGCGAGATCGACAATTTCTCGTCGTTCCTGCGCGTCTGCTGCGGCCGCTATCTGACGCTGCAACTCGCCGGCGACGTGCCGCGCGATTCCGGGCGGCCGATCCGCGACCTCGACGCCGAGGGCATTCTGCGGCGCGAGGCGGCGCGCATGGCCGAGGGCGGGCCAAGCATGCGCCGCGCAGGGACGCGCGCCGAACCGGCGCCGGCGGCGGCGCCTTAGCTCGCCGAACGCTCGGGGCGGGTGCGCCCGAACCGCCAGTCGGGCCGCATTGACTTGATCATCATCATTTCGGCGAGGTTCTGGCGGCCGAGCACGCCGACCAGGACGCCGTCCCGGTCGACGACGCAGACGGCCGGCGCCTCCTGCTGAAGGAAGCTGTCGACCGTGGCGTCGAGCGGCGCTTCGGCGCGCAGCGTCTCGATCGGCGCGCGCATGAAGCCGGCGACCGCCGCGTCGCGATCCTGGTTCTTGAGCGCGGCGAAAATGTCCTCGCGCGTGACGAGGCCGATCGGCTTGTTGAACGCGTCGACGACCGGAAATTCGTGCTGGGCGGTGGCGAGCAGCGCGTCGACCGCGTCGGCGAGGCGCGCGTCGGCGGCGAGCGAGGCGAAGCGCGTCTCCATCGCCTGGCCGATCGCGAGCCCGCGCGCCGACTCGTGGATCGCCGTCATTTGCGCCTCGCCCGCGGCGGCGACATAGACGAAGATGGCGACGAAGATCAGCAGCGGATTGCCGAACAGGCCGAGGAAGCCGAGCAGGAAAGCGAAGGCCTGGCCGATCGAGACGGCGATGCGGGTGGCGCGCGGCCGATCGAGCTTCATCGCCAGCAGCGCTCGCAGCACGCGGCCGCCGTCCATCGGGAAGGCGGGAATGAGGTTGAAGACGGCGAGAAACAGGTTGGCGTCGGCGAGGCGGGCGACGAGCGAAACGCGCGGATCGTCGAGCCGCGCGAGATCGGCGGAATTGAACGAACCGACGAGCAGCAGCAGGACGATGGCGATGACGAAATTGACCGCCGGCCCGGCGATGGCGATGGCGAATTCCTGCGACGGCTTCTCCGGCATCGACTGCAGGCTGGCGACGCCGCCGATCGGCAGCAGCGTGACCTCCGGCGCCTGAATGCCGTAGCGCCGCGCGACGAGGATGTGGCCGAACTCGTGCAGCACGACGCAGACGAACAGGAGGATGATGAAGACGAGGCTGTCGCGCGCCGCCGCCGGCCCGCCCTGCTGCCAGGCGCTGAAGCCGATCCAGGCGAGCAGCAGCAGGAAGGTGACGTGGATCTTCACCGCCGTGCCGCCGAAGCGGCCAATCGTCAGGGACCAGCGCATCGCGGGCGCCTCGCGCGTTCACGCCGCGGCGGTTCGACGCCGGTCGCGCCGACCTTTCGCAGCAGCCCCCGCATTATCGCACATCGGTCGACGCGGCGCCGCCTCACCGCGCGGCCGGAGAAAAGCGCGCGAGAATGGCGACGGCTTCTTCGTCAGTGACCTGGCGGAAATCGGCGTAGAAGGCGCTGACGGCGCCGAAGCGCGTAGGTCTTTCCAGGCAGACGAGATCATCGACCTCGCGCCTCAGCTCCGCTAGCGCTTCGGCCGAGGCGACGGGAACGGCGAGCGTCAGCGTTTTCGCGCCGCGACGACGGATCGATAGGAGCGCGGCGCGCGCTGTGGCGCCGGTGGCGACGCCGTCGTCGACGAGTATGGCGGCGCGGCCGGCGATCGCCTCGCGCGGCCGATCGCCGAGAAGCCGCCGCCGCGCGTCCTCGAGCTCGACGCGCGCGCGTTGCGTCGCCGCCGCGAACGCGCGCTCGTCGATCGCGGCGGCCTTTATGACGGCTTCGTTGCGCGCGACGATCGGTTCGTCGCCTTCGACCAGCGCGCCCATCGCCAGTTCGGGCTGCCACGGAACGCCGATCTTGCGCGCCAGCACGACGTCGAGCGGCGCGGCGAGCGCAGACGCGATCTCGGCGGCGACTGGCAGGCCGCCGCGCGGCAACGCCAGCACGACCGGATCGCGGTTGCGGTAATCCACAAGCGCGCGCGCCAGACGACGTCCGGCGTCGGCGCGGTCGGCAAATCGCATCGGCGCTCCCTTTGGACTGACGTCGCGCAGCCCGGCGCCGAGACAAGGATTTCTCGGTTCGGCGGCGCGGTCAATCGTCTCAGCGCGCCGGCAGGCGGATGGTCGCCGCCGCCAGGCAGGCGATCCCCTCGCGCCGGCCGGCGAAGCCCAGACCTTCCGACGTCGTCGCCTTGACTGCCACCCGGTCGAGGGCGATGGCGCCGATCTCGGCGATGCGGGCGCGCATCGCTTCGCGGTGGGGGCCGATCTTCGGCGCCTCGCAGATGAGCGTCGCGTCGAGATGGGCGACGAGGCCGCCGCGCGCGCGCACCCGGTCGGCGGCGTGGCTAAGGAAAATCGACGAATCGGCGCCGCGCCAGCGCGGGTCGGAGGGCGGGAAATGGGCGCCGATGTCGCCGTCGCCGAGCGCGCCATAGAGCGCGTCGGCGAGCGCGTGCAGGCAGACGTCGGCGTCGGAATGGCCGGCGAGGCTCCTGTCGTGAGGAATGCGCACCCCGCCGAGCCAGACATGGTCGCCGACTGCGAAGGCGTGGACGTCGAAGCCCTGGCCGACCCGTACGTCGGCCGCCGCGTCGATGAGCCGCGCTTCGGCGGCGCTGAGGTCGTCCATGGTCGTCACCTTCACGTTCGCCGGGTCGCCGTCGAAGACATAGGTCGCATGTCCGGCCCAGGCGGCGACGGCCGCGTCGTCGGTCAGACCGTCGACACCAGCGGCGGCGGCGCGCCGATGCGCCTCGAGGATCAGCGGGAAGCGGAACGCCTGCGGCGTCTGGACGGCGCGTAACGCCGCGCGGTCTGGCGCGGCGACGACGCGGCCGTCGCCATCGACCTGCTTGACCGTATCGCTGAGCGGCGCGCCGGGCGCGGCGGCGCCGAAGCGCTCGGCCGCCGCGACAGCGCGTTCGATGAGCGCGGCGGAGGGAAAAACCCGCGCGGCGTCATGGATGAGGACGAGGTCGGGCGCTGCATCGCACTGCGCCTCGAGCCCGGCGCGCACGCTCTGCTGGCGGCTGTCGCCGCCGAGCGCCGGCGACCCGAATGCGGCCGCGGCGGCGGGCGAAAGGAAGGCGAGCGCGGATTCGTAGCGCGCGCGGTCGTCGGGGTGGATGACGACGGTCGCCGCGCAATAGGCGCGCGCCGCGGCGAGCGCTTCGAGCGCGTGGCAGATCAACGGCTTGCCGGCGCAGGCGAGATATTGTTTCGGCGTCGCCGCGCCGAGCCGCGCGCCGCGACCGGCCGCCACGACGATGAGGGAGACGCGGGACGACAAGCGGCGCTGACGCTCCAGGCGAAGCCGGACGCGGACCGTCCGGCGGCGCAGGAATAGACCCGCCCGTCGCCGCCGCCAAGTCGGGCGGCAGGCTCGCACCCGGGCGACAAGGCCGCCGGGCGACTCGCCTCAGGCCCCGAAGGCGCGCGCCGCCATCGCAATCATCGTCACGAAGGCGGCGAGCGAGGCGAGCTCCCAGACGTCGCCCAAGGCTGTGACCATAAGCCGAGTCATGCGACCCTCCCGAAAAATGCGATACCAAGAACATGGTATGTTCTCTTTTTGTTCATGTCAAGTTCCGGAATCGCGGAGGGAAGGGGGGCCCCTGTGGACAACTTTTCGCGGCGCCGGCGGCCGCCCCAAGGCCGATCGCGGCCGATGACGCGGCCGCGGTCCGCGCGCACGGGGCGCGCCGCCGGCCGACTTGGGCTATGCTCCCGAGACGGAGGCCTCCCATGCAAGTCACGCTGCGAATGGCTGTCTTCACCATTGTCGTGACGCTCGCCTATCTCGGACTCGCGGCCATCGGCGAGGGCGGCCTTGGGCCATTCCTGTCGCATCCGCCGCTGGTCGCGCTGGCGCTCGTCACTCTGGCGCTCGCCGTCGTGGCGCTGTTCACGCGCGGCAACTTAAGCGCCGGCGAGCGCGAAGATCGGTCAAATCGTTGGGTGCTGGGCGCGTTCGCGTTGATCGGGTTGATGCTTGGCTATGCGCCGGCCCTATCCGACCGACTCAACCTGTTCGTCGTCGGCGGCGAGGGGACGCGTTGGGCCGGCGTGCTGTTGTGCGTCGTCGGCGGGGCGCTGCGGATCGCGCCGGTGTTCGCGCTCGGCGAGCGCTTCAGCGGCCTGGTGGCGATCCAGCCCGGCCACGAACTGGTCACCGAGGGGCTCTACCGCCGCATCCGCAACCCGAGCTATCTCGGGCTGCTGATCGGCACGCTCGGCTGGTCGCTCGCCTTCCGCTCGCTCATCGGCGTCCTGCTGACGGCGCTGCTGATCGTTCCGCTGGTCGCGCGCATGCGCGCCGAGGAGGCGTTGCTCGGCGAGCGCTTCGGCGAGGCCTACGCCGCCTATCGCGCCCGCACCTGGCGGCTCGCGCCGTGGATTTATTGAGGCGAGCGGCCGCAGTCACGGTTCGCGCCTCGCCTCACTTCGCTTTCCCGTCCAGCTCCGGGTAGTGGCGGAAGATTCCGTCCTCGTTGAAGGCCAGGCGGCGCGCCGAAGCGAGATAGGCGGCGATCTTCGGCCGCGCTTTCACGCTGTCGTGTAGGGCCGCCAGCCCCGGATACTTCGCCGCGAATTTCGCCATGGCGTTGGGGAATGCGTAGCTCAGGCCCTCCGCCAGCTGGAACAGCGACAGATCGACATAGGTCAGCGCGGCGCCGACGGGATGGCCGGCGCCGTCGGCATTGCTTTGCAGCGCGCGCTCGAAATAGCCGAGGTATTTCGGCAGGCGGTGGTCGAGGAAGGCCGTCGCGCGCGCCTTCGCCTCCTTCTTCTGGTCTTCGTAATAGAGCTCGGTCGAGATCGGGTGGTGCGTGTCGTGAATCTCGGCGACGAAGTCGGTCACGGTGAGCTGCAGCCCGTGGGCGAAGAGGCGCAGCGCCTCGCCGGGCGGCGCGAGGCCGAGCCGAGGCGCGAGATAAGCGAGGATATTGGCGGCATGCGAGACGACGATCTCGCCGTCCTTGAGGAACGGCGGCGCGAAGGGCGCGAGCGCGCCGCCGCCGCCCTTCAGCATCTTGGTCATCGCCGCGACGCCGCGCCCCGGACCGCGCTCCCGCGCCACGTCGACATAGGGCGCGCCGGCCTGTTCGAGCGCGAGACGCACGAACTCGCCGCGGCCCTGAATGCCGGGCCAGTAATAGAGTTCGTAGGTCATGGCGGCGCTCCGTTGTCGTCCTCGATCTCTTCGCCTGCGGTCTATCGCCGGCGGCGACCTTGCGCTATAGCCCCGAAGTCATGCAAGCCTATCTCCTCGTCTTTGTCGGCGCCGGCCTCGGCGGCGCGCTGCGGCACTTCCTCAACATCACCCTCAGCCGCGTCTTCGGCGCCGACTTCCCCTGGTCGACCACCTTCATCAATATTTCCGGTTCATTGGCGATGGGCCTGCTGACCGGCTGGCTGGCGTTTCGCGCCGGGGGCGGATTGACCCAGCACACGCGCCTGTTCTTCGCCACCGGCGTGCTCGGCGGCTACACGACCTTCTCGACCTTCTCGCTGGAGACGATCCTGCTGTTCGAGAGCGGCAAGACCGCCGCCGCGCTCGCCTATGTCGTCGGCTCGGTGCTGCTCGGCGCGCTGTCGTTGTGGGCGGGCCTGGCGTTGATGCGGAGCTTGACGTGACCGGCGCGGGCCGCGTCGCCAATTATCCAATCGGCGAGGACGAGGCGGGCATGCGCCTCGACCGCTGGTTCCGCCGTCGCTTCCCTGAGATCTCGCAGTCGCATCTCAACAAGATCGTCCGCAAGGGCGAGGTGAGGGTGTCGGGCAAGCGGGCCGAGGTCTCGACCCGGCTCGAGGCCGGGCAGAGCGTGCGCGTCCCGCCGCTGGGCGAAGCGGGCGCGCCGCCGGCGCAGGGCGCGCCGCCCGATCCGCGCGAGGCCGAAGCGATCCGCGCCATGATCCTGTTCGAAGACCGCGACCTGATGGTGCTGAACAAGCCCTATGGCCTAGCGGTGCAGGGCGGCTCGGGGACCAAACGCCACATCGACGGCATGCTCGAGGCTTTGCGCGACCGCAAGGGCGAGCGGCCGGTGCTGGCGCATCGGCTCGATCGCGACACCTCGGGCGTGCTGCTCATCGCCAAGTCGCGCAAGATCGCCGCCGAGCTCGGCGCGATCTTCCGCTCGCGCAACGCCAAGAAAATCTACTGGGCCCTGGTCGAAGGGGTGCCGAAGCCGGCGCAGGGGCGCATCTCGATGTTCCTCGCCAAGGGGCCCGGCATGGGCGACGATCGCGCCGCCGCCAAAGGGAACCGCGACGACCTTGAGCGCATGCGCGTCGCGCGTCACGGCGACCCCGACGCGCAGCATTCGCTGACGCTCTACGCCGTGGTCGACAAGGTTGCGCCGCGGCTCGCCTGGCTGTCGATGCGGCCGATCACCGGCCGCACCCACCAGTTGCGCGCCCATTGCGAGGCGATCGGCCATCCGATCATTGGCGATCCCAAATACAATCGCCGCCCCGAGAACGATCCGGCGCGCCACGATCCGCTGCGCGCGGTGCCGCCGGGGGTCGAGCCCAAGCTGCATCTGCTGGCGCGGCGGCTGATCCTGCCGCATCCGCGCGGCGGCACGCTCGATGTGGTCGCGCCGCTGCCCCCCCATATGCAGGCGAGCTTCGACATGTTCGGTTTCGACGTCTCGCAGCGCGACCCGATCGAGGACGCGCCGGATGCGTGAGCCGCCAGATGAGTGACGCGCCTGGCGATCCGATGCGCGCCGCCCAGGCGAATATGCGGCCGCCGGCGCTGCGCCGCTTCTACAAAAGCGCCGAGGTCGTCGCGACAGAGGGCGGCGGTTATGCGCTGAAGCTCGACGGCCGCGGCGCGCGCACGCCCGGCAAGCGGCCGCTGGTCGCGCCGACCCGCGCCGTCGCCGAACTGATCGCCGCCGAATGGGCCGCGCAGGGCGAAACGATCGAGCCGATGTCGATGCCGGCGACAAGGCTCGCCAATTCGGCGATCGACGGCGTCGCCGACGCGCTCGCCGAAACCCATGCCGCGATCGCCGGCTACGCCGGGGCGGACCTGCTGTGCTATCGCGCCGAAGCGCCCGAAGCGCTCGTCGCGGCGGAGGCGGAAGCATCCGATCCCGTGCTCGACTGGGCGGGTCAGGCGCTCGGCGCGAAGTTCCTGGTCGGGCAGGGCGTGGCGCATGTTCGCCAGCCTGAGAACGCTCTCCAAGCGGTCGACGCTGCGCTTCGATCGGTCGAGAATCCTTTTGCGCTGGCGGCGCTGCACGTGATGACGAGCCTGACTGGCTCGGTCGTTCTCGCGTTGGCGGTCGCGCGCGGGCGTCTCGGCGCCGGAGAGGCATGGCGCATTGCCCATGTCGGCGAGGATTTCCAGACCGCGCGGTGGGGCGAGGACGTGGAGGCCGCTGCCCGCCGCGCCGCGCGCTGGCGCGACTTCGAGGCGGCAGCCAGGACGCTGGCGGGGATATAGCGCCGCGCGAGAGGGCTATGCCCAATAGCCCGCCATCAGTTCGCGCGCCCAGTCTGGTTCGCGGATGTCGCCGCGCGGCAGGAACCCGCGCATGCACGGTTTGATGTCGAGGATGGGCGTGCCGTCGATCGCGTCGAGCCCGGCGACGTTGAGCGTCGTTCCGTTGATCCCGAGCAGTTTGCAGACGGTGACGCCGAGTCGGTTCGGCCGATCCTTGCCGCGTTGGGCGAAGATGCCGACCTTTGGCCAATCGGCGCGCCCGCGTGGGCGCCGCGCGTCGGTGACGACCGCCCTCTCGGCGACGCGATGGAAGAGGAAGACGACCTCGACGTGCGAGAAACCGTCGAGCCCGGCGAGAGCTTCGGGACCGAATTCGGGAGTCAGCGCAATCGTCGCCGTCACCGCGTCCCAGCCGTCGTCGATGGGTTCGGCGCGCCCGCCGCGCACGAAGCCGATTGGACGGAGCGTGAAGACGTCAGCGGCGGCCTGGGCCTCGTTGGTCATCGATCTTCCCCTGTGGCGGCGCGACTATAGGGAGCGGGCGCCGCCGATCAACGCCGGCGACGCCTCCGCAGGGCCGAACCTCATCCCAACGTCGCAAGCTGGGCCCATTTCGAGCCGCGGCCGCCCATGCTATGCCCGCCAGCTGAGGGCTACACACCGCCGTCATGGCCGTCCCCGGACTTGGTCCGGGGATTGTCCCGGCCATGCGGCGGTGAGTGTGTCCGCACGCAGCGAATGGCCCCGTGCGAGGCGTTCGCCTGCGGCGTTCGTCAAGCCAACTCGGAGCTTCCGCTTGAAACAGATGCTCGCCCGTTTGGACCGCCGCCGCGCCCGCGCGCGCCTGGGCGGCGGCGAACAGCGCATCGCCGCCCAGCACGCCAAGGGCAAGCTCACCGCGCGCGAGCGCATCGACCTGCTGCTCGATCAGGGCTCGTTCGAGGAGTTCGACATGTTCGTCGAGCACCGTTGCGCCGATTTCGGCATGGAGAAGACCAAGATCCCCGGCGACGGCGTGGTGACCGGCTGGGGCACGGTCAGCGGCCGCACCGTCTTCGTCTTCGCCAAGGACTTCACCGTCTTCGGCGGGTCCTTGAGCGAAGAGCACGCGCGCAAGATCACCAAGATCCAGGAAATGGCGGTCAAGAACCGCGCCCCGATCATCGGCCTGTTCGACGCCGGTGGCGCGCGCATCCAGGAGGGCGTCGCCGCGCTCGGCGGCTACGGCGAAGTGTTCCAGCGCAACGTGCTCGCCTCGGGCGTCATCCCGCAGATCTCGGTCATCATGGGCCCCTGCGCCGGCGGCGACGTCTATTCGCCGGCGATGACCGACTTCATCTTCATGGTGCGCGACACCAGCTACATGTTCGTCACCGGCCCCGACGTGGTGAAGACCGTCACCAACGAGACCGTGACCGCCGAGCAATTGGGCGGCGCGCAGGTGCACACGACGCGCTCCTCGATCGCCGATCGCGCCTATGACAACGATGTCGAGGCGCTGCTGCAGATGCGCCGGCTCATCGACTTCCTGCCCGCCTCCAACCTCGAGGCGCCGCCGAAGCTGCCGAGCTTCGACGATCCTGACCGGATCGACATGTCGCTCGACACGCTGATCCCCGACAATCCCAACAAGCCCTACGACATCAAGGAGCTGATCCTGAAGATCGCCGACGAGGGCGATTTCTTCGAGATCCAGGAAGCGCACGCCAAGAATATCGTAACCGGTTTCGCGCGCATCGAGGGCACGACGGTCGGAATCGTCGCCAATCAGCCGCTGGCGCTCGCCGGCGTGCTCGATTCCGACGCTTCCCGCAAGGGCGCGCGCTTCGTGCGCTTCTGCGACTGCTTCAACATCCCGATCGTCACCTTCGTCGACGTGCCAGGCTTCCTGCCGGGCACGGCGCAGGAATACGGCGGGCTCATCAAGCACGGCGCCAAGCTGCTGTTTGCCTATGCCGAAGCGACGGTGCCCAAGGTCACCGTCATCACCCGCAAGGCGTTCGGCGGCGCCTACGACGTCATGGCCTCCAAGCATCTGCGCGGCGACATCAACCTCGCCTGGCCGACGGCGCAGATTGCGGTGATGGGCGCCAAGGGCGCGGTCGAGATCATCTTCCGCGCCGACATGAACGATCCCGAAAAGATCGCCGAGCGCACGAAAGAATACGAGGCGCGCTTCCTCTCGCCTTTCGTCGCCGCCGAGCGCGGCTACATCGACGAAGTGATCATGCCGCACGCCACCCGCCGCCGCCTGTCGCGCGTGCTCGCCATGCTGCGCAACAAGAAGCTCGAGAACCCCTGGAAAAAGCACGACAACATTCCGCTGTAGAAGGGCAGGGGCAACTGGCGTAGAGGGGTCCCAATTGACGACTCGCTTGCAGACCTATTTGGTTCAAGCTGCGACCGCATTTTTCGGGCTCGTCATAATGGCGCAGGTCGCCAACGCCCAAGAGCTCGTCGTGCGACTGGCGTTCGACCAAGTATTCGATCGAATATTGCCATTCCCTGAGCTCGACTTTGCCCCTTTTCGCGCGCCTGTTTCAGACGACGGCCCAAAAGATCGACGCTTCCGCGATGACGCGCACGGCCTGTTCGACAGGTAACGCCGTGCGTCCAAAGGGGCCGAA
>NZ_JBEKVH010000028.1:0-36486 GCF_049514155.1 Roseiarcus sp. | reverse complement strand
CGATTCGGGAATCTAGAGGCTTCTGTGAGGTCCGCGGCGCGAAATTGCGCGCGCTCCGGGAGCGGACCTCATTGAAGCCGGATTGAACGAAGGCGCGGGGAGGTTAGCGCTGGCGGCGCTATGGGTTTTGTGTCGGGCAGCTTTGGATTGTCGTCGCTTCGGCTTGCAGCCATGCGAGGCGAGCATGGTGGTTTTGACGAGCGATCGGAAGCAAATCGGGGTTCACTCGCGCGGGGAGCGCACGCCAATGTTGTGGGATGCAGGCCGCGACGCCGTGAGGGCGCAAATCGCTTCGACGGCCTCCAATTGGCGGCGCGATGGGATAGACGCGAAGCGAGATTGTTAGTGGGATCGTCATGGTCGCGCTCATGAAGTGTCGCACCAAAACGGCGGCCTCTTGGACCGAGGCCGTTGGCCGCCGCGGGGAAGGTCGGCGATGACCCGCATAACGCCTCCGCATTCCGGACAGGGCGGAGGATCAAGATCGACGGTTTCGCTCGGCGCGGATGTTGGCGATTCTATCTTTCCGCGCGTCGTCGGTTCGCCCTCGTCGGTCAGGAGCGAGCGACAGAGGGCGAGCTTTTGCGTTCGATGGCCATTGGCGAGGAATCCGAAGTGGCGAATGCGATGAAAGCCGTCGGGTAAGGCATGGAGCAGGAAGCGCCGGATGAACTCGTCGGGCTTCAAACACATGGTCTTGACGGCGCCGCCGTCGCGATAGTCCTTCCAGGCGAAGGCGACGTGATCGTCGTCGCAGGCCTGGATGCGGCTGTTGGCGATGGCGACGCGATGGGTGTAGCGCCCGAGATAGGCGAGAACTTGCGCAGGTCCGCCAAACGGCTTCTTGGAGTAAACGATCCAATCGACGCGATGCGCGGCGGCTAGATAGGCGGCGAATGCTGACGGATCCGTCAAATGCGCGAGATCGCCGAAGAAGCCAAGGCCCTTCGCGTCGAAGGCCTTTTGCAAGCGTTCGAGGAACAGGCGACGGAACAGGCGGGAGAGCGGCTTGACGGCGAGAAGGAAGTTCGGCCGCCCGGCGACCCAGCGCTTCCCATCGGGCGAGAGACCGCCGCCTGGTACGACGCAATGCACGTGTGGATGATGCGTCAGCGTCTGCCCCCATGTGTGCAGAACAGCGACGACGCCGATCTGTGCGCCGAGCCTACGCGGGTTGGCGGCGAGCGTCGTCATCGCTTCGGCCGACGCTGCGAACAGGATCGCGTAGACGACGGCCTTGTTCTGGAACGCGATGGCGGCGATCGGCGCGGGCAATGTGAACACGACGTGGAAATAGGGAACCGCCAGAAGTTCGGCCTGACGTGCGGCAAGCCATTGCGCCCGCGCCACCCCCTGACACTTCGGGCAATGGCGGTTACGGCAGGAATTGTAGGCGACGCGCGCCATGCCGCAGTCGTCGCACGCCTCGACGTGACCACCGAGCGCGGCTGTGCGACACGCAACGATCGCGCTCATCACGCGCCGTTCGATGCGGCCCAAATGTCCGGCGTGGGCCAAACGATAGGCGTCGCCATGCCGACGCAGAACGTCAGCGACCTCGAGGCGAACGCCAGGCCCGCTCCGTGCCACGGGCGCTTAACTGGGCGGAGTGACTTCCAGGGTCAGACGATCGAACGGGCTTTGGGTCGCGCGGATCGTATGGGTCGCGACCTGCGTGTAGCGCGCCGTCGACGACAGATTGTTGTGGCCGAGCAGAACCTGGATGATCCGGATGTCGGTTCCGTTCTCCAGCAGATGCGTCGCGAAGCTGTGGCGCAACGTATGCAAGGTAACGCGCTTCGTCAGCCCCGCCGCCTTAACCGCCGACCGGCAGGCTGCGTGCAGCACGGTTGGATCAATCGAATGCGCGTCATCGCGGCCCGGGAACAGAAACGTCTTTGGCCTGGCGAGTCGCCAGTACGTGCGCAGGATGCCGAGAAGCTGCGGCGACAGCATCACGTTGCGGTCCTTCGCGCCCTTGCCGTGACGCACCAGAATGACGCCACGGCCACTGTCGACATCCTCGACTCGAAGCCCCGCGACTTCCGAGGCTCGCAGTCCCGCCGCATAGGCTGTCGTCAGCGCGGCGCGGCTCTTCAGACTCGAAACGGCTTCGAGAAATCGCACGACCTCATCGGCGCTGAGCACGATCGGCAGCTTGCGCGGCTCCCGCGCGTAAGGGATGCGCTCGGGGACGGCTGCCCCGCCGAGCGTGACGCCGTAGAAGAAACGCAAGGCGCAGACGATCTGGTTCAGCCCAGGCCACGAAATGCCCGTCGATACGAGATGGACCTGGAAGGCGTGGACGTCGTCCAGCGTCAGTTTATCCGGCGAGCGGCCGAAATACCGGCTGAACTTCGAAACCGCGCTGATATAGGATCGCTGTGTCGCCGGCGACATGTTCCGGATCGTCATGTCCTCGATCATGCGGCGGCGAAGAGGGCTCAACTCGGCCATCGCTGGCTCCTGTCTGAGGGATGGGCTTCAACATCCACATCCTCTCAGGCAGGAACCGCTCAACAAACCTCGCCCGTCACGCCGCGCAAGCGGCTTCGTTCAATCCCCCCAAGAGTCAGTCGCCGAGGCCGTTGGTATTAGATGGTTGCGCCAGGATCAAATCCCTTGCCGCTTTAGTCGAGGTCTATGGCCGCGGCGCGTAGGCGATCGTCAGACGAAAAAAGCCCCGGCGGTGACGCCGGGGCTCGGAACGCTGTTGCTACAAGTCAACGCGCACGCGCGCTGGCGGAGTGGAAGGCCCGCCGCAGTGTGGAAGTTTGCGTGGGCCTGCTTGAGAGACAATAGCGCGACGCGCGTGTGAGATGCGACATTTTCGCGCAAGGCCGCGTCGCCTTGGTATTTGACTTATCGAGGTAAGCCTAACGCAAAGCGGCGATGGCATGGTGCGCGCGACGACGAGATCGGCGCTGGCAGCCCCCCAAAAGGAAATGTCTGCCCGATTTATCAGCGAGCCGACGGGCGCCTTCACCCTGCAAGCGTCTCGTCTCCGATTTCGTCGTCCCCAACTTTCCCGCACGGGTTCAGCCGCTAGGTGTCAGGTCGGTTTGATTCTTGACGGAAGGCCGACTTTTCGAATTCGCAGCACAGACGGCGGCTTCGCGCCCAACTCAGCTGTTCGCCCAATGGTGGCGGCAACTCCGATGCGGACGTTCAGGCGATGGGCCGGATCGACCGCTGGGGCGAAAACCCGCCGTTCCCGTCTGCACGCGGCCGGCGCATTTGAACTCCAATTCTCCGTAGAGGAAAATCGCAGTGGCACGTCACTAACACAAAGAAAACTCCGGAGAGGAAACGTGCGGCTGCGCGAGAGCTTCCGACGGACGTAACCGACATCGCACCGTGGAACGCCTATTGGGACCGATACCGCCGTCGGGCGTTGTCGAGACCGCCCGCGCGGTGTGATTCGGTCTCCGTCGTTTCCTCGGCCATCGTCGCGTTCTGCTGAGTCAGTTGATCCAACCGGCGGATCGCAACGTCGACTCCCTCAAGCCCAGCCGCCTGTTCCTTGGCGGTCGCTGCGATGTCGACGATGACCGCGTTGGCCTTGGCGACCTGCGCCATGATTCGCTCAAGCGCGTTGCCGGTTTCGTTCACGAGCTTGACGCCGAGATTGACCTGCGTGGTCGAGGCCGAAATCAGGCCCTTGATTTCCTTGGCCGCCTCGGCCGCGCGCTGCGCGAGCGCACGCACTTCGGCGGCGACTACGGCGAAGCCGCGGCCGGCGTCGCCCGCCCGCGCCGCCTCGACGCCGGCGTTGAGCGCGAGCAGATTGGTCTGAAAAGCAATTTCGTCGATGACGCCGATGATCTGGGCGATTTGCCGCGCGGAGTCGGCGATATCGCCCATCGCCGCGACCGCCTGGCGCACCACCTGCGCGCCCTGCTGGGCGTCGCCGTCGGCAGCAGCGACAACCTCGCGCGCCTCGTTTGCGCCCTCGGCCGCCCGCATAGCGTCTTTATCACCATTTAGCGAGTTTCGCCCCTTGAAGCGCGCGGCGAAGCTCTGTCGGCAGCCCACCGTCGAGCGAGCCATGCGGACGAATGTCGTCGTCGTCCCTGCGCCGGGCCTCGCATTTTCCTGCGTCGTCACGGCTGAGCAAGCCGTTGGCGTTCAGGCGCTCCCTGCGGAATTCGCGGTTGAACCGCTCGATGTCGGCGTCGCCGGTCGGCTTTTCCGGCCGGGAGACGTCGAGCGCGACGCCGGCGCATGAAAGCCCTTCGGTCCAACGCTCCGCTGACGAACTCCGGCCCGTTGTCGAGCCGGATCGTCGTTGGCGACCCGACTTCCTCCGCCATGCGGCTCCGGCGTCGCGACCGCGCCCGGCCCTCGGCCGCCCTATCCCGCGTCGATCGCCGGCGAACGACGCGCGAACGCGTCGACGGTCGTCAGCGCGCGGATCTTGCGGCCGTCGAACCGCAGCTCATGAACGACGTCCATTGCCCAGACTTCATCCGCGGCGACGGCGCCGGATCGCCCCTGGCGCGGCTTCGCTTCGCGACAGACCTCGGCGAACGACGCCCCCTCTTCCGCCTGGCGCAGCGCGGAGGCGATGCGCCGCTCGCTGAACCGCGCCCACTTCAGGCAAGATCCTCAGCCCGCCCAGGACGGTCGAACTGGAATTCTCCCGCTTCGCGCGGTCCATGGTTCCAGACGCAGGTCAATTGCAGACGAGCGACAGGCCTGTCTTCGAGTCGAACACGTGAACGTCGCCGCCGTGAACCGCGACTTCAATCGTGTCGCCGACGCTTGGCGGAGCTCGACCCGGCAACAACGCCGTCACGTCGACGCCGCCGACCTGGAAGGTGGCCAACGCCTCATTGCCGAGGAATTCGATCAGGTCGACCCTGCCGCTCAGGCGTCCTGCGTCGCCGCTCGCCGAACCCCGATGGAGGTGAGCGGGCCGCAACCCGACCACCACCGGCGCGCCGTCGTCGACGGCAAGGCGCTCGGACGGACGACGGAGCGTTGTCTCGCCGCGCCAGAGCAGCGTTTCCGACGGCTCGCGACGGGCCGTCATTTCCAGGAAGTTGATCGCCGGCGTCCCGACAAACGACGCGGCGAACTGCGTGCGCGGCCGATCGAATATCTCGCGCAGCGTCCCCACCTGCTCGATCCGGCCGTCCTTGAGCAGCACATCCGATCGGCCAGCGTCATCGCCTCGAGCTGATTGTGGGTGACGTAGATCGTCGTGGCGCCGAGACGCTGGTGCAACCGCGCGATTTCGACGCGCATGTGATTGCGCAATTTGGCGTCCAGATTGGAGAGAGGCTCGTCGAACAGGAACACCGCCGGGCTTTTGATCATCGCGCGGGCGATGGCGACGCGTTGCTGCTCGCCGCCCGAAAGTTCGGCCGGGCGACGCTCCAGAAGTCGCTCGATGCGCAGAACGGCCGCGACTTCGTTGACGCGGCGATCAATTTCGGGCTTGGGCGTCTTGAGCCGTCTGAGGCCGAAGGCGATGTTGTCGTACACGGACATGTGCGGATAGAGCGCGTAGTTCTGGAACACCATCGCGACGTTGCGATCGCGCGGCGGAAGATCGTTGATCACGCGGCCGTCGATCGAAATCAGGCCGCCGCTGATTTCCTCGAGGCCGGCGATCATGCGCAGAATCGTCGATTTTCGGCGCCCGGACGGTCCAACAAGGACAACGAATGCGCCGTCCACGACGTCAAGGTCGACGTCGTGGACGCCGGTAATTGGACTGAATGACTTGGCGACCTTCTATTCGCCGTCTCACGACTTCGACGACCCGTGCGGGATCTTTATCTGAAGCTTCACGTCGCTAGGTCGGCCAGACGCCGCCCGCTCGATCGCCTCGATGCTTTTCTCGAACGGGAAGGTTGCGCTCACCAGCGGCTTGAGATCGACCTTGCCTGACGCGATCAGCTCGATGGCGCGGGCGTGGACGTTGGCGTAACGGAAGATCGTTTCAATGCGCGCTTCCTTGACCTGCGCGCCGACGACGTCGAAATTGACCGGATCGACCGGCATGCCAACCAACACCACCGCGCCGCCTGGGCGCACGAGATCGAAAATCCCCTCGTAGGCCTTGGCGCTGCCGCTCGCCTCGAACACCAGATCCGCGCCCCAGCCGCTGGTCATCTTCGACACCTGAGCCGCCAGATTCTCTTTGCGCGAATTGACGATGGTGACGCCGCTGTAGCGTCCGACGATATCGAGCTTCTCCTGCACGAGATCGCTGACGATGACGCGGGCGCAGCCCCCCGCCAACGCCGCCAGCGCCGTCATGATGCCGATCGTTCCGGCGCCGATCACGACGGCGACGTCGCCGGGCGCGATCTTGGCCTTGGCGGCCGCCTGCATGCCGATCGCGAACGGCTCGACCAGGGCGCCTTCAGCGAAGCTGACATTGTCGGGAAGCTTGTAAGTGAACGCCTCCGGATGGATCACGTAAGCGGTGAGGCACCCGTGAATTGG
Organism: Roseiarcus sp.; assembly: GCF_049514155.1. Lineage (GTDB taxonomy): Bacteria > Pseudomonadota > Alphaproteobacteria > Rhizobiales > Beijerinckiaceae > Roseiarcus. The sequence continues at coordinate 30,027 of NZ_JBEKVH010000028.1, read as the reverse complement.
CGGCGTCGCCCAGAAGGTCACGTTCGGGTCGACGTTGTAGAGGCCAAGTCTCGACGCCCTGGAGGCCAGATCCGGCACGCCCGGCTCCATGCAGACCCTGTCGCCCGCGCGCAAAGTCTTCACCTCCGCGCCGACGTCGACCACGACCCCGGCGGCTTCGTGGCCGAGAACCATCGGCGCGTTGACGGCGAACGCGCCAATGCGCCCGTGGGTGTAGTAATGCACGTCGCTGCCGCAAATCCCGACCGTGTCGATTTGGATCTTGACGTCTCGCGGACCCATCTCGAGCGGCAGGTCGATGTCGCGGAGCGAAAGGCTCCGCTGCTTTTCCAAGACAAGGGCTCGCATCGAATTCTCCTATGCGTTGCGTTTGACCGATGAATTGAGGAAGCCGCTGAAGACGGCGAGGAACGCCAGCGGCGGCGGGGACAGAACGATGACCGCGGGGCCGCCCAGCGCCGCCATTGCCGGAACGACGAAAACGTACGGAAGCCGAGCGCCAGTCTCCACGGCGACAGCCTTGGGCCGAAAGTCCGCGCCAAAGGATGATATCACCCGCGGGCGGAAGCGCGCCAACCGATTGCCGACGCGCGCCGCCGCGCCGTCGATGAGGTCGATGACCAGCGGGCCGAAACGATAATGACGCTGGAAGCTCTTGGCGGCGAGATGGCGGATCTCGGCGGCGCGCACTCTCGCCAACAGGTCCTGGGCGCGGAAAGGCCGAGCGAGGTCGTCGACGCCCGTTTCGAGAACGGCGACACAGTCGACCTCGTTATAGGCGTTGCGGACCGCAACGACCTCGGCGCCGACGAACGCGCGCCTCGCCTGCGCAACCATCTGCGCGTCGAGGCGGTCGAGATCGAGAATCACGATGTCGGGCGGATCGGCCGGGAGCGCCATCGCCGCGGATTTCGCCGCCGCGACGCGACGCCTTTTTTGCGGCCGGCGCCCCGCCAACCGCAGAGGAGAGAGATCGCGTCGTTCTTAGAAAATCGTCGATAGCGAAACAATTTTCGCCAGAAAATTCCCCTCGAAATCGCCGTCGACCTTTTGGATGCCGAGGAAACCTCGATCTTGTTTCTTCGCCACGACTATCTATGTGTTGTGGATAGGTTGACATGCCCGAATTCGCGCCGGCGAATATTTTGACTGACATGTGAATTCCGGCGCCAAGTCGTTCTTCGGCCGCCTCGGCAGACGACGTGCGCGGAGCGACGCATGGTGCGGTCTGCGGCGCCGGACGCCGCCAAAGGAGAAGAAAATGGCCAAGTCCCAACGGCGCGGCAACAAGGAAGCGCGCAAGCCGAAGGCGGCAAAGCCGTCAGTCGCGGCGCCGGCCTCGCCCTTCGCGCCAAAGAGCGCCTCGGCCGCGACCAGCCCGCCGAAACGAAAGGGCTGACGCGCAAACAGAGGCGAATGCGGATCGCGCATACGCCGCCGACGTTTCCCCGCCCAATCAATCTGTCGGCGTTCGACGGGTCGATCGGATGTTCCGGATCGACGTCGGCGAATGCGCCGCGAGCTTCGAAACCGATCCCTGCGACGCGTCGGACGCGTCGCCATGCAAGTGAGTTCAATCATGCAATATCTCGGTCGAATCTCGGGCAGCGGTCTATTGACCCGCGACGGCGATGCGGTCGCCCGCGCTTCCTATGAGTTCGAGGGCTTCTTGAGGCCGCGGGGCATCATCGTCAGCTCCGGAGAGATCGGCGTCTCTCCCTCCGCCCTCAAAGCCGTCTTCGGTCGGCCTGGCGTCCAGCTCCGCACCGACGACGGCCGGCTGCTCGATTTGCGCTTCTCCGACAAGGAGCTTCGCCACGCAGATGACGTCGCCCAGGTCGAAGTGACGGGAGACTTGCCGGGTTCGCCGGCGCAATGGCGCGGCGGATCGACCGCGGCGCCGACCCATTTTGCGCCCGCGCCCGATCCCGACGCCGCTTCACGTCGAAGCGAGGCGCCGGCGGCGAACGCGCAGCGCCTGCGGCGCGCCTCAGCCTGATCTCACGCGAACGCCGTCGGCCGGGCCGCGGCGAGGTCGGCTGCGCGGGCGACCTAGGGCCTCGGACCTCCGCGCCTCGTCAATGCCGGCGACGCGCGCCGGGGGCGGCGGCGAAGGCCTCGGCCGATTCGCTGGCGACGGGCTCGACCGCGACGATTTCGTATTCCTTGGCGCTGCGCTCGAACGGCTCAGCCTTGCTCTTGATGCGATAGGTCTGCGTCTCGGCGTTTTCCGCCGGCAGCACGCGCGTCACTTCATAGGGACCCGCTGGCCTCGGCGACGGCGTCAGCTTCCGGTCGAAGTCGACGGATTGCCCCACCGCGAATTTATGTCCGATCATGACATGGCGCCTCGCAGAAGAGATGACGTGAAAAAAGGGCCAGGAGCGATCCTGACCCTTCCCTTCGCAGCGTGAACTGCGCAGATTCATCGCCGCCAGCGCCGGTCCATCCGCGGTCGCCAGTCAGCATGATTCATAGCCTCGTTCAGACGGCCTTGAGCATATCCGCCGACATTTTGCCCGAGCGCTTGTCGGTGACCAGCTCGTAGCTGATCTTCTGACCTTCGGTCAGGTCGCCCATGCCGGCGCGTTCGATCGCGCTGACGTGAACGAAGGCGTCCTTGCCGCCGTCATCCGGCTGAATGAAGCCGAAGCCCTTTTGCGAATTGTACCACTTGACTGTGCCTGTAGGCATGACGCCCCTCTTGGATGCGGGCCTAAGAACGCAACTCCGCGACGCGGAGTCATCGTCGTGTTTCGATTTTTGGGGGAAGAGCGTCGCCATGAGCTGATTGAACCGCTCGCGGCAAAGAAGGTCCGGCCGAATTTCGAAGCCTTAATATAGGACTGCAGCCGAAATATTTCAAGACCTCCGTTCGCGCGCGATCCCAAGACCTTGTCGGTCGGCGGCTCGGACCGCCCCCCGGGCGCGACAGCGCGCCCGCGCCGGGCGCCTTGGCGGGCGCGTCGCTCCCTCGCGGCCTCCCTCACATGCCGGGGATCGACAGGCATTCCATCACTTCGATCGCCTCGCCGGGAAACATCATGAAATGCGGGTGGTCCTTGAACACCGTCGCGGCGGCCTCGTGCGAGTCGGCGCGCACGATCGTGTAGGCGGCCATCGCGTTGCGCACGTCGGCGACGCCGCTCGCGGTGACGCGCTTGGTCTTGCCGAGCGGCGCGCCGCCGCTGGCGATGGCGTCCTTGTGCTTGTCCGCCCAGGCGCGCCAGGCGACCATGCCCTTGGCCTGCAGCTCTTTGCGCTCGGCCTCCGACTTGGTCCGCCAGGCTTCCATCGCCGCCGGCGATCCAAGATAGATGGCGAGAAAGGTCTTCGTCGCTTCGGTCATGACGGTCTCCCATGATCGCGGCTGTCGCCGCCGCGTCGGGGAAGCCTAGGCGAGCCCCTTCGGCGGAGCAATCGCAGACCGCGCTACACGGTGCGCGCGCGATCGCCAACGCAGGCCCGCCGCTATCCGACGACCGGCCGGAAGCGCTGGCGGGCCATCGCGCGAAGATCTTCTCAGGCGCCGCGCAGGCTACGCCGGTCCGTCGCTTTCGGCGGCGCGCCGGTCTTCTCCCGCGCGGGCACGCCGAACGACACGATCACAGCGGCGCTGGTGCGCACGAGATTGGCGCTCGGGCCCTGGGTTCCGACGCTACGTCGGCTGACCCGCGCGCCTTCGATCAACAGCACGAGCGAGTCCGCAAGCAGGTCGGGTTGCGAGGCGCCGGCGGCTTCACAGAGCCTGGCGAGACGATCTCGCTGTTGGTGTTTGAACTCCTCGATCACTTTCAGACCGGGATGGCCCTCCTCGGTCAGTTCCACCGCGGCGTTGGCGAGATCGCATCCGCGCTCGTCCTCGGCGATGAACTTCGCCGCCTGGTTGACGTAGCCGTAAAGCTGGCCGGCCGGATCGCCAGGGCTCTCGGCCTCGATCTCCGCCCAGATTTCCTCGGACTTGCGCCCTTTGTAGTTCAGATATTCGAGGATGAGATCGTCCTTCGAGCCGAAGTGGCGATAGAGCGTCATCTTGTTGGTGTGCGCCGCTTCGACGATCGCTTCGACGCCGACGCCGCGGATGCCGTTGCGATGGAAGAGATCGAGCGCGCAAGCGACGATGCGCTCGCGCGGCCGCTCCGCGGCCGCGTCTGGCTCGTGCGGACAGCCCGTGATCGGGGCGTCGTCGCCTCCCCTTAGATCTTTCTTCGCCATGGCTCTTGACTGTGATGTTACCGATCGGTATCTATGCCGGTGTTACTGACCGGTAACACACCCTCGAGTCGGGAGTCAACGCAAAGCGACGGAGCCGCCGGCGCTGCGCGAAGTGTTTCCCCAACGCCAAAAGGACGCCCCATGTCGCTCAGCCACGCCCCGACCGTCGACGAACTCCTGGCCGATGGTCTGGTCCAGGCGGTCATGCAGGCCGACCGCGTCGCGCCCGCCGAACTGAGGACGCTGCTCAGCGGCGTAGCGGACCGCATCGCGCGCGGCCGCCAAAGCGAGCCGAAGGCGCTGCGCTTCTTCACGACCCCGCGCCTCGAGCGGCGGTCCAATCCCGACGACGCGAACGCTCTGGCGCGCGCCCTGCCCGCGCCTGTCGCCGAGGCCTGCCTCGCCGGGCTTTGCTGCTGATCCTGTACTGAATTTCCACCGGAGCTGTGGTCCGATGGTCTCCTTTTTCATTCAGCGTCCGATCTTTGCCTCGGCGATCGCCGCGATTCTCGTCCTCGCCGGCGCGATCTGCTACTTCCTGCTGCCGGTCTCGCAGTTTCCCGAGATCACGCCGCCGCAGATCGTCGTCAGCGCCAACTATCCCGGCGCCGGCGCGCAGGTCGTCGCCGACACGGTGACGACGCCGCTCGAGGAGCAGATCAACGGCGTCGAGGGCATGACCTACATGTCCTCGTCGAGCTCGAACGACGGCTCTTCGACCATCACCGTCACCTTCAACGTCGGCTACCCGCTCGATATCGCCGCCGTCGACGTCCAGAACCGCGTGTCGCAGGCGGCTTCGTCGCTGCCGGCGATCGTCAATCAGGGCGGCGTGACGATCAAGAAGCAGAACCCGAACTTCGTTCTCATCGTCAACCTGACCTCGCCCGATCATTCGGTCGATCAGGTCGCGCTGTCGAATTACGCCTATCTGCAGATCGTCGATCAGTTGAAGCGATTGCCCGGCGTCGGCGACGTGCGGATCTTCGGCGAGCGGCGCTATTCGATGCGCGTCTGGCTCGACCCCGACAAGCTCGCCAACCTCGGCGTGACCGCGATCGACGTGCAAAACGCGATCGCCGAGCAGAACGTCCAGGTCGCCGCCGGCAAGATCGGCGCGTCGCCGGCGCCGGCCGGAACCCCGTTTGAACTTCAGGTCAACGCCGCCGGCCGGCTCTCCAATCCCGACGAATTCTCCAACATCATCGTCCGCGCCGATCCGGCGAGCGGCGCCGCGATCCGGTTGCGCGACGTCGCGCGGGTCGAGCTCGGCGCGCTGCAATATTCGTCGTCCGCCTATTTCGGCAAAGACCCGACGGTCGTCCTCGGCGTCTTTCAGATGCCGGGCTCGAACGCGCTCGACCTGCAGCGCCGGGTCACCGAGAAGATGGATGAGCTCTCGACGCGATTCCCGCACGGAATCGCCTACGCGATGCATTACGACACGACGCGCTTCGTCTCGGCGGCGATGCGCGACGTCGTCGTCACCCTGCTCGAGGCGCTCGCCCTCGTCATCTTCGTCGTCTTCGTCTTCCTGCAGAACTGGCGAGCGACGATCATTCCGACGATCGCGATTCCCGTGTCGCTGATCGCCACGCTGGCGGTGATGGAGGTCCTCGGCTTCTCGCTCAACATGCTGAGCCTGCTCGGCATGGTTCTGGCGATCGGCCTCGTCGTCGACGACGCGATCGTCGTAGTGGAGAACGTCGAACGCCAGCTCGAAGCGGGGCTGCCGCCGCTCGCCGCCGCCAAGAAGGCGATGTCGGAAGTGACCGGGCCGATCATCGCGACGACGGCGGTGCTGATGGCGGTGTTCGTGCCGGTCGCCTTCATTCCCGGCGTCGCCGGACGGCTTTACAACCAGTTCGCGCTGACGGTTGCGATTTCGGTCGGCATTTCCGCCTTCAACTCGCTGACGCTCAGCCCGGCGTTGAGCGCGGCGATGCTGCGCCACAGTCCGAAGGGGTCGTCGTTCGTCTTCCGCTGGTTCAACGCCGGCTTCGATTGGCTGTCGCGCGCCTATTCACGTTCGGTCAGGCAGTTCGTGCGCTTCGGTTGGGCGCTGGTCGGCGTCTTCGCCCTGCTCGTCGCCGGCGCCTACGGACTGTCGCGCGCGGTTCCGACGACCTTCCTGCCGGTCGAGGACCAGGGCTATTTCTTCGTCGTCGTCCAGGCGCCCGACGGCGCCTCGCTCGAGCGCACGGACGCCGTCGCCCGGCATGTGCGCGACATTCTCGAATCGACTCCCGGCGTCGAGATCGCCGGCTTCATCAGCGGGCTCAATTTCCTCACCAACGCGGCGCAGTCGAATTCGGCGGTCGAATTCGCGATCCTGAAGCCTTGGGACCAGCGCGGCCCGGCCGAGAGCGCCTCGAACCTCGTCGCCCAGGTGCGGCCGAAGCTGCTCGCCATTCCCGACGCCTTCGCGCTGAGCTTCGATCCGCCCTCGGTCAACGGCCTCGGCGCGACCGGCGGCTTCGAGTTCGAGGTCGAGGATTTCGCCGGCGCCGGCAGCGCCGCCCTCAACGACGCGACGCAGGCCCTGATCGCCGCCGCGCGCCAGCAGCCGGAGCTCAATCCGCAATCGCTGTTCACCTCGTTTTCGGCCTCGACCCCGCAGCTCCTCTACGATCTCGACCGGTCGAAGGCGAAACTGCTCGGCCTCACCCTGCCCGACATCTTCAACACCCTGCAGATCGATCTCGGCTCGCTCTATGTGAACGATTTCAACCTGTTCAACCACACGTTTCGCGTGACCCTGCAGGCCGACAAGGACGCGCGCGGAACGACCGCCGACCTCGACAAGCTGTTCGTGCGCAATGCGACCGGCGGCATGGTTCCGTTGAGCGCGCTCGGCGCGCTGAAGCCGATCGTCGGGCCGGAGACCGTGCCGCATTACAACAACTACGCCTCGGCGCTGGTCAACGGCGCGGCCGCTCCGGGCTTCAGCTCGAGCGAGGCGGTTGCGGCGATGGAGCGCGCCGCGGCGCAGGCGTTGCCGCGCGACTTCGGCTTCGAATGGACCGGCGTCACCTATCAGGAGCTCAAGGCCGGATCGATTGCGACAACCGTGCTGGCGTTGGCGATTTTCTTCGTCTTCATGATCCTCGCCGCGCAATACGAGAGCTGGTCGATGCCGCTGATGGTGCTGTCGTCGGCGCCGCTGGCGCTGGTCGGCGCGCTCGGCGCCCTGTGGGCGCGCCACATGCAGGTCGACGTCTATTCGCAGATCGGCTTCGTCATGCTGATCGGCCTGGCGGCGAAGAACGCGATCCTGATCGTCGAATTCGCCAAGCGCCGCCGCGCCGAAGGCCTGAGCGTCGTCGAGGCGGCGATGGAGGCGGGACGGCTGAGATTGCGGCCGATCCTGATGACGGCGTTCGCCTTCATCTTCGGCGTGCTGCCGCTGATGTTCGCGACCGGCGCCGGCGCCGCGAGCCGCCAGTCACTCGGCACGACGGTGTTCGGCGGCATGGTCGCGGCGACCACGCTGACGCTCGTGTTCGTGCCCGTTTTCTACGCCCTCATCGAGCGGGCGCGCGAAGGTGGGCGCGTGAAGGCGGCTTCGCCGCAGCCTTTCTCCCATGCCGCGCCGCACTTCCTTCCCGGCGGCGACATATTGCCCAGCCCGGAAGCGGCGGAATGAACCCAGGAGGTCCCGCATGCGCATTGTGACAGCAACTGTGGCGTCGCTGGCCGCGCTCGGCGCGGCGACGGTCGCCGGCGTCGAGATTTCGAGCCATGTCTTCGGCGAGGCGAAGGCCTCGGCGCCGGGCGCGGCGATGATGGCGATGCCGGTCCCGGTGGCGGCCGTCGTCAAGCAGACGCTGCCGATCTATCTCGATTTTCCCGGCCGGACGGAATCGATCCGCAGCATCGCCTTGCAGGCGCGCGCGACCGGCTACGTCGACTCCCAACCCGCTTTGGACGGCGCCGACGTGAACAGCGGCGACCTGCTTTACCGGATCGATCCGCGCGACTTGCAGGCGGCGCTCGACCAGGCCGAGGCGCAGGTCCAGCGGGACGCCGCGGCGCTCGAATACGCCAAGGCGAATTTCGCCCGCGGCGAGGAGCTGGCCAAGAGCGGCTTCGTCGCCAAGGACGTCTACGACCAGCGGGCGAGCGCGATGCATCAGGCCGAAGCGGCGCTGGCGCTCGACCGGGCCGCGGCCGAAGCGGCGCGGCTCAATCTCGGCTATGCGGAAATCCGCGCCCCGTTCGCCGGTCGGCTCGGCCGCAACCAGGCGGCGAAAGGCGCGCTGGTCGGACCGGCGTCCGGGCCGCTCAACACCCTCGTCCAGCTCGATCCGATCTACGTTTCGTTCAACCCCAGCGAATCCGAACTGGCCGAAATCGCCAAGGCGCGCGCCGCCGGCAAGGTCGAGGCCGAGATTACGCTCGCTGGTCCGTCCGCCGCCCCGCGCGAGGGAGAGCTGACCTTTCTCGATAATTCCATCGACAAGTCGACCGGCACGATCTCGGCGCGGGTGGCGATCGCCAATCCCGACTTCGCTCTGCTGCCTGGGGAATATGTCCGCGTGCGGCTGCACATCAAGGACGAGCCGAACGCCTTGATGGCGCCGCAGACGGCGCTCGGGTCCAGCCAGATGGGCAAATACCTCTACGTCGTCGGCGCCGGCGACAAGGCCGAGCAGCGCCTGCTGACTCTCGGGCCGACTGACGGCGCGCTCGTCTCCGTGGTCAGCGGCTTGAAGGAAGACGATCGCATCATCGTCGGCAATCTGCAGAAGATCGGACCGGGCTCGCCGATCCAACCCCTGCCGGCGGACGGCAAGCCGAAGTCGTAGCGCCGCGTCGTAGCCCGCCGACGAAGCGCCAGCGAACGACTCTCCGCCCGTCGCCCTTGCCGCGAACTGCAAGGGCGGGCATGATTCGACGCGCCCGACAGGCAACCGGATAAATTCGGTCGTGTTCGAATCTCCGGTTGACGACGCCGTCGGCGCCGCGCAACCCGCCTGAGGTCGAAGCGCGGCGAACAGGGGGAGGAACGCCGATGCAGGATGTCCCGCTATCTTGGGCGATGCTGGTCGCAGCGATCGTTCGTTTCGTCATCGGCGGAGTCTGGTTCTCGCCGTTCGCGTTCGCCGAGCCGTGGCGACGTCTCGTCGGCCTCAGCGCCGAACAGATGAAGGCGACGATGCCGAGAGCGATCGCCGCCGACGTCGTCGCATCGCTATTGATGGCCTGGGTCCTTGCCCACGCCGTCGTCTACGCGGGCGCGACGACGCTGGGAACGGGCGTGGCGGTCGGCTTCTTCAACTGGCTCGGATTCGTCGCTGTGATCCAGTTCACGACTGTGCTCTACGAACAGAGGCCGCTCAAGCTGTTCGTGATCCAGTCCGGGTTCAACCTGCTGTCATTGCTGCTGATGGGCGCGCTGCTGGCGGCCTGGCGCTGACCAAGGCGCCGAGGCAAGGCCAATAGAACGTTGCTCCGCCGGCGCCGCTGCGCCAATCTGGACCTTGGACCCTGTTCGGCCGAATGAATGTCGGGGCCGACAGCCAGCGAGCGCGCCCCGAGGATGAAGCTGCTCACCGTCATCCTGCCGGTCTTTGCACTGGTCGTCATCGGGTGGGCGGCCCGGCGCCTGCGGCTATTGGAGCCGTCGGCGCTGCACGGCCTGCGCGATCTCGTCTTCTTCCTCGCGATGCCGGCGTTGCTGTTCTCGGCGATCGAGAAAGCGCCGCCGTTCGACGTCGTCAGCGTCACCAGCGTCTATTTCGCCGCCGCGCTGTCGATCTTCGCTTTCGCCTTTGCGGTTGCGCGCCTGCTTCGCCTGCCGTTGGCCAAGGCGGCCATGCTTGGCCTCAATGCGTCGTATGGCAACACGGTCCTGATGGGCATACCGATCATCGTCGCCGCCTTGGGCGAAGACGCGCTGCCGCCGCTGCTGGCGATCATCGCCTTGCATTCGGCGATCCTGCTGCCTTTGGCGGGCGTGCTGGTCGAGATGGACATCGTCGGATCGGGACGACGGCGCCCGCTCGCCATCCTGACGGCTACGCTGACGCGAACGCTGCGCAATCCGATCATCATGTCGATCCTGGTCGCCACGCTGTGGCGCGTTTCTCATCTGCCCGTGCCGACGCCGCTCGACGAACTTCTGCGTTTGCTGGGTGCGGCGGCGACGCCGCTGGCCCTGATCTGCCTCGGCGGCGCCCTGCCCTCGCTTGGCGCGCTCGCGCCGGACGCGGCCGCGATCATCGGAACAGTCCTGAAGCTCGCGGCGCTGCCTGCGCTCGTCTGGGCGATCGGCCGCTACGCTCACCTGCCCGATTTGCCGTTGAAGGTCGCCATTCTCGTCGGCGGCATGCCGACAGGCGCGAATGCGTTCCTGCTCGCCCGTCGCGACGAGGGCCTGGCCGAGACGTCGGCGGCGATCGTTACGGCGACGACGCTGCTGTCGGCGATCTCGCTCGCCGTCTGGCTGCAAGTCGTCATGTGAAACGGCGAAGTGCGCCGCCCGTCCGCGGCGCCGAGGTCAGCTCTTCTTGGCCTGGCCGTAATAGGCGTTGGGGCCGTGCTTGCGCTTGAAGTGCTTGTCGCGCAGCTCGGTCTCGATCGGCTTGAGATCGGGCGCGAGCGCCAGCGACATCAGCGCCATATGCGCGACGCACTCGAGCGCGACCGCCGTCTCGACCGCCTTGGCGACATTCGGCCCCCAGGTGAACGGCGCGTGGCGGTTGACCAGCACCGCCGGGCAATCGGCCGGGTCGATCCCTTTCAGCCGCTCGACGATCACCGTCCCGGTCTCCCATTCGTAGGCCGAGGCGATCTCCGCCGTCGTCATTTTGCGCGTCACCGGCACCTCGTCCTTGAAGTAGTCGGAATGGGTGGTGCCGAAGTTGGGGATCGGCCGCCCCGCCTGGGCGAAGGCGGTGGCGTGCGACGAATGCGTGTGCACGACGCCGCCGATCTCGGCGAAGTCGATGAACAGCCGACGGTGGGTCGGCGTGTCGGAGGAAGGGTTGAGCTTCCCCTCGACCCGCTTGCCCTCGAGATCGACGAGAACCATGTCGTCGACCGTCAGCGCCGCATAGTCGACGCCGCTAGGTTTGATCGCGAACACCCCTTTGGCGCGATCGATCGCGCTGGCGTTGCCGAAGGTGAGGTTGATGAGGCCGTGTCGCGGCAGCGCGACATTGGCCTCATAGGCTTCGCGTTTCAGTTCCTTGAGCATGGCCGTCCTTCGCCGTGCGACCGCGCCGTCAGGCGCGGAAGCCCTTCGCCAGGTGATAGTAGACTTCGTTGCTGCGCAAGTCCTGCTTGAACGCCGGCAGCCGCGTGTCGGCGCCGATCAGCGCGAGCTCGATGCCGGCGATCGCGGTGAAGTCTTCCAGCATTTCCGCCGTGACGGCGTAGCTGAAGCCCGAGTGATGCGCGCCGCCGGCCAGGATCCACGCCGCGCAGGCGGTCTTGTGGTCGGGCCGGCACTCCCACACCGCGCGCGCGACCGGCAGTTTCGGCAGCTTGGGATGTTTGACGACGTCGACCTCGTTGACGATCAGGCGGTAGCGGTTGCCGAGATCGATGAGGCTGGCGTTGAGCGCCGGGCCCGGCGCGGCGTCGAACACCATCCGCACCGGATCTTCCTTGCCGCCGATGCCGAGGGGATGGATCTCGATCGTCGGTTTGCCGCTGGCGATGCTCGGGCAGATCTCGAGCATGTGCGCGCCGAGCACCTGCCCGCCGCCCTTCGCCAAATTGTACGTGTAGTCCTCCATGAACGAGGTGCCGCCTGGCAGCCCCACGGCCATCACCTTCATCGCCCTGACCAGGGCCACGGTCTTCCAGTCGCCTTCGCCGGCGAAGCCGTAGCCGTCGGCCATCAGCCGCTGCGGCGCGAGACCCGGCAGCTGCTTGAGACCGTGCAGGTCCTCGAACGTATCGGTGAAGCCCTTGAAGCCGCCCGCCTCGAGAAAGGCGCGCAGACCGAGCTCCTGCCTGGCGGCGTACAGCAGCGACTCGTGGCGCTTGCCGCCCTTGCGCAGATCGGCGACGACCGCATAGCTCTTCTCGTATTCGGCGGCGAGCTCGCCCGCGGCGGCGTCGCTGACCTTGGCGATCTTGGCGACGAGATCGCCGACGCCATAGCCGTTGGTCGAAAAGCCGAAGGTCATTTCCGCCCCAACCTTGTCGCCTTCGGTCACCGCGACCTGACGCATGTTGTCGCCGAAGCGGCAGAACTTGCCGCCCTGCCAGTCGTGCCAGGCGCGCGCCGCGCGCATCCACGCGCCGAGGCGGTCATGCACCTCCGGATCGGACCAGTGACCGACGACGACCTTGCGCGCCAGGCGCATGCGGGTGTGGATGAACCCGGCCTCGCGGTCGCCGTGCGCCGACTGGTTGAGGTTCATGAAGTCCATGTCGATCGTGTCCCACGGCAGCTCGGCGTTGAACTGCGTGTGCAGATGCGCGAACGGCTTCTGCAGGACGTTGAGGCCGCGGATCCACATCTTCGACGGCGAGAAGGTGTGCATCCACAGGATCAGGCCAGCGCAATTGGGATCGGAATTCGCCTCAAGACAGAGCTTGGCGATCTCGTCGGGCGTGGTCAGCAACGCCTTGAACACCGTCTTCAGCGGCAGCGTTTTCGACTTGGCGAGCCCGGCGGCGATCTGCTCGGCGTCGGCGGCGACCTGTTTGAGCGGCCCGGGACCATAGAGGTGCTGCGACCCGCAAACGAGCCAGATTTCAGGGTTGGCGAGGAGGATCATGTTCATCTCGATCGATTGGAGGTTGGACTTCAGACTTGGAATAACGCGTGGTTCGCAGCGGCGCCCGATGGGCGGCCTGTCAGCTAGCTGATCGCCTCCGTCGCCGCCTTCTCGATCGCCAGACCCGCTGAGTACAGCTTGAGCCATGCGGCGTAGCCCTCGACGTCGACCGGGTCGGGTTCCGCCACATCGAGCTTGGCGCCCGCGAACACGCGGCCCGCAAGGTAGTCGCTCAGGCCCGAGCCCGCGCCTGTGCGCAGGTACTCGGCCAGCACGGCGATGCCCCACGCGCCGCCCTCGCTTGCGGTGTCGCCCACGGTGACGGGGGCGCCGATCGCCGCCGCCAGGAGACGCTGCGCGACGCCCGCGGTCTTGAACATGCCGCCGTGAGCGAACATCGAGTCCAGTTGCACGCCTTCGCCGCGCAGCACGTTCATGCCCAGGCTCAACGTGCCGAAGGCGGCGTAGAGCTGGGTGCGCATGAAGTTGGCGAGCGTGAGGCGGCTGCCGGGGGTGCGCACGACGAGCGGCCGTCCCTCGGCCATGCCGGTGATCGGCTCTCCGGCGAGGTAGTTGTAAGCGAGCAGCCCGCCGCCGTCCGCCTCGCCTTCGAGCGCCGCGGCGAACAGGGCGCCGAAGACGGCGTTCGCATCCGCATTGGCCCCGATGGCGGCGGCGAACTGGGTGAAGACGCCCGCCCAGGTTCCGAGTTCGCTCGCGCCGTTGTTGCAATGGACCATCGCGACCAAGTCGCCCGCCGGCGTGGTGACGATATCGAGTTCCTCGTGCACCGCGGTCAGAGGCTTCTCCAGCACCACCATCGCGAAGATCGACGTGCCCGCGCTGATGTTGCCGGTGCGCTGGGCGACGGCGTTGGTGGCGACCATGCCCGTGCCGGCGTCGCCTTCGGGCGGACACACCGGCGCGCCCGGCTGCAGCCTGCCGGTCGGATCGAGCAGGGCGGCGCCCTCTGCGGTGAGCGATCCGGCGTCCTCACCGGCGACGAGCGCCTTGGGAAGGAGCGCCGCGGCGTCGAGGCCCGGTCGACGGGCGGCGACCATCTCGCCGAACCGCGCCAGCATCGGCGCGTCGTAGTCGTGAGTGGCCGGGTCGATCGGAAACATGCCCGAGGCGTCGCCGACGCCGAGCACCTTGCGGCCGGTGAGGCGCCAGTGCACAAAGCCGGCCAGGGTCGTGATGAAGTCGAGGTCGGCGACGTGCGGTTCCTCGTCTAGAATCGCCTGGTACAGGTGTGAGGCCGACCACCGCAGCGGGAAGTTGAAGCTGAGCGTCTTGGTCAGCTCGCCCGCGGCGCGCTCCGTGTTGGTGTTGCGCCAGGTGCGGAACGGAACCAGCAGGGCGCCGTTCGCGTCGAACGCCAGGTACCCGTGCATCATCGCCGAGAATCCCAGTGCGCCGATGCGGGTGAGGGGCACGCCGTGGCGTCGCTCGACGTCGGCCATCAGGCTGGCGACGGCGGCCTGGAGTCCAGTCCAGATCGCGTTTTCGGAGTAGGTCCAGAGGCGGTCGACGAATTGGTTCTCCCAACCGTGGCCGCCGGTGGCGAGCACCTGGCAGCCCGGCCCGATCAGGCACGCCTTGATGTTGGTCGACCCGAGTTCGACCCCCAGCGATGTGCGGCCCTCGGCGATCGCCGCGGTCGCGCTGGCGCCCTGCTGCGTCATCGGTCCTCAACTTCCTTGTCTGACGTCCGCGCGCGCCGCGGACCAGCGATATGAACGTTCATCCTCATCTTACGGCTCGGCGCCGTCCGCGCAACGCACGACCGGCGCAGGCGCCGAGTCGGCGCCGTAGTCGATGCCTATCGTGAACATTTGCGGTCCTCTGTTGCAGGCGGCGACGAGCCGCCGCGGCCCGTCCGCGACGCACGATCTGAATTCAAGTCGCCAAACCCCGTCGCGGCGCGGAAGGCGTCGCACGACTACGCGATTCGTGAAACTTGCGCATGTCGTCGAAGGAGTCGTTCAGGAGTTCGACCATGCGCGCCCGCGCCGGCTCCGGCGCGCCGTCGCTGATCGCCGCGAGAATGCCGCGATGCTGTTCGAGGCGGTCGTCGCGGATGCTCGCCGCGCCGATCCAAGTGAAGCGAAAGCTGCATTCGAGCGCCGCCTGGATGATCCCGCCGAGCGCGGCGAGAAAATGGTTTCCCGTCGCGTCGAGAATGGCGAGGTGAAAATCGACGTCGGCGCCGATGAGGTCGCCGTCGCCGTTCTTGAACTGCTCCATGCGGCCGAACGCGCCGGCGATGCGCGCGAGGCTGTCCGGCGTCCGCGAGGTCGCGGCAAGTTCCGCCGCCATCGGCTCGATCGCCCGGCGCAAGGTGAACAAGTCGTCGACGAAATGCCCGTCCGGCTCGGAACTCAGGCGCCACGCGAGCACATCCGGATCGAGCAGGTTCCAATCGGCCTTGAGCCGCACGCGCGTGCCGATCCGCGGCCGGGCGACGATCAGCCCCTTGCCGCTGAGCTTGCTGTAGGCCTCGCGCAGCGCGGTGCGCGAGGCCGAGAAGCGCGCGCCCATTTCAGCGGCGCTCGGCAACAGCGAGCCCGCCGGAAAGACGCCGTTGACGATGTCGCGCCCCAGACGCGCCGCCAGTTGCGCGTCGGAGCGGCGCGTCGGCGCGCGCCCCTCCGTTTCACGCGTCGCCGGGGCGGCTGGACGGCGCGAAGCGCGGCGCCGGATCGCCGCCTCGCCGCTCGGCGAATGTCGGGTTGCGCGCGCCATCGCTCCTCAGCCTCAGGCCGCGCTCCGCAGCCTGAACGAACCGACCAGGAACCGCTGCAGCACGATGAACAGGAACAGCAGCACGCCGCCGATGATCATGATCCATGCGCCGTTGAGCGAGCCGTTGAAATTGATCAGCGTGGCGATCAAGCCGAAGATCATCCCGCCGAACAGCGTTCCCGCGACCAAGCCGACGCCGCCGGTCAGCAGCGTGCCGCCGAGCACCACCGAAGCGATGGCGGTGAGCTCGTTGCCGGTGCCAGCCAGCGGATAGCCGGACGAGGTGTAGAGCGCGTAGATGACGCCGCCGAGCGCGCTGTAGAAGCCGCCGAGCGCGTAGATGCCGACCATGGTGCGGCGCATCGGCACGCCCATCAGGGCCGCCGAGGTGCGGTCGCCGCCGATCGCGTAGACGTTGGCGCCGAAGCGGGTGAACTGGGCGATGACGATGGCGACCACCCACGCGACCAGCATCACGATCGCCGAGCTGTGAAGCTCGCCGTCGCCCGGCAGCAGTATGCTGACGCTGGCGAAATCGTGGACGAAGTCGTTGCGGATCGGCACCGAGTCGAGGTTGATCATGAAGCAGCCGCCGCGCAGCAGGAACAGGCCAGCCAACGTGACGATGAAAGGCTGGATGTCGCAAAAGTCGATAATCAGCCCCTGCAGGGCGCCGAACCCCAGGCCGAAGACCAGCATCAACGCGCCCGAGGCGAGCGGATGCCAGCCGACGACGTCGAGATTGGCCATCACGACGCCGACGAAACCGATCATCGAGCCGATCGACAGATCGATGCCGCCAGAGATGATGACGAATGTGGTGCCGATGGCGGCGATGATGATGAAGGCGTTGTCGGCGAGGATGTCGCCCAGCACCAAAGTCGAAACAAAGTTGTTGTAGAGCAGGCCGCCGATGCCGAACAACGCCAGGAAGACGACGATCGTCGCCGTCAGCGGCAGGTACTTCTCTCTCACCGCTTCCTCCTCGCCAGAACCGACAGCGCCAGATTGCGGAAGTTGGCCGACTGGAGCAGCAGCACCCCCATGACCACAACCGCCTCGACCACCAGATTGTATTCGGGCGGCAGGCCGCTGCTGAGAATCGACGTCGTCAAGGCCTGGATGACCAGAGCGCCGAGGATCGTCATGCCGAGATAGATGCGGCCGCCCGCCAGCGAGCCGCCGCCGATCACCACCGCCAGGATCGCATCGAGCTCGATGTTGCGGCCGATGCTGACCGGATCCGAGGTGTGGGTGTCGGCGCAAAGGATCACGCCGGCCGCTGCGGCGGTGAGACCGCAGATGACATAGGCGGAGAAGGTGATCAGCCGCGCGTTGATGCCGGTCAGGTACGCCGCCTTCGCGTTGCCGCCGACCGACTCGAGGAACATGCCGAGCGCGGTGCGGCGCAACAGCGCCCACAGCACGACGAACACCAACACGAACACCAGCAACCGCGTCGGAATAAAGGCGATATGGCCGGTGCTGATGCCCTGCAGCAGCGCGCTGGTGTAACTCGGATTGGTGCCGCCGTAGAGCAGATTGATCATCAGTCCGATGCCGCGTCCGGAGACCATCAGGATCAGCGTCGCGATGATCGGCTGGATGTCCAGCACCGCCACCAGGAACCCATTCCACAATCCGCACAGCAGGCCGACGCCGAGCGCCCAAAAGAGGATGAGGAGATGGGGGTCGCCGGCGTGGATGCGCCAGGTGATGACCGCGCCGCCGATGGCGATGATCGAGCCGACCGAAAGGTCGATGCCCTTGGTGCCGATCACCACCGCCATGCCGAGCGCGACCATCGCGGTCGGCACGGCGCGATAGAAGACGTCGATCACCGACCCGAACAATCGGCCTTCGACGATGCGAATACTGAAGAAGTTCGGCGAGATGAGGAAGTCGATGAAGAAGATCACCGCCAGCGCCGCCAGCGGCCACACCACCTTGTGGGCGGCGATGGCGCGCAGGGTCGCCCCAAGCGACGATTGCTTCGTATGGGCCGCGATGGGAGTCTGCGTCATGACTGCGTGCCGGCGATCATATGGATGACGTTGTCGCGGGTGATGTCCGCGCCTGAGATTTCGCCGATCTTGTGGCGATCGCGCAGCACCGAGATTCGGTCGCTGACCGTGACCAACTCGTCGAGCTCGGAGGAGGCGACCAGCAGCGCCAGCCCCTCGCCCGCCAGCTTGCGGATCAGCGACACGATTTCGGCGTGGGCGCCGACGTCGATGCCGCGCGTCGGCTCGTCGAGGATGAGCACCCGCGGGCCGGAGACCAGCGAGCGCGCCAGAAGAACCTTCTGCTGATTGCCGCCGGACAGTTGTCCGACCGGCTTCTCCGCGTCAGGCGTGCTGATCGCCAGCGACTTGATCATTTCATCGGCGAGCTTTTGCTGCTCGCTGCGCGACAGCAGCCTGAGCCAGCCGCGCTTCGACTGCAGCGCCATGACGATGTTTTCGCGCACGCTGAGTTCGCCGAACGAGCCCTCGGCCTTGCGATCTTCGGGACAGAAGGCGATGCCGGTGCGGATGGAGCGGCTCGGCGCATGTCCGGTCATCGGCGCGCCGCCGATCTCGAGCTTGCCCGAGTCCGGTCTGATCGCGCCGAAGATCAGCTTGGCGGTCTCGGTGCGCCCCGAACCCAGCAGGCCCGACAAGCCGACGACCTCGCCGCTGCGCAGCGTCAGGTCGAACGGCGCCATCGTCAGCTTCCGGCCGAGGCCTTCAGCCTGCAGCATCACCGGCGCGTCCGCCGGCGACCCCTCCGCGGCGAGGCGCCGCTCGGTCCGCTCGAGCTCGCGGCCGATCATCAGCGAGATCAGCTTCAACGGCGGCATGTCGCCGATCGGCGCGCTGCCGACCAGGCGACCGTTGCGCAACACCGAAATGCGATCGGCGATCTGATAAACTTGGTCGATGAAATGGGTGATGAAGACGATGGCGATGCCGCGCGATTTGAGATCGCGCACGATCTGGAACAGCAACGCCGTCTCGTTGGCGTCGAGACTGGCGGTCGGCTCGTCGAGCACCAGCACGCGCGTGTCCTCCTCGAGGGCGCGTGCGATGGCGACGAGCTGCTGGATGGCGACCGAGTAGGCCCCGAGCGGCCGCTCGATGTCGATGTCGATGTTGAGCCGCTGCAGGCGCTTCTTGGCGACCTCGCGCGCCGAGCGCCACGAAATCATGCCGAATTTCGTCGGCTGTCGTCCAAGCGTCAGGTTCTTCGTCACCGACATGGTCGGGACGAGATTGACTTCCTGATAGACGGTGCCGATGCCGAGCGCCCGCGCCTGCCCGGGCGTGCCGATCTCCACCAACTGGCCGTCGAGGCGGATCTCGCCTTCGTCGCGCCGCAATGCGCCGGTCAAAACCTTGATCAGCGTCGACTTTCCGGCGCCGTTCTCGCCCATCAGGGCGTGAACCTCGCCCGCCAGGAGCCGCAAGTCGGCTTTGTCCAGTGCGCGCACGCCGGGGAAGGACTTGGACACCCCGACCATCTCAATTCGCGCCGTCACAGCTTCCGCCACGTGCGCATCCCCCTATCGCCAGGTCGCAAAACCGCACGCGTCAGTCGCAACGCGGCTGCGCGTCCGGCGCGCTGGGCAGCGCCCCGCCGGACCGAAGTCTGGCGAGACGCCGCAGTCTTGAAGTTAACGTCGGCTCGTATCAGTTGCCGGGCGTCGCAGCCGTGTGCAGGTCAGACGGGATCTTGACCCACTTCGGCAGTTCTTTCTTGTCCTTCAGGTACTGGAGGACGACCGGGTAGATGTACTTGCCGATCGCCGAGCGGAGCTCGACCGAGGCGTTCGCGTCGCCAGCGGCCAGCGCTTCCTTCATCGCCGGGACGTAGTCGACCGACACCATCAGCACGTCATGGCCGGGCTTCAGGCCGGCTTCCTTCATCGCCTGAATGGCGCCGAGCTGCATGTTGTCGTTGTGGGCGAACGACGCGCAGATGCCCTTCAGGTTGTCGGTCGACTTGATGAAGGCTTCCATGACCTTCTTGCCGCCGTCAGTCGTGAAGTCGCCGGACTGAGTCTTGACGATCTTGATGTCCGGGAAGTTGGCCGTCACGGCTTCGAAGCCCTTCTTGCGCTCGATCGCCGGAGCGGCGCCGACGGTGCCTTGCTCTTCGACGACGTTGCACTGGCCCTTGCTGGCCTGGGCGGTCCAGGCGCCCGCGAGACGACCTTCGAGGTTGAAGTCGGCCGAGATGCGGGTCACAAAGAGAGACTTGTCTTTGACATCGACGTCGCGGTCAGCGAGGAAAACCGGGATGCCGGCCTTCTTGGCTTCTTCGAGCACCTGATCCCAACCCGTGACGACGACCGGCGCGATGATGATCGCGTCGACCTTCTGCGCGATGAAAGCGCGCACCGCTTTCAGCTGCTCTTCTTCCTTGCCCTGGGCGTCGGCGAACTTGAGGTCGATTCCTTCCTTCTTCGCCTCATCCTGCATGTCCTTCGAGAACGCAGGACGCCAGTCGCCTTCGTCGCCCACCTGCGAGAAGCCGATCGTGACTGCATAGGACGGCGAGCCCGCCAGCATCAGCGCCGTGCCAACCGCGGCGCCGCTCAGCCATTTCATGAGATGCATACAACCCTCCCACCTCAAGCGTTCAGCCTCGGTCGCCTGTCGCGGCCGGGCGGACGCTTTCCCGCCTCGATCGGGCGGACGGCGGATAAGTAATACAATATTACTGTAGCTGTAAAGCCTCCCTTTCCCGTTGACGGGCGCGCGCGGGTGCGGCGCTACGCCGCATTTCGGCAAACGCGTGCTTTCACAGGCGCAAGCGCGAAGTCGGCGCGCCGCCAAGGCGCCCTCTCGCGGGCTTTCGGCGACCGCGGCGACGCAGCGGCGCGCGCGCCCTGGCCGGCGCCCGCGCCGAGCGGGTTCGCCCTTCGGAATTCGCCGCGCCAACGTCAACGCGAGCGGCGATTCAATCGCGGCCCGACGATGGGCTGCGAGGCCGAATGAGCGACACATCGCGGCGCGGCGCGATCCCGCTCAGCCGACCGCCTTCGGCAGGCCGACCCGCTCGGTTCGCGTCAATCGCCGCGTGAGGCGCGCCTGGCCGCGATTGTCGCGGCGACGCCTGGCTTGCGAACGATCCTCGACACTCTCAACTTCCGCTGGCCGGCGCTGCGACGGCGGCTCGCCGATCGCTTCAATTCGCTCGCGGTCGCAGGCGAACGGCCGGCGATGGGCTACGACTCGCCGCCGTGGGACGTTTTGCGCAGCTTCGACGTCAACCTCGACGGCTTCCCGCACAATGCGGGCGCGACTCTGTTCGAGCGCCTCTGTCCTGGCGCGCCGTTCGTCACGCTCGCCGGCCGGACGTCGCGGCGCGACCATCCTGACGGCGACGGCCATCGGCAATGGATCGCCTCGCGCGAAGCCGAAGATATCGAGAAGGCGGCGGGCCTGGCGGCCGACGCGCGGCGGCTCGCCAAGATCGAGCCCGCGCTGCGCGATGAATTCCGGGCGAGTCCGTTGATGGACGAAGTCGGTTTCGCACGCGCCGTCGCGGCGCCATGCCGAGCGATGCGGCGGCGGCGCCTCGGCCTGGCGGCGAGCGAATTGACCATCGCGCGACAGCCGCCGCGGCGGCGTCAGCCGCCGCGGCCTGCAGGTTCAGACGAAGGCGCGCAAACGCGCGCCGGGCGGCGCAAAAAGCGATCGCCTCACCGATTGCAAATCATCTCCCCGTTCGGCATGCGAACGGCGGGATGGCCGGTGTGTTTGAGGCACCAGCCTTCGTTTTGGCCGCCCCAGACGCACTGGCCCGCCCAGTTGCGATGGAAGTTCGGACCGCAACCGCCCAAAGCGAACGCGGGCGAAACCGTCGATGAAACGACGGCGGAAAGAATGACGACTCCGAATAGCTTGGCCGAAAGCTTGCTCATGAAAGCCTCCAATTGACTGGGATTAACGCGCCGAACGCGAGCGCCTGATGAACCGAGATACGCGGGTCGACCGTCGTGCTCGGCGGATTCACGCTCCGTCGGTTGGATCCGCCGCACGACGTTCGGTGTGTGCGGCCGGAACGGGAAACTGGTACGTGACGAATTTTGAACCGAACCTGAACGGGGCGGCTCAATAGCCCTGCATGCAGGAATAGTAGCGGCTGTTGTAATTCTCACGCCACGCGGCGGAACCGGTGGCCACGCCGCCGACCGCGCCGGCGCCGGCGCCGATCGCCGCTCCGGCGCCGATCGAGTGGCCGCCGCCGACCAGCGCGCCGATCCCGGCGCCGAGCAGCGCCCCGCCGACCGCGCCGCCGACCGCATTGCCGGTCGCCTGGCCGTTGGCGTATTCGCGCGCGACGCGGTCGCAATAAGCGTGATGGGTCTCGGCGTCGGCGCTGGATGCGAGCGCGCCGACGACGATGGCGCAGGCGAGACACGCGGCGGCGGCGCGAGCGATGGACTTCATGATTTCACTCCCTGACCGTCATGCGAACGCGTCGTGGCCGAACTCGGCGGCGGCGCGGTCCGCCGCCCGTCATAACATCGGCGGCGGAGGATGGGGAAGGTTTACGGGACGGTCGTCGTCGCCGCCTCTAGCCAGCGGCGGCGATCTCGCTTAAGGGCGCTTCGCCATGGCCTCAGCAATCCTCTTCACCCTCGGCACGCGCGGCTCGCCGCTCGCCCTCGCCCAGGCGCTGGAGACGCGCCGCCGTCTCGCCGCCGCTCACGGCTGGGACGAGGCGCGCGTCGCGATCGCCGTCATTCGCACCAGCGGCGACCTCATCCAGGACCGGCCGCTCGCCGAGGCCGGCGGCAAGGGTCTGTTCACCAAGGAAATCGATTCCGCCCTGCTCGACGGCCGCGTCGACTTCGCCGTCCATTCGGCCAAAGACCTGCCGACCGCCCTGCCCGACGGCGTGGCGCTGGCCGGCTTCCTGCCGCGCGAGGACCCGCGCGACGCGCTGGTCTCGGCGCTCGCCGACTCGATCGCCGGCCTGCCTCACGGCGCGAGGCTCGGCGCCGCCTCGCTGCGGCGGCGGGCGCAGGCGCTGCGGTTGCGCCCCGACCTTCGCGTCGAGCTCTTGCGCGGCAACGTC
This sequence comes from Roseiarcus sp., assembly GCF_049514155.1. Taxonomy (GTDB): domain Bacteria; phylum Pseudomonadota; class Alphaproteobacteria; order Rhizobiales; family Beijerinckiaceae; genus Roseiarcus. Next base: position 7,258 of record NZ_JBEKVH010000028.1, on the reverse strand, counting down.
GAGACGCGGCTCAACAAGGCCGAAAGCGGCGCGATCGACGCGACGCTGTTGGCGATGGCCGGCCTCAAGCGGCTCGGCCTGGTCCATCGCGCCCGCGCCGCGCTCGCCATCGAGGCGTTCCTCCCCGCCGTCGGCCAGGGGGCGATCGCCTTTTCCGCGCGCCGCGGCGACGCGCGCACGCGCGAAGCGCTGGCGGCGATCGGCGACGCCGAGACGGCGACGGCGCTGGCGGCCGAGCGCGCCTACCTCGCCGTGCTCGACGGCTCGTGCCGAACGCCGATCGCCGGCCACGCCCGGCTCGAGGACGGCCGGCTGGTCCTGCGCGGCCAAGTGCTGCGCGCGGACGGCTCGGAGAGCTTCGAGGCGCGCCTCGCCGGACCGCCGGCCGACGCCGCCCGGCTCGGCGCCGACGCCGGCCGCGACCTGCTCGGGCGGCTGCCGCCGGGCGTGCTCGCCGTCGACCGCGCCCAATAGGGCAAATCGTCGCGCCCCGCGGCCGACCGGGCGGCGGCCGGACCCGTCGGGACCAACGCCGGCGGCGGCGGATTTCCCGGAATTCCTTGCGCTGACGCAAGTCAGAGGGCCGCCGGGGCCCCCAAGCTGGCGTTAAGCGGGCGCCTGCCGCTGACGGATTTTCAACCGCTGGCCGCCTTTACTCGCCGGGCGCGCCCGGTTAGGGCAAATGGCGGTAAGATCGGCGCCGCCCGACCCGGCGGACGCGACGAGGGATCGACGAACGATGGATTATCAGCGTCGTTTTGTGGAAGCGATCGAACGGCTGAAACGCGAAGAGCGCTATCGCGTCTTCGCCGACCTCGAACGCGACGCCGCCCACTTCCCGCTCGCCCAATGGCGCCCGCCGGGCGAAGAGCACGCGCCGCGACCGGTCACCGTCTGGTGCTCGAACGACTATCTCGGCATGGGCGTCCACCCCGACGTCATCGAGGCGGGCGTCAAGGCGGCGCGCGCCCACGGCGCCGGCGCCGGCGGCACCCGCAACATCTCCGGCACCCATCATCCGATCGTCATGCTCGAGCGCGAACTCGCCGACCTGCACGGCAAGGAGGCGGCGCTCGTCTTCACCTCCGGCTGGATCTCCAATCTCGCCGGCATCTCGACCATCGCCAGCCTGCTGCCGGATTGCCTCATCCTCTCCGACGCGCTCAACCACAATTCGATGATCGAGGGCGTCAAGCGCTCCGGCTGCGAGAAGAAGGTCTGGCGCCACAACGACGTCGCTCATCTCGAGGGCCTGCTCGCCGCCGAGCCGACCGAGCGCGCCAAGCTGATCGTGTTCGAGAGCCTCTATTCGATGGACGGCGACATCGCGCCGATCGCCGAGGTCGCCGCCCTGGCGAAGACATACGGCGCGATGACCTATATCGACGAGGTCCACGCGGTCGGCATGTACGGCCCGCGCGGCGGCGGCGTCGCCGAGCGCGAAGGCGTGATGGGCGAGCTCGACGTGATCGAAGGAACGCTCGCCAAGGGCTTCGGCGGGCTCGGCGGCTATATCGCCGCCTCGGCCGCGCTCGTCGACGCAGTGCGCTCCTACGCGCCGCAGTTCATCTTCACCTCGACCCTGCCCCCGGCTGTCGCCGCCGGCGCCGCCGCGGCGGTGCGAATCCTCAAGGCGTCGAACGCCGAGCGCGAGCGCCATCAGGCGATGGCGCGGATGGTCAAGCACGCTCTGCGCGCCGCCGGCCTGCCGGTGCTCGACAACCCGTCCCACATCGTGCCGGTGATGGTGCGCGACGCCGCCAAGTGCCGCGCCGCCAGCGAACTGCTGCTGCGCCGTCACGACATCTACATCCAGCCGATCAACTACCCGACCGTCGCCAAGGGGGCCGAGCGCCTGCGCATCACCCCGACGCCGCGCCACACCGAGGCGCAGGTCGCCCTGCTGGTCGAGGCGCTGGTCGACGTGTGGAAGACGCTCGAGCTGCCGTTCGAAGAGGCCAAGGTGGTGCCGCTGCGCCGCCCCGGCGCCGAGGCCGCCCAGTGCGCCTATCCGGAGATGAAGAAGGCGGCCGAATAGGCGGCCTTGCGCCAGCGCGAGTTTTCACGATAGAGCGGCCTCGAGCCGCTCTTTTCGTTTTGGCGAAAGCCCTCACCCCAACCCCTCTCCCGCAAGCGGGCGAGGGGCTATGCGGCGCCGGCGATCCCCTTCTCCCGCTTGCGGGAAAAGGTGGCCCGAAGGGCCGGATGAGGGGCCGTGCGAACGCGTCAATTCTTCTCTCGGAAAGCCTCATGACGGCCGCTGTCTCGCCCAAAGCCGCTTCGCCAAAACCCTTCCTCGCCGCCCTTTCCGGCGTCCGCCAGGCGGTTCCGCCGCTGTGGCTGATGCGCCAGGCCGGCCGCTACCTGCCCGAATACCGCGCCATTCGTTCCCAGGCGAAGTCGTTTCTCGACTTCTGCTACACGCCCGATCTCGCGACCGAAGCGACGCTGCAGCCGATCCGCCGCTTCGGCTTCGACGCCGCGATCCTGTTCTCCGACATTCTCGTCGCCCCCGATGCGCTCGGCCAGTGCGTTTCGTTCGAGCAAGGCGAAGGGCCGCGGCTGGAGCCGATCGAGACCGCCGCCGATCTCGCCGCTTTGCGCGACGAGGCTGACTGGTCGCGGCTCGCCCCGGTGTTCGAGACCGTCGCGCGCGTGAAATCCGTCCTGCCCGACGACGTGGCGTTGATGGACGGTGGCGAGCTACATGATCGCCGGCCGCGGCACGCCCGACCAGGCGCCGGCGCGTTTGTTCGCCTACCAACATCCCGACCTGTTCGCGGCGCTGATCGACAAGCTGGTCGCGCTTTCGGCCGCCTATCTCGAGCGGCAATTGCGCGCCGGCGCCGAGGCGGTCCAGATCTTCGATTCCTGGGCGGGCGTGCTGCCGCCGGGCGAGTTCGAGCGCTGGTGCGTCGAACCGATCGCGCGCATCGTCGCCAAGCTCGGCGCCGCCCTGCCCGACGCGCCGATCATCGCCTTTCCGCGCGGCGCGGCGACCCAGCTCGGCAAGTTCGCACGCGTCGACGGTCTCGCGGCGATCGGCCTCGACGCGGCGGTCGAGCCGCGCGCCGCCGCCGCCGCGCTGCCGGCGCGCCTGGCGCTGCAAGGCAATCTCGATCCGCTGGCGTTGCTGGCCGGCGGTCGCGCGCTCGACGAAGGGATCGACCGCGTCCTGCAGGGCTTCGCCGGCCGCGCCCATGTCTTCAATCTCGGCCACGGCATTCTGCCCGGGACGCCGATCGCCCATGTCGAGCGCCTCGTCGCGCGCGTGCGCGCCACCGGCTGAGCGAGGGAGGCCCAGCGCGCCATGGACACGCTCGAACATCGCCAACGCGTCGCCCAGGCCTGGTTCGAGGCTTTGCAGCTTCGCCTGATCGCGGCGATCGAGGCGCTCGAGGATGAATGCCCGACGCACGCGCCGGACACGGCGGCGGGCCGCTTCGTCGTCGAGCCGTGGCGCCGCGTCGATCGTTCCGGCGCGCCGGGCGGCGGCGGGCGCACGGCGATGTTGCGCGGCCGATTGTTCGAGAAGATGGGCGTCCACGTCTCGACCGTGTTCGGGACCTTGGCGCCGGAATTCGCCAAGCAGATTTCCGGCGCCGGCGCAGACGGGCGCTTCTGGGCGGCAGGCCTGTCGGTCATCGCCCATCCGTGGAGCCCCAACGTCCCGACCGCGCACATGAACACGCGCTTCGTCGTCACCAGCAAGGCGTGGTTCGGCGGCGGCGCGGATCTCACGCCGATGCTCGAAGCGCGCCGCCGCGCCGACGATCCCGACGCGCTGACGTTTCACCAAGGTTTGAGCGCCGCCTGCGCGCGCCACCCAAGCGTCGCCTCGCACGAGCGATTCAAGGCGTGGTGCGACGAATATTTCTTCCTCCCCCATCGCGGCGAGCCGCGCGGGATCGGCGGGATCTTCTACGACGATCTCGACGCCGCCGACGAAGCGGCGTTCGCCGCCGGCCTCGCCTTCAGCCGCGACGTCGGCGAGACCTTCCTTTCGCTCTACGGCGAGATCGTGCGCCGCAACTTCGCCGCGCCGTGGAGCGAGGCCGAGCGCGAGGAGCAGCTCGTTCGCCGCGGCCGCTACGTCGAATTCAACCTGCTCTACGACCGCGGCACGATTTTCGGGTTGAAGACCGGCGGTAACGTTTCCGCGATCCTTTCGTCGATGCCGCCGTTGGCGCGCTGGCCTTGATCGCGCGCCGCCGGCCGCCCATATCGGCCGGGACGGCATCCCGGACGAGGGCATGGAAGCGATGAGCGACGCGAAGCAATCCAGCACATTTTCGATCGGCGGCGCGCTGAAGGTGCAACGCCTCGGCTACGGCGCCATGCGGATCACCGGCCGCGGAATTTGGGGCGAGCCGGCCGACCGCGCCGAAGCGTTGCGGGTGCTGAAGCGTCTGCCCGAACTCGGCGTCGATTTCGTCGACACCGCCGATTCCTACGGTCCCGATGTCTCCGAACTCCTCATTCGCGAGGCGCTGCATCCCTATCCCGGCATGGTGATCGCGACCAAGGGCGGCCTGACCCGCACCGGCCCCAATCTTTGGACGCCGCTCGGCCGGCCCGAATATCTCATCCAGCAGGCGTTGAAGAGTCGTCGCAATCTCGGCGTCGAGACGATCGATCTGTGGCAATTGCACCGTATCGACCCCAAGGTTCCGCGCGGCGAGCAGTTCGATGCGATCCGCTCGCTGATCGCCGACAAGGTCGTCCGCTTCGTCGGCCTGAGCGAAGTCTCGGTCGAAGAGATCGACGCGGCGTCGAAGACGTTTCCGGTGGCGACGGTGCAGAACCGCTACAATCTCGCCGATCGCGACAGCGAGGCCGTGCTCGACCATTGCGAAAAGAAGGGCATCGGCTTCATCCCGTGGTTCCCGCTCGCCGCGGGCGAACTCGCCGGACCGAGCTCGGCGCTGGCGGCGACCGCGCGCGCCCACGGCGCGACGCCGGGACAGGTCGCGCTCGCCTGGCTGCTCAAGCGCAGCCCGGTCATGCTGCCGATCCCCGGCACTTCCAAGGTCGCCCACCTGGAGGAGAACGTCGCCGCGGCGACCTTGAGTCTGTCCGACGCCGAATTCGCCGCATTGAACAAAGCGGCGCGCGCCGCCTGAACGCCCGGTCCGAAAGGCGGATCGACCCATTCAACGCAATTTGAGCGTTCTTCGCCAGCGGACCCTAACCCGGACTTGCTAATTGCCGCGCCGGGTTGGGCGCGGGGGCCCTTCTTCCGTCCCGTAAGCAAGCGGCAGGACGGCGCGTCGCCGTCCGCGACAGGGTCTCGAGGGGGTTGCCATGGGCCGCGATCGTTCTTCGAATTCAGGTTTCACGGTCGTCGCCGCCGCCGCCGTCGCCGCTGCGGTCGCCTACTGGATCCTCAGCGCCCAGGAAGCGCCGACCCTGCCCTTCGCCATCGCCCAATACACGCTGCTGGCCAGCGTTCTCATCGGCGGCCTCGACGGCTTCAAGAAGTGCCGCGCCCGCCGCTAATCTTCGCCTCCGCCGGCTAGCCCCGGCAATCGTTCCGACGTAAACTATCGCCTCCAGGGAGGGGGCGATGGACGAGGTCGATTATCTCGTTCTCGGCGGCGGCTCGGCCGGCAGCGTGCTAGCGAGCCGGCTGAGCGAGGACCGGCAAGCGACCGTCGCCCTGATCGAGGCCGGCGGTTCGGGCGACGGCTGGGCAGTCGACACGCCGATCGCCAGCGTGCTGACGGCGCTGACCAAGCTCAACAATTGGGCCTACGAAACGGTCCCGCAGCCCGGCCTCGGCGACCGGCGCGGCTACCAGCCGCGCGGGCGGGCGCTCGGCGGCTCGTCGGCGATCAACGCCATGATCTACACCCGCGGCCACCCCGCCGATTACGACCGCTGGGCGGCGCTCGGCAATCCCGGCTGGTCCTATGCCGAGACCCTGCCCTACTTCCGCAAGGCGGAGAACAACGAGACCATTCACGACGCTTATCACGGCCAAGGCGGGCCGCTGAACGTCGCCGATCTGCGCTCGGACAATCCGTTCCAGCAACGCTTCCTCGACGCGGCGCGCGAGGCGCAGTTCCCGCTCAACGACGATTTCAACGGCGCGCGTCGGGAAGGGCTCGGCCTCTATCAGGTCACCCAGATCAACGGCGAGCGTTGCAGCGCCGCGCGCGCCTATCTGCGGCCGCATCTGGGCAAGCGGCCCAATCTCAGCGTCGAGACGCACGCCCGCGCGCTGCGGCTGCTGTTCGACGGCAAGCGCGCAGTCGGCGCCGAAATCCTCCAGCGCGGCGTCAAGCGCAAGTTGCGGGCGCGGCGCGAGACCATCGTCGCGCTCGGCGCCTTCGGTTCGCCGCAACTGCTGATGCTGTCGGGCGTCGGCGAGGCGGCGGCGCTGGCCGCGGCGGGAATCGCGCCGCTGATCGACTTGCCGGGCGTCGGCGCCAATCTGCACGACCACCCCGACGTCGTGCTCGGCTACGCCTCGCGCTCGCGCGACTTGGTCGGCCTGTCGTTCGGCGCGCTCGCGCCGCTCGTATCGGCGATCGCGCGCTATCGCCGCGAGCGGCGCGGCCTGGCGACGACCAATTTCGCCGAGGCGGGCGGCTTCCTCAAGACGCGGCCCGAACTCGCCGAGCCCGACGTCCAGCTCCATTTCGTCATTGCGGTGGTCGAAGGCCACGCGCGCAAGTTGCGCTGGGGCCGCGGCATGACCTGCCACGTCTGCGCGCTGAAGCCGAAGAGCCGCGGATCGCTGAAGCTCGCCAGCCCCGACCCGCTCGCCGATCCGCTGATCGACCCCGCCTTCCTCGCCGAACCGGAGGACGTCGAGACGCTCGTCGCCGGCTTCAAACTGACGCAGCGGCTGATGCATGCGCCGTCGCTCAAGGCGCATTGGACGCGCGAATTGTTCGGCGGCGACGAGGCGAACAGCGACGATGAAATCCGCGCCTTCCTGCGCCGGCGGGTCGACACCGTCTACCATCCGGTCGGAACCTGCGCGATGGGCCCCGACCCGAAGTCGGCGGTGGTCGACGCCAAGCTGCGCGTCCACGGCCTTGAAGCCTTGCGCGTCGTCGACGCCTCGATCATGCCCGAAATCGTCGCCGGCAACACCAACGCGCCGACGATCATGATCGCCGAGAAGACGGCGGAGATGATCAGGGCGGGTTAGCCCGTCGCCCGCTTGCGCAAGACTTTCGACCAATTTACCGGTTGATGCGCCGCTGGCCGAGACAAAGCGGAGCGCAGCGGAGGGAAAGACATGGCC
>NZ_JBEKVH010000027.1:0-32135 GCF_049514155.1 Roseiarcus sp. | reverse complement strand
CGACGCCCGCGCCTACAAGCCGCCCAGCCCAGCGGGCGCCTTTCGACGCCTAGCGAGACGCGCCGCCCTCGCCGCGGCGCCGACGCGCGTCGGCGGCGATGAGCCGCAATTGCGGCGCCACGGCCGTCTTGTCGCCGCCGGGGGCCTCAAAGATTCCAGGCGTCCAGAAGTCGTCGGGCAAACGCTCGCAGCACGACAACGCCTTGTCCTCGTCGCCTAGCCTCGCGTGGCAATCCGCCTGGAACAGCAGGCCGAAGCCGAGGTCTTGCCACTCGTCGGGCATCATCCGTTCGCTGCGATCAAAGTCGTCGAGTGCCTTCTTGTATTCGCCGAGATGGCGAAAGACTTCGGCGCGCGAAAAATATGAAAACGGATCGGGATTCAATTCCACGACCTTGTTCATGTCGTCGAGCGCCCGACGCGGCTCGCCGAGCCCCATCCATGCAAAGTGACGATCGAAATAGGCATGATGATCGTCGGGATTCTCGCTCAGCCAGCCGTTGACGATTTGGAGGTAGCCCTGGGGATCGGCACGGCAAAGATTGTGCAGCGTCTTCACTTCTTCAGGCGTTGTCGGTCGTTTCATCGGTAGCGCTCCCGCTCTCCATGCCATCAAGCGATCGTCGCGTTACCGCCACAACTCTCGGAAACCTGTCCCATGATGCAGTCGCGTAGCGTTTTGCCCATCCCCCGATAGTCGCCCCTCCCGAGTTGCCCGCGGTCCCGTAACTTCAAGCAATACTTGGTCGCCTCCTGCCATTCTTTCTCGCACTCGGGGCGGCTTGGATAGCGATTTTGGGGCAGGCTGCGCGGAAGAATGTTTGGCGCGATCAGCGGTGGGATGATCTCGGACGGCAGAGGGTGCGGGATCGGGATCGGCATTTCGATCGGCGGGGCCGGGATCGTAATCTGCGCCTGGACGCTCGACGCTCCGGTGCCCGAAGCGGCGACTGAGCTGTCGCTCGGAGCGAATCGTCCGCCGACGCTATCCGGACTTTTTGCCGGCCACCTCGGGTGTTTTGCTGGGTCCCAGTCAGCCTTGAGCAGACCGCTCTCTCGCAGCTGGCGCATCAGCGCGGTCAACTCGCCGGAAGTTGGGTCCGCCTTTGACAGCTTCGGCGGATCGGGAATTTGGAGAAGCAACGTCGCGATCTGCGGTTGAACGAGGTCGCCGCGTCCGAGCGCGCGTGCAATCGCGCCGACGGCCGGCATCTTTGCGCTAAAGTCGATGGGCAGAGCGTATCGCTTGCTGAGGTCGCGGCTGAGGTCAGCAAGCGAACGCGCATGCCATTCGGGGTGGCCCAGATGGTCGCGCCTTTCCTCGAGCAATGCCGTTTCGCCGACGAACAAGCCGTTCTGGTTGCAGGAAACCCCCGTGCCGGGGGCGTCGGCTAAACGGAAAAATCGGTCGAGCTTCATCGTAGGCGTCTCCTGCTATTTGTTCATGATATGTTCGCATGGCAATCGCGTCAAGAAAGTGTCGTCTCCGGCGAGCTGTGACTCGGGCGGAGCGCACTGACGGCGCCATTGCAAATGCGGCGTAAGGCTCTGAACGGATTGACGTTGCCGCGCCTCTGCAGAGAGCGCCGTCTTTCCTCAGCGCGCAAAAGACGCGCCCTTGACAGCCCTTCGGCTTCGGAAGTTTTGGCCTCTAAGAGGTCGACGACGCGGTGGGTCGGCGGAGGGTATTGGCTCGGAAACGAAATTCGGTTTAAGCGTCCCACCCCGCCGCAAACAAAAAGGGCGGCCGAAGCCGCCCTTTTCGAACTCTGGTTCTTTCGCCGCGCCTCAGCGCTTCGAGAACTGGAAGCTGCGGCGGGCCTTGGCGTGGCCGTACTTCTTGCGCTCGACGACGCGCGAGTCGCGGGTGAGGAAGCCCTCTTTCTTCAGCGGGGCGCGCAGCTCCGGCTCGTAGTAGGTCAGCGCCTTGGCGAGGCCGTGGCGCACCGCGCCGGCCTGGCCGGAAAGGCCGCCGCCGGCGACGGTGACGGTGAGATCGTACTGGCCGAAGCGGTTGGCGACGACCAGCGGCTGGTTGAGGATCATGCGCAGCACCGGCCGGGCGAAATAGACGTCGAGCGCCTTGCCGTTGACGGTCGCCTGGCCTTTGCCGGGCTTGATCCAGACGCGCGCGACGGCGTTCTTGCGTTTGCCGGTCGCGTAGGCGCGGCCCAGCTTGTCGAGCTTCTGGATGTGAACCGGGGCTTCAACGACCGCCGGGGCGAGCGCCGTCTCCTTGAGATCGGCGAGGGAGGAAAGAGTGGTCTCGGCCATGGATCAGGCGCTCCGGCTGTTCTTCGGATTGAGCTTGGCGACGTCGAAAACTTCAGGCGACTGCGCCGCGTGCGGATGGTCGGGGCCCTTGTAGACCTTGAGGTTGCCGAGCTGCTTCTTGCCCAGCGGCCCGCGCGGCAGCATGCGCTCGACCGCCTTGACGACGACGCGCTCGGGGTAGCGCCCGTCGAGGATCGACTTGGCGGTGCGTTCCTTGATTCCGCCGATGAAGCCGGAATAGTGGTAGTAGACCTTCTGGTCGCGCTTGCGGCCGGTCAGCACCACCTTCTCGGCGTTGACGACGATGACGTTGTCGCCGTCGTCGATGTGGGGCGTGAAAGAAGGCTTGTGCTTGCCGCGCAGGCGCATGGCGACGATCGTCGCCAGGCGGCCGACCACTAGGCCCTTGGCGTCGATGAGCAGCCATTTCTTTTCGACGTCGGCCGTCTTGGTCGAATGGGTCTTGCCGAACATGAATTGCGGTCCGTTTCTCGCGTGAGAAGCCCGCCGCGAGCGGCGGGCCGGTCAGGGCCGCGCTTATACGGGCGCGTACGCACGCCCGTCAACAGCAAAGACGCGGAATCGGCTGAAAAACGGCTGAATTTTCGCTGTGGTATTGTGTTACCTCATCTAACGCGCCGCCACGCCGCAACGCAGTGGACCCGCGCGCCGACGCCGGGTAACGCTATGTCGGCAGAGCGCGCCGTCGCTGCGGCCCGGCGCCCCTTCGTCGGGGAAACGCGCAGGCGAATCGCGAGCGGCGCGAGGAAAGGCTCGATGAATTTTGTCGCGATAGACTTCGAGACCGCGAATTATCAGCCCGATAGCGCCTGCGCGGTCGGGCTGGTGAAGGTGGTCGGCGGGGAAATCGTCGACCAGGCGGTCCACCTGATCAGGCCGCCGACCAGAGAATTCGTGTTCACCCATATCCACGGATTGAAGTGGAAAGACGTGGCGAATGCCGACGATTTCGGGACGCTCTGGCCGAGGCTCGAACCGATGCTCGACGGCGCGGCGTTTTTCGCCGCGCACAATGCCCCCTTCGACAGCGGCGTTTTGCGCGCGTGCTGCGCGCGCTACGGAATCCGCGCGCCGTCGCTGCCGTTTCGCTGCACGGTGCAGATTTCCCGCCGCGTCTGGAGCATTTATCCGACCAGGCTTTCCGACGTCTGCGCGAAGCTCCGCATCGCGCTCAACCACCACGAAGCGCTGTCCGACGCGATGGCGTGCGCCAAGATCGTTCTCGCGGCGGCGAGGACATAGCGCTTATGGCGCGCTGGCGGCGCTCGGCGAGTGCGACGCCAAGAGGTCGGCGCTATCGAGCCTGACACGACAGTGCTTATTGTCGTTATTTTTACAGTTTATGTGCGTGATATAAAGCTCCACCAGCGTCGTCGTCGCGGCTCGGCGCGGCCAGAGACAGAAAATGGCGCCCAAGCTCTTGAAATCAGGCCCGCGCGGCCAAGGATGACGTGCGCCCCCGCCCCTCCGCTCGCCGACCTTTTGCATTCGACGATTTCGCGCGATAACTCACGCCGCGACCGGCGCGCCGCCGTCCGCCCGCTCACACGCTAAGGCTCTGACGGAGGAGCGCCGGCATGTCCCCCACGCAACGTCGCGAAGAACCGCTCGCTCTGGCGCGCCGCGAGGACAGGAGCGGCGTCGCGACCCTCACTCTGCAGTCGCCGGCTTCGCGCAACGCGCTGAGCCTGGCGATGATCGAAGCGCTGATCGACGCCTTCGTGGCGATCGAAGCCGATCCCGCGACGCGCGTCGTCGTCCTCGCCGGCGACGGGCCGGCGCTCTCGGCCGGCCACGATCTCAAGGAGCTGCAGGCGCATCGCAATGACGCCGACCGCGGCCGCGCGTTCTTTGAGCGCGCGATGACGCGCTGCGCCGACCTGATGCGCGCCATCGTCGCCCTGGAGAAGCCGGTGATCGCCGCCGTCGAAGGCGTCGCCACCGCCGCCGGCTGCCAGCTCGTCGCCGCTTGCGACCTCGCGATCGCCGGCGCCGACGCGCGCTTCGCCCTGCCCGGCGTGTCGATCGGTCTCTTCTGTTCGACGCCGCTGGTGGCCGTCGGCCGCGCCGTTTCGCGCAAGCACGCGATGGAAATGGCGCTGACCGGCGACCTTTACGACGCTGAGACCGCCGAGCGTTTCGGCCTCGTCAATCGCGTCGTCCCGGTCGGCGCGGCGCTCGCCGAAGCGCACGCGCTCGCTCAGCGCATCGCCGCCCGTTCGGCGGCGACGCTGGCGATCGGCAAGCGCGCGTACTATCGCCAGATCGACATGCCGCTCGACGAGGCCTACGCGCTTGCTGGCCGCGCGATGATCGACAATCTCCTCCATCCCGATTCCGCCGAAGGCGCCGCCGCCTTTCTCGACAAGCGGCCGCCACGCTGGGAGGGCGCGTGAACCACGATTCCTATTCCGACGACACCATCCGCGACATTCTCGCCACGGTGAAGACGATCGCCATGGTCGGCGCGTCGGCCAATACGGCGCGGCCGTCCTACTTCGTGCTCAAATATCTTTCCGAGCGCGGCTTCACGATGCTGCCGATCAACCCCGGCCTCGCTGGCGAAGCGATCCACGACTTGCCCGTCTATGCGAGCCTCGCCGACGCTCCGCAGCCGATCGACATGGTCGACGTCTTCCGCAGATCCGAGGCCGCGGGCGAGGTCGTCGACGCGGCGCTGGCGCTGGCGACGCCGCCGAAGGTCATTTGGATGCAACTCGGCGTGCGCGACGACGCAGCGGCGGCGCGCGCCGAAGCGCGCGGCGTGAAAGTGGTGATGAACCGCTGCCCGAAGATCGAATACGGCCGCCTGTCGGGCGAGATCGGCTGGGCGGGCGTCAATTCGCGCGTCCTCTCGGCGAAGAAACCGATCGCCGGCGCGGGCTTCCAGCGACTGTCGATCGACAAACGCTAGGCGGACGCGGTCGCCAGCAGCGCTTCGAGCTCGGCGCGCCCGGCCGCGGCGTCGAAGGCCTTCGGCCCGCCGGCGACGCATTTCAGCGCCGCCTCGGCGCGGCGCAGCGCTTCGCCCTTCAGTTCGGGCGTTTCCGCGACGACCGCGCGCGCCTCGGCGAGATCGCCGTTGCAGTGAAGCACGATGTCGAGCCCGGCGGCGAAGATCGCGCGCGTCTTTTCGGCGAACGTTCCTCGCAGCGCCTTCATCGACGTGTCGTCGCTGAAGATCAGGCCGTCGAAACCGATCGCGCCGCGCATGATCTCCGAGACCACGCGCGGCGACGTCGTCGCCGGCGCCTTGTCGTCGATCGCGGTGAAGACGATGTGCGCGGTCATCGCCATCGGTAGATCGTTGAGCGCCGCGAACGGCGGAAAGTCGCGCGCGGCGAGCTCGTCGCGGCTTGCGCTCACCACCGGCAGATCGAGATGGCTGTCGACCGTCGCCCGCCCGTGGCCGGGCATGTGCTTGACGACGGGCGCGACGCCGCCGGCGATGAGGCCGTTGGCATAGGCGCGGCCGATCATCGCCACCTGTTCGGCGGAATCGGAAAAGGCGCGCGCGCCGATCGCCGCATGCATACCCTCGCCGGCGACGTCGAGCACCGGCGCGCAATCGACGTTGATCCCGACCTCGGCGAGATCGGCGGCGATCAATCGCGCCGCCAGCCAGGCGGCGCGTTCGGGCGCGCGCGTCGCGGCGAAGCGCGCCGCGGCTGGATAAGGGCGCCAATGCGGCGGCCCCATGCGCTGCACCCGTCCGCCTTCCTGGTCGATGAGCACCGGTGCGTCGGCGCGGCCGGCGATGGCGCGAAAGTCGTCGGTGAGCGCGCTCAACTGCGCCCGATCGACCACGTTGCGCTTGAACAGGATCAGTCCCCACGGCCGCGCGTCGCGGAGGAACGCGCGCTCTTCGCCGCCGAGGCTCGGCCCGGCGCAACCGACGACGACGGCGCGGGTCATGCGCGTCGCGACGCCTTCGGGAAGCCGGACGAAATCAATCCTTGGCGATGAAGCAATCGCCGCCCCCGGCCTTCAGCTTCGAGCACAGCGCGCCCGCGTCGGCCCGCGTCAGTCCGCTGACGCGAATGCGATAGATCGTCTGACCCTTCACGTCGGCCTGGTGGATCGACAGCGCGGAATCGCCGAGCGCGTCGGCGTACTTGCCCTTGAGCTTGGCGATCGCGCTTTGCGCGTCGGCTTCCGAGCGCGGCGCGGCGAGCTGCACCGCCCATTCGCCGCCGCCTTCCGCGGCGGTGGCCGCCGCCGGCGCGGCGGCGGGAGGCGCGGTCGCCGCCGCAACGGTCGGCGCCGCTGCGGCGGCCGGCGCGGCGTCGGCGGGCGGCGAATCGGCGGCTGAGGCTTCGGCTACGATCTTCGGCGCAGGCTTGGCCGGCTTGACCGGTTTTGGCGAGGCGACGAGCTGCAGCGGCGCGCTCGGCGTCGCGCTCGCGTCGGCGTTGGGCGCCGTCGTGTCGGTCTTGGCGACGACCCGCTGCTGCGACTTGGGCGACAGCTTGGTCGGCAGGTCGAGCTTCGGCGTCGCCGCTTCGGGCGTCGCGACGATCGGATCGACGGCGCGCACGGCGGTCTTCACCGGCGGCGTCGGGACGACGTCCGGCGCCGCAGCGGGCGGGGTCGCGTCGGCGGCGGCGATCAATGTCCCGTCCGGGCGCACCGACACCGTCTTCACCGGCTTGGCGACAGGGAACAGCGGCGCGACCGAGGCCGAGGCGGCGGCGGGCGGAACGACCGGCGTGTCGGGCGCGGTTGCGACCGGCGAGCCGGCGTCGGCGGCGGGCGTCGCTACCGCCCCAACGGCGTTCGGCGCGCCGGCCGGAGCAGACGGCGCCGGGGTCGGCGGTTGGGTCTGCGTGCGCAGATCGATCGGTTGCTCTTCCGTATTGACGACCTTGACCGGCGTCGGGGTCGCGGAATCCTTCATCAACAACGCCGCGATGTCGCTGTTCGATTGAACGTTCGCCTCGTTCGGCGGCTGAACCTTGGTCGGCGCGTTGTCCGCGGCGATGAACGGCGGCGCCTTGGGCAACCCCGGCACGCCGTGCTTCAGCGCCGCGGCGCCGGCGAGCAGCGCGACGCCGACGACGATCATCCCCGTCACCTTGAACCCCCAACCGCGCGAGCCTCGCGCCGGCGCCGGTTCGGCGAAGGCGGGCTCTTGCGGCGCCGCCGGCTCGGCCGCGTCGTCAGTCTCGAGTTCGGCGAAAGCGGGACGCAAGTCTGCGCCGAAGGCCGGCGGGAGCGTCATCGCCGGCTCGCCTTCCGCTTGCGGCTCGGACTGTGGCGCTCGCGCGGCGCGCCGCGCGTCGGCGTGGACGGAGTTGACCAGCCGCGTCAGCTCCGCCAACGGGTCCTCGGTCCCGGCCGATGGCGCCCCGGCGGCGCGCAACCGCTTCTCGAATTCGTCGAGGTTGATCTCGGGCACAATTTTGCCTGGCGAACCGCTCATGACTGGCCTCGCTTGAGGGGTGGCTGGCGCTCAGGACGTCGACACCGCCAACGTTCCTCGCGCTTCCCCCCTCGCGTCCGGGGCGCGCCGAGCGACCGCGATAGGCCGCTCTAGCGCATTTCCTCGGGCGCGCTCACGCCTAGGATAGTCAACGCCGAAGCCAAAACAAAGGCGGTCGCCGTCACCAGACCTATGCGCGCATTGGTTAAACTTGCATTACCCTCATTAACGAAGCGTAAATGTGGCGAATCCTTGCCGCGGTTCCAGTGCGAATGGAACAGGGTCGCTAAATCATGTGCATAAAAGGCGATCCGGTGGGGTTCGTGGGCTTCTGCGGCCTGGATGACGACGCGCGGATACTGGGCGAGCGAGCGCATCAGGCCGCGCTCGCCCTCGTCCGAGAGCAGGCTGAAATCGGCTCCGGACAATGTCTTAGGCGCGAGATCGAGGGCGGGAAAGGTCGCGTGCGCCTGGCGTAGGACGCTGCGCGCGCGGGCGTGCGCGTATTGCACATAAAAGACCGGATTATCTTGGCTCTGCTCGATCACCTTGGCGAGGTCGAAGTCGAGCGGCGCGTCGTTCTTGCGCATCAACATGATGAATCGCGCCGGATCGGCGCCGACCTCGTCGACGACTTCCCGCAGCGTGACGAATTCTCCGGAGCGCTTCGACATCTTCACCGGCTCGCCGGCCCGCATCAGGCGCACGAGCTGGCATAGCTTCACGTCGAGATTGGCCTTGCCGCCCGAGAGCGCGGCGACCGCCGCCTGCATGCGTTTGACGTAGCCGCCGTGATCGGCGCCCCAAACGTCGATCAGCGTGAGGAAGCCGCGGTCGATCTTCGACTTGTGATAGGCGATGTCGCTGGCGAAATAGGTGTAGCCGCCGTCCGACTTGATCAGCGGCCGATCGACGTCGTCGCCGAAATCGGTCGAGCGGAACAGCGTCTGCTCGCGATCTTCCCAATCCTCCGACGGCTGACCCTTGGGCGGCGGCAGTCGGCCGACATAGACGATGCCGCGCCCCCTCAATTCCTCGATCGCGGCGCGCACCTGGTCCCCGCCGCCGTCGGCGCCGGTCAGCGCGCGCTCGGACGAGAAGACTTCGTGGACGATGTTGAGCGCGGCGAGATCGGCCCTGATCATCGTCATCATCGCCGCGATCGCGCGCGCCCGCACCGCCGGCAGCCACTCGGCCTCCGGCCTGTCGCGCAGCGAAGCGCCGAATTCGGCTGCGAGCGCGGCGCCGAGCGGCTTGAGATAGTCGCCGGGATAAAAGCCTTCGGGGATCGTCACCGCCTCGCCGAGCGCCTCGCGATAGCGCAAGAAGGCGGACCGCGCGAGGACGTCGACCTGCGCGCCGGCGTCGTTGACATAATACTCGCGCGTCACTTCATAGCCGGCGAAGGCGAGCAGATTGGCGAGCGCGTCGCCGAACACCGCGCCGCGCGCATGGCCGACGTGCATCGGCCCGGTCGGATTGGCGCTGACATATTCGACGTTGACCTTGCCAGCGGCCGGCTTCGCCGCACGGCCGAAATCGACGCCGCGCTCAAGAATGGCGACGAGCACCCGCGCGTAGGTCGCGAGCGCGAGGCGAATGTTGATGAAGCCGGGGCCCGCGACTTCGATCGCCTCGACGTCGGGCGTCTTTCTGAGGACCTCGGCCAGCGCTTCGGCCAAGGCGCGCGGATTGCCGCCGGCCGCCTTGGCTTCGCGCGCGTAGACCATCGCCGCGTTGGTCGACAGGTCGCCGTGCGCCGCCTCGCGCGGCGGCTCGACGACGAAGCGCGAGAGGTCGAGATTTGCAGGCGCCCGCCCCGCCGCCGCCAGACTTTTGAGCGCGGCGCCCACTCGGGCCTGGAAATCCTCGAAAATATTCATGAATTGGGCCCGAGATCGAAGTCGGCGCGGCTTTATCGCAAGTTCGCAGTGGGGTCAAAAAGCCGGCGATATTCGTTCAGCGCGAAGCGGTCGGTCATGCCGGCGATGTAATCGGCGGCGGCGTGCGCCCGCTCGCCTGCGGTCGCGCCGGCCTTGGCCGCCCAATCGGGCGGCATCGCCGCGGGGTCGGCGACATAGGCGGAAAACAGGCCCCGCACCACCGCGTCGGCGCGCTCGCGCACCCGCGTCACTTGCGGATGGCGATACATGTTGGCGAACAGAAACGTCTTGATGTCGCGGTCGGCCGCGGCGATCGCCGGCGAAAACCCGACGAGCGTCCTGCCGGCTCGCTGCACATCCTCGAGGCTGGTCGCGCCCGCGGCGGCGATGCGGGCGCCGCTCTCGGCGATGACATCCTCGATGAAGCGGGTGATGACGCGGCGCGTCAGCTCGTGGATGACGCGTGGCCGCTCGAGGCCGGGATGCAGGCGCTCGATTTCGTCGAGCAGCACGGCGACGAAAGGAACAGCGCGGATTGCGTCGAGGTCGAACAGGCCGGCGCGCAGGCCGTCGTCGATGTCGTGGGCGTCATAAGCGATGTCGTCGGCGATCGCCGCCGCCTGCGCCTCGAGGCTGGCGTATTGGCCGAGACGAAGGCTCTGCAGGCGATCATAGGCGAGGATCGCGGCGGGAACGCCGCGGGCGCGCCAACGTTCGAGCGGCCGTCCTTCGGCGTCGACCAGCGGGCCGTTGTGCTTGACCAATCCCTCGAGCGTCTCCTGGGTCAGGTTGAGGCCGTCGAAATCGGCGTAGCGGCGCTCGAGCTCGGTGACGAGGCGCAGGCCGTGGCTGTTGTGGTCGAAGCCGCCGTACGCTTCCATGCAGGCGTCGAGCGCGTCCTCGCCGGTGTGGCCGAACGGCGTGTGGCCGAGATCGTGGCCGAGCGCCACCGCTTCGGTCAGCTCTTCGTCGAGCCTGAGCGCCTTGGCGAGCGCGCGCGCGAGCTGGGCGACCTCGATCGTATGGGTGAGGCGCGAGCGGAAATGGTCGCCCTCGTGATAGACGAACACCTGGGTCTTGTGGGCGAGGCGGCGGAAGGCGGTCGAGTGGATGATGCGGTCGCGATCGCGCTGGAAATCGTCGCGGGTCGGCGACGACGGCTCGCGGTGGAGGCGGCCTGGCGAGCGGGCGGGATCGGCGGCGTAAGGCGCCCGGCCGTTCCCTGGGTCGCCCGCCATTCTCACCCCCCGCATTGCGCTTCGCCCGGCCGCGCCTATGTTCATAGCGACCCTGCCGTCGATTGTCTGCCCCAGGAAGGACCCATGAGCGACGCCGCCTCAGCCGCCGAAACGGCTCCCCTGTCGATCAGCGCCGCCGCGGCGCGCCGGCTGCAGAAGGTGCTCGCCGCCGATCCTGGCGCCGCCCTGCGCATTTCGGTCAAGGGCGGCGGTTGTTCGGGCTTCCAATACGCCTTCGAGATCGACGCCACCCGCGCCGCCGACGATTTCGTCGCGTCGCGCGATGGGGTCAGCGTGGTCGTCGATTCGGCGTCGCTCGAAATGATGCGCGGCTCGGAGCTCGATTTCGTCGACGACCTGATGGGCCAAGCGTTCAAGGTCAAGAACCCCAATGCGGTCGCCTCCTGCGGTTGCGGGGTGAGCTTCTCGATCTGAACGCCGGCGCTTGCGCCGCCGCCGCCGCCGCGCCATGCTCGCGGCGGGAGGATCTGACCGTCATGACCGTTTCTCTGAGCGGCGGCTGCGCCTGCGGCGGTTTGCGCTACCGGCTCGCCGCACGGCCGATGTTCGTTCATTGCTGCCATTGCAAGGACTGCCAACGGCAGACCGGCAGCGCCTTCGTCATCAACGCGCTGATCGAGACGTCGCGGGTCGAGATCCTGTCAGGGACTACGATCGCCATCCCCGTCCCGACCGACAGCGGCAGGCCGCATGTCATCCACCGCTGCCCGGACTGCCAGACCGCGCTCTGGAGCCATTACGGCGGGCGCGACGCGCTGAGCTTCGTCAGGGTCGGGACGCTCGACGAGCCTGCCGCCGCCCCGCCCGACGTCCACATCTACACCCGCTCGAAGCTGCCTTGGGTCGTCCTGCCCGAGGGCGTCCCCGCCTTCGAAGAATATTACGACTCGCGCGCGCTGTGGCCGCCCGAGAGCCTAGCGCGACGCAAAGCGGCGCTGGCAGGCTGAACCACGAGCGGACGGCCGGCGCCGCTCACGCCAGCGCGGCTTCCCGGCGGCGCGGCTGGGCGAGCGTCATCACCAAGGCCGATGCGATCAGGCAGGCGGTTCCGGCGACATAGACCGCCGGCAGGTAGCTCGCGAGCTCCGTGCGCGCAGCCCCGGCGCCAAAGGCGGCGGTAGCCGCGCCGAGCTGGTGGGCGGCGAAGATCCAGCCGAAGGTCACGTTGGCGCGCTCTGGCCCGAAGGCGTCGGCCGCGAGCCGCACGGTCGGGGGGACCGTCGCGACCCAGTCGAGGCCGTAGAACACCGCGAACAGCGACAGGCTGACGACCGAGAAGTCGGTAAAGGGCAGATAGATCAGCGACAGGCCGCGCAGGCCGTAATAGAAGAACAACAACCAGCGGTTGTCGTAGCGGTCGGAGAGCCAGCCCGATAGGATCGTGCCGAAGAAGTCGAACACGCCGATCATCGCCAGGATGCTCGCCGCGCCGACCGGCGCCACGCCGAAGTCGCCGCACAAGGTGATCCAGTGGGTCTGGATCAGGCCGTTGGTGCTGAGACCGCAGATGAAGAAGGTCGCGAACAGCACCCAGAAGACTCGGTTCTTCGCGCCATCGCGCAAAGCGACGAGCGGCGCGGAGACGAGCGAGGCGAAGCCCGCATTTGTCTTCGGCGCCGGGACGATGGCGTGTTCGCCGTACGGCGGCAGGCCGACGTCGGCCGGCCGGTCGCGCAACAGCGCCAGCGCGAAAGCGAGCGCGACGACGAGAATGGCGACGACCACAGCCAGCGCCGCCCGCCAGCCCCAGTGCCCGGAGACCCCGGCGAGCAAGGGCAGGAACACGAGCTGACCGGTGGCGTTGCTGGCGGTCAGCAGGCCGACGGCGAGGCCGCGGCGGGCCGAGAACCAACGCGTCGCCACCGTCGCGCCGAGCACCAGCGC
The DNA here is from genome assembly GCF_049514155.1 of Roseiarcus sp. GTDB lineage: Bacteria > Pseudomonadota > Alphaproteobacteria > Rhizobiales > Beijerinckiaceae > Roseiarcus. The sequence continues at coordinate 19,392 of NZ_JBEKVH010000027.1, read as the reverse complement.
GGTCATGCCGGAGCCGAGCCCGACGATCACGCCCCAGAACAGTTCGAGCTGCCAGAGATGGCGCATCGACGCCGTGCCGGCGACGCCGATCGCGATCAGCGACACCGCTGCGCCGACGACGGCGCGCGCGCCGATGCGGTTGATCAGCGCGGCGGCGAATGGCCCGACCAGGCCGTAGAGCGCGAGCCGGACCGCCATCGCGGAGGAAATGTCGGCGTTCGACCAGCCGAACTCGGCCTCGAGCGGAGCGATGATGACGCCGGAGGCGCCCATCGCGCCCGCGGTCGCCAGCATGACGAGGAAGGTCGCGCCGAGCACCGCCCAGCCGTAATGAACGCGCCGCATCGCGAGAAAGGCCGCCAGGCGGTTCGAGATCATGGGTCTGCCCTTCTCTTGCGCCGAACGCCTCGCGGGGTCCGGGCGATGCGGCCACCGGGCCAACTTCGAAAGCAAAGTTCACAAAGCGGCGAGCAGCGCCCTGAGCCGGTTCGCGCCGCCTTCGCCAAGCGCCGCCTCGATCCGGTCCTGCGCCGCTTGCCACAGCGGCGCGCCGTTGCGCAGCACGACGCGGCCGCCCTCGGCAAGCGTCACCGTCGCCTCACGATGGTCGTCGCTGGGGCCGACCTCGATCAACCCCATTCGCCGCAAAACCTTGATGTTGCGGCCGACGGTCGAGCGGTCGAGCGAGGCGAGCCGCGCGAGCTCGGACAGCGACAGCCTGCCGCCGCGCTCGATCTTGCGCAGCAGGCTGAATTGGGCGAGGCCGATCCCCGCCGGGGCGAGCGCCTCGTCGTACATAGCGGTCGTCTTGCGCGTCGCAGCGCGCAGAGCGGCGCAATAGCAGAGAGTCGTCGCAGCCATTACGGGCATATACCCGTACTGAGGCTGAAAGGCAAGACAGGCGGCTGGCGTTGCGACAACGGCCTCAACCCTCGAAGCGGTTCGACTTGTTGAACCCCTTGGGCGGCAGGCGGCCCGCCTCGGCGCGCGTGCCGATCCAGTCCTTGAGCTCGGACTTGGAGACGGTGAACGTGCGCTCCGCCGAATCGCGCCAAGTCATGCCGTCGGCGAGCTTGAACACGCGCGCGTCGGAAATGCCGCCGTCCTTGTAGCGCTGCAGCCGGACGCCCTTGCCGCGCGCCATTTCCGGCACCTGGTTGAGCGGGAAGACGAGCAGCTTGCGGTTTTCGCCGATCGTCGCGACGTGGTCGCCGGCGGCGGCCGTGACCAGCTTGACCTCCGCCGGCGCGTCGACATTCATCACCGCCCTGCCCTTGCGGGTCGCCGACAGCATGTCGTCCTGGCCGACGACGAAGCCGCGACCATCGGTGGTGGCGATCAACAGCTTCTCGCCGGCGGCGTAGGGCCACGCCGCGACGATGTCGGCTGTCTCGTCGAGGTCGGCCATCAGCCGGATCGGCTCGCCGGCGCCGCGGCCGCCCGGCAGCTTGGCGGCGTCGAGGGTGAAGGCCTTGCCGTCCGTCGCCAGCACCAGGATCTTCGACGTCGTCTCGGTGAAGAACGAGGTCATCAATGCGTCCTCGCCCTTGAAGGTCGCGCCGGCGAGATCGGCGACGTGGCCCTTCAGCGCGCGGATCCAGCCCTTCTGCGAAATGAGGATCGTCACCGGCTCGCGCTCGATCAGCGCCTCGGCGAGTTCGATCTCGATCTCTTTAGGCGTCTCGAAGGTGGTGCGCCGCTTGCCGAGCTTGGTGTCCGGCCCGAATTTCTTTCTGACGTCGCGGATCTCGTAGGCGACCGCCTGCCATTGCTTCTTTTCGCTGGCGAGCAGCGTCTCGATCGAGCCCTTCTCCGCCTCCAGATCCTTCCGCTCCTTGCGCAGCGCCATCTCCTCGAGCCGCCGCAGCGAACGCAGGCGGGTGTCGAGGATGTAATTGGCCTGGGTCTCGGTGAGCGCGAAGCGCGCCATCAGCGCCGCCTTCGGCTCGTCGTCCTCGCGCACGATGCGGATGACCTCGTCGAGGTTGAGGAAGACGATGATCATCCCCGCCAGCAGCTCGAGCCGGCGGTCGATTGCGGCGAGGCGATGGGCGGAGCGGCGCTTGAGGACGGCGCGGCGGTGGTCGAGCCATTGCTGCAGCGCGTCGCCGAAACCGACGACGCGCGGCGTCACGCCGTCGACCAGCACGTTGAGATTGACCGGAATGCGCGTCTCGAGCTCGCTGAGTTTGTAAAGCTGCTCCATCATCATCGCCGGGTCGATCGTGCGGCTCTTCGGCTCGAGCACGACGCGCACGTCCTCGGTCGATTCGTCGCGGACGTCGCCGAGCAGATGGGCTTTGCGCTCGCTGAGCAGCGTCGCGAGCTGCTCGATCAGCCGCGACTTCTGCACGCCGTAGGGAATCTCGGTGACGACCACGACCCAGCCGCCGCGCGTGGCGTCCTCACGCTCCCAACGGGCGCGCAGGCGGAAGCCGCCGCGGCCGGTGCGGTAGGTCTCGGCGATCGACGCCGGATCGTCGATGACGATCCCCCCGGTCGGAAAGTCCGGTCCTGGCGCGAAGCTGAGCAGCGCCTCCGTCTCGGCCTTCGGGTGGGCGATCAGATAGAGCGCCGCGTCGCAGAGCTCGGCGACGTTGTGCGGCGGGATCGAGGTCGCCATGCCGACCGCGATGCCCTGCGCGCCGTTGGCGAGCAGGTTGGGGATCGCCGACGGCAGGACGATCGGCTCCTTCGTGTCGCCGGAATAATTGTCGCGCCAATCGACCGCTTCTTCGTCGACGCCTTCGAGCAGCAGGCGCGCGACGTCGGTCATGCGCGCTTCGGTGTAGCGATAGGCGGCGGCGCCGTCGCCGTCGATGTTGCCGAAATTGCCCTGCCCGTCGATCAGCGGATAGCGCGAGGCGAAATCCTGGGCGAGGCGCACCAGCGCTTCATAGATCGCCTGGTCGCCGTGGGGATGGAACGAACCCATCACGTCGCCGACGATCTTGGCGCATTTCTTGAACGCCGTGCCGGGATCGAGCTTGAGGATGTGCATGCCGTAGAGGATGCGGCGATGGACGGGCTTCAGCCCGTCGCGCGCGTCCGGCAGCGCGCGGCCGGTGATGGTCGAGAGCGCATAGGCGAGATAGCGCTCTTCGAGCGCCTCGCGCAGCGGAACGTCGATCGCCGCCGCCGGCGGGGGCGGCGGCGGAGGAGCGAGGGTTTTGGCCATGGCGACGGGTTAGCGGAGGCGGCGAGTCGCGACAAGGGAAAGCGCCGCGCGGTCCGCCGGCCATCGTCGGCAGCCCTTGCCAATCGATTCGGCGCGCCTCATATTTCATCCCAAGGTTGGGTCATTTGACGAGGCGGCTAATGGACGAGACCACGAAAGCTTTTCTGGCCGACGTGATCGATGCTGACGGCTTCGTCGCGCCGAAAGGTTTGAGCGGCGAGCTGCGCATTACTAAGGGTGAGCTGGCGGTCGCGGCCGGCCTGTCGCGCGACGCCGTCTCCAAAACCGCGCGGTTGAAGGCGGGCCCGACGCAGGCGCGCCTACGTGACGTCGCCGAGATCATCAACCGCGTTCTGCCGTGGGCGGGGTCGGCGCCGCAGGCGTTCGCCTGGTATCGCTCGCAACCCCTGCCCTCTTTCGGCGATCGTACCGCCGAAGACCTGGTCAAGGAGGGGCGGGCCGAGGCGGTGAAGGCGTATCTCAGCCGCATATCCGTTGGCGGCTACGCGTGAGGCTGCGCGGGGTCGCCTGGCGCGCGCATAATCCGCGTTGGGCCTTCGACCCCGCTTCGGGGAGAGGCGCAGCGTTGTACGGCGGGCGTTTCAATCGGCCAGGCAGGCCGACGCTGTACGCCTCGATGCGCTTCGAGACCGCGTGGCTCGAAGCGCAGCAGGCCTTCCCCTTCAAGGCGCAGCCGATGACTTTATGCGGCTACGATGTCGATTGCGAAGACGTCGTCGATCTCACCGACTCCGCGACCCTCGCCGCGCTCGGCGTCGACCACGCCACGCTCGCCTGTCCCTGGGAGAGTCTCGCCGACCGCCTGATCGCGGAGGGGCGCGCGGGGATTGTCGCGCCGAGCTTCGCTTTCGGCGCGACCGGCGCCGACGTCAATGCGATCTTCTGGCGCTGGGGCCCCGACCCGCCGCATCAGGTGCGGGTCATCGACGACGCCGGCCGATTGCCGAAGAACGACGCGTCATGGCGATGAAGCGGAAATGGCCGCAATGCCCGTGTCCCATCGCGGCTCATGAGATCTTTGGGAAGCTCAGCGTTGGCGCGTTTAATCACCTTCTGATTTGCGGTACGGTGACTCCTGGGAAGCAGGACAATGGCCTCAAGAAATCAAAACGGCAACCACGTCGTTGTCCCACAGTTCTACGAGTTTCACTGGCCCGTCCTTTGTGCGCTGAAGGAAACTGGCGGGTCCGCGTCGATTGCGGAAATGGTCGATCGTGTCGCAGCGGACATGAAGTTGCCAGACGATGTGCTTGCCGTACCCCACGGCGACGGGTCTCAGTCCGAGGTCGAGTATCGAGTCGCGTGGGCGCGGACGTACTTGAAGAAGGTCGGCGCGATCGACAACAGTGATCGCGGAATTTGGACGCTGACGGCCAAAGGCCGCAGCTTCACCAAAAAGGACGCGGCCGACGTCGTTCGTCTCGTTCGCGGCGCAAGATCGGCGCCCGCGCCCAAGCACAAAGCCGAGGAGATCGCGCCGCCGGACAGCACGGATGGCCAGACGGAAACGAACGGCGTCAATTGGAAAGAGACCCTGCTTGGCATTCTTAAGGGGATACCGCCTGACGCCTTTGAGAGGTTGTGCCAGCGCGTGCTTCGAGAGAGCGGCTTCACAAAGGTCGAAGTCACCGGCCGCTCAGGCGATGGCGGCATCGATGGCGCGGGCGTTCTTCGGATGAACTTGGTGTCGTTTCACGTACTGTTTCAGTGCAAGCGCTGGAAGGATGCAGTTTCGTCGGCGACGATTCGCGACTTTCGAGGAGCTATGATTGGCCGCGCAGACAAGGGACTGGTCATCACGACCGGCCGGTTCACCGCCGACGCGCAACGGGAAGCCGTTCGCGACGGCGCGCCGGCGATTGATCTTGTGGATGGCGAAACGCTCTGCGATCTCTTGAAGGCGCTCCGACTCGGCGTCGAAGTTCGAAACGTCGAAGTGATTGAAGTCCATCCGGACCGGTTAAACGCGATATAGCGACCAACGGCTCGCGCCGCCGCCACCAAACGACGGCGGAACATCGGCCGGTCGGCGCGCTCGCGGCCGCCCGGGACGGCGCGAGCGCGTTTGCGCGCGCCGCGCCTACGCCGTCGCCGCGCCTGGATTGTCCCACCCGCCGCCGACGGCGATCAGCGCGTCGACTTCGCCGGGCCCCCAAGTCCCGCGCTTATAGCGGATGGGCTCTCGGGTGAACCTTGAGGATCGGCTCGACCGCCGCCGCCCAGGCGGCCTCGACCGCGTCCTCCCGGGTGAACAGCGCGCCCTCGCCCGCCATCGCGTCGCCCAGCAACCGCGTATAGGCGCTCTGCTCGCCGGGCCGTTCGTCGCGAACGCCGGCTCGCGCTGCTCGCCGACGAAGTCGTGACCGGGCGGCTTGACTTGCGCGCGATCTCGGGCCCAAACCCAATGCCGCCCGCTTCTCCCGTCGTTCCTGACGTGCGCCGTGCGCGGCGCTCCGCGCACGACGAGGGATGGGCGCCGGCGCCCGTCTTTCAGTTCACGCGCGCAATTTACGCGCCGCCTCGTTTTGAGGCGTCAAAGGGCCTCGAAGGACACCCCACTATGAAATCCATGCACCCGCGCCCTACCCGGCCGCCGGCCGCGATTCGCCGATCTTGTAGGTCGCCAGGATGCGGTCGCTCGCCGTGTCGCGCCGGCAATTGAAGAAACGGCCGCAGCCGGCGGAATGGCGCCAGCGTTCGCCGAATTCGCCCTTCGGATTGGCGCGGAAATAGAGGTAATCCGTCCATTCCGCGTCGCTCGCGGAATTGGGGTCTGGGCGGGTCAGATGCGCTTGGCCGCCGTATTTGAACTCCGCCTCCGGGCGCTCCATTTGGCAATAGGGGCAGCGGATCAACAGCATCGGCTCGGGCCCTTCAATGCGCGACGGCGGCGGCGGTCGCCTCGTTGACCAGCGCTCCGGAGCGGAAACGGTCGAGCGCGAAGGGCGCGGCGATCGGGTGCGGCTCGCCGGTCGCGAGCTGGTGGGCGAACAGATGTCCCGATCCCGGCGTCGCCTTGAAGCCGCCGGTGCCCCAGCCGCAATTGACGAACAGGCCGGGGACCGGCGTCTTGCCGATGATCGGCGAGCGATCGGGCGTCGTGTCGACGATGCCGCCCCAGTTGCGCATCATTCTCAGCCGCGAGGCGATCGGGAACAGCTCGCAGATCGCTTCGAGCGTCGCCGAGGCGATGTGCAGTCCGCCGGTCTGGCTGTAGGAGACGTAGGCGTCGGTGCCCGCGCCGATCACCAGCTCGCCCTTGTCCGACTGCGACATGTAGGCGTGGATGGCGTTGGACATCGCCACGCAGGGCATGACCGGCTTCAGCGGCTCGGAGACCAGGGCCTGGAGCGGATAGGATTCGATCGGCAGCCGCACCCCGGCCATGCCCGCCACGACGCTCGAGTGGCCGGCGACGACGATTCCGAGCGTCTTGGTCGCGATCGCGCCGCGCGTCGTCTCGACGCCGCTGACCGCGCCGGTCGCGTCGCGACGGATGGCGACGACCTCGCAATTCTCGACGATGTCGACGTCGAGCGCGCTTGCCGCGCGCGCGAAGCCCCAGGCGACGGCGTCGTGGCGCGCCGTGCCGCCGCTGCGTTGCAGCGCCGCGCCGCGCACCGGATAGCGGATGCCGGGATCGATGTTGAGGATCGGGCAGAACGCCTTCGCCTGCTCGGGCGTCACCCATTCGCCGTCGATGCCGGCGAGCCGGTTGGCGTGAATCTGGCGTTTGAGCGCCGCCTCCTCGTGGCGGCTGTGGGCGAGCTGCAGCACGCCGCGCGGCGAGAACATCACGTTGTAGTTGAGCGCCTCGGCGAGCGTTTTCCACAGCTTATGCGCGTGGCCGTAGATCGCCTCCGACGCCTCCCACAGATAGTTGGAGCGGACGATCGTCGTGTTGCGTCCGGTGTTGCCGCCGCCGAGCCAGCCTTTTTCGAGCACGGCGACGTTGGCGAGGCCGTGCTCCTTGGCGAGGTAATAGGCCGCAGCGAGGCCATGGCCGCCGCCGCCGACGATCACAATGTCGTAGGCGGGCTTCGGCTCGGGGGAGCGCCACTGCGGCGTCCAGCCCTGGTGGCCGGTCACCGCCTGGCGCGCGAGGCTGGCGAAGGAGAATTTCACCGTTCAGCCCTCTCCCGGCCGGGCGACGCGCCCCGCCGCCGTCGGCCTATCCGGTTTGCCGTAACGCGGCAACGTCGGCGGCGTCGCAGGACCAATTTTGCCTCTTGGCGCGGCGCGGCGGCGGCTCCAATATGACGCATTCCCGCGCGGCGCCCAATTTTCGGACGCCACGCGGGCCTGCGCTCCCACTATGGCCAGAAACATGAGCGATGATTTCCGCCGCCCGGTTCCCCTCGCCCTCGCCGCGCTGGCGATCGTCGGTTGGCTGCTGGTCTCCTATTTCTGGTCTCAGGCCGCAGATTTGCGTACGCAGATGGACGACGGGCTGAAGCGCGCCGAGCTCGCGCGCGAGGGCCTGGCCGCCGACCTGCAGAACCTGCAGAAGGCCGCCGGCGCCGCCGCCGATCTCGACAAGCAGGCGAAGGACGCCCAGGCGGCGCTGGCCGAAGCGGTCTCGGCGCGCGCCGCGGCGCAGAATGAGCTCGCTGAACTGACCAAGCAGATCAGCGAAGCCAAGCTCGCCGTCTCGGGCGCACAGGAAGAGGCCGGCGCCAAGACCCGCGACCTCCAATCGGTCGACGCCAAGCTGCAGGGGGAAAACGACCAGCTCGGCGTCGTCGAGGGCCAGATCACCGCCGCGCAGGCGAAATACGCCGACCTCGATCGACAGATCGAAGACGCCACCCGCCGCCTCAGCGATTTGCAGAGCCAGGTCGACACGCTCCAGCAGGCGGTCGACGCCGCCAAGGCGGCGCAGGAGGCTAAGCCGAAATAGGCGCGCGGCCGAAAGCGCGCGCGAGCGCGGCGGTCTCGGCGGCGACGATTCCGCGGTCGGTGACGAAGCCGTCGATCAGTTCGGCCGGGGTTACGTCGAAAGCCGGATTGATCGCATCGGCCCCGAACGGCGTCACCGCGACTCGCGCGACGCGTCCGTCGTCGAGGCGGCCGACGACATGCGTCACCTCCTCGGCCGACCGCTCCTCGATCGGGATTTCGGCGAGGCCGTCGCTGATCGTCCAGTCGAAGGTCGGGCCCGGCGCGGCGACAAAGAACGGCACGTCGTTTGCGCGCGCCGCCAGCGCCTTGAGGTAGGTGCCGATCTTGTTGGCGGCGTCGCCGCGCGCGGTGACGCGGTCGGCCCCGACGATCACGAGGTCGATTTGACCGCGCTGCATGAGATGGCCGCCGGCGTTGTCGACGATCACCGTGTAGGGCACGCCGTGCTGGCCAAGCTCGAACGCCGTGAGCGCCGCGCCCTGGTTGCGCGGCCGCGTCTCGTCGACGAACACGCGCAGCGGAACGCCGCGGTCGTGCGCCATGTAGATCGGCGCCGTCGCCGTGCCCCAGTCGACGGTGGCGAGCCAACCGGCATTGCAATGCGTGAGGATGGCGACCGGCCGGCCGAGCTGGCGATGAAGCGACTCGATCAGCGGCAGGCCGGCTTCGCCGATGCGACGATTTAGCGCGACGTCCTCGTCGCAGATCGCTTCGGCGCGCGCCCAGGCCGCCGCGGCGCGCTCGCCTGGCGGCAGCGGCGCGACGACGGCGCTGACGTCGTCGAGCGCGTGGCGCAAGTTGACGGCGGTCGGCCGGGTCGCCGCCAACGCGCGATAGCCTGCTTCGAGCGCGGCGTCGTCTGCGGCGCGGCGCAGGGCGAGCGCAAGGCCGAACGCCGCCGTCGCCCCGATCAGCGGGGCGCCGCGCACGACCATGGTCCTGATCGCTTCCGCGGCCGCCTCGAGGCTGTCGATCCGCCGCGTTGCGAAGCGGTGCGGCAGCAAGGTCTGGTCGATTGCCTCGATCGCGTCGCCCCCGGCCGTCGGCCAGATCGCGCGATAGGCGCGTCCGTCGATCCTCATCGCTCCGCCTCGCCGGCAAGGCGCGGACGCGCAAGGCGAATTGTCCCATTCCGCGGCATTTGGCGCTTAACCGACGACATTGAGAAGATTCCCATCCGTGTTAGAAACGATCATACGACGGCGCTCCGGAAAGGAACAAACATGGACCAGCAGACGCCCACCGCGACCTTCGCGGCGCTGCCGGCCGTACGCAATTACACGGCGGATGAGCTGAAAGCGGCGGTTCTCGCCAAGCTGACCTACTCGGTCGGCAAGAACAGCGTGGCCGCCAGCCCGCGTGACTGGTTCCTCGCCGTCGCTTTCGCCACCCGCGACATCGTCGTCGAACGCTGGATCGCCTCGACCAACGCCGTCTACGGCGACGGCCGCAAGCGCGTCTACTACCTGTCGCTCGAATTTCTGATCGGCCGTTTGCTCTATGACGCGATCGCCAATCTCGGCATCGTCGAGCCGATGACCGCGGCGCTGTCGCAGCTCGGTCTCGACTTGGCGCATCTGAGGAAGCTGGAATCCGACGCCGCGCTCGGCAACGGCGGCCTCGGCCGCCTCGCCGCCTGCTTCATGGACAGCATGGCGACGTTGTCGATCGCCGCGTCCGGATACGGCATTCGTTACGACAACGGCCTCTTCCGCCAGATCATCCGCAACGGCTGGCAGCAGGAGATTCCCGAGGATTGGCTCACGCACGGCAATCCGTGGGAATTCGAGCGCCCCGAGGTCAATTACGCCATCGGTTTCGGCGGCTGGGTGGAAGCGGTCGCCGACGGCGAGGAATCCGTCCGTCACGTCTGGCACCCCGACGAGACGGTGGAGGCGATCGGTTACGACACGCCGATCGTCGGTTGGCGCGGTCGTCACGTCAACACGCTGCGACTGTGGTCGGCGCGCGCCGTCGACCCGCTGAAGCTCGACGCCTTCAACGCCGGCGACTACATCGGCGCCCTTTCGGACACCGTGCGCGCCGAGGCGATCTCCAAGGTGCTCTATCCTAGCGACGCGACCCCGGCCGGCCAGGAGCTGCGGCTGCGGCAGGAATACTTCTTCGCTTCGGCCTCGCTGCTCGATCTCGTCCGTCGCCACGTCAAACAGTTTGGCGACATCCGCACCCTGCCCGACCACGCCGCGGTTCAGCTCAACGACACGCATCCGTCGATCGCCGTCGCCGAGCTGATGCGCATTCTCGTCGACCTCAACCGCATCGACTGGGAGGAAGCGTGGGAGATCACCAAGAAGGTCTTCTCTTACACCAACCACACGCTCCTGCCCGAGGCGCTGGAGAGCTGGCCGGTGCCGCTGATGGAACGGCTGCTGCCGCGTCACATGCAGATCATCTACCTCATCAACGCGACCCATCTCGACGGCGCGCGCAAGAGTGGACTCGGCGATCCTATTTTGCTCTCGGCCGTTTCGTTGATTGACGAGCAAGGCGGCCGGCGCGTGCGGATGGGCAGCCTCGCCTTCGTCGGCTCGCACAAGATCAACGGCGTTTCGGCGCTGCACACCGAACTGATGCGCCAAACTGTGTTCCGCGACCTCGACCTCGTCTGTCCTGGCCGCATCGTCAACAAAACCAACGGCATCACATTCCGCCGTTGGCTGATCGAGTGCAATCCGCGGCTGACGAAAATCGTCACCGCGGTCGCCGGCGAGCGGGCGCTCGAGGATCCCAACGCGCTGCGCGAACTCACCCGCCACGCCGACGATGCGGCGCTGCAGGAGCAGGTCGCCCTCGCTCGGCGCGCCAACAAGGTCGATCTCGCCCGCGTGATCGCCGAGACGCTCAACCTGCGCGTCGATCCCGACGCGCTGTTCGACGTGCACGTCAAGCGCATCCACGAATACAAGCGGCAACTGCTCAACATTCTCGAGACGATCGCCCGCTACAACACCATCCGCGCCAATCCGACCATCGACTTCGCGCCGCGCGTGAAGATCTTCGCCGGCAAGGCGGCCGCGAGCTACACCCAGGCCAAGCTGATCATCAAGTTGGCGATCGACGTCGCCCGCGTCGTCAATTCCGACCCGACGGTGCGCGGCCTGCTCAAGGTCGTCTTCCTGCCGAACTACAACGTCTCGCTGGCCGAGACGATCATGCCTGCGGTCGATCTCTCCGAGCAGATTTCGACCGCCGGGATGGAGGCGTCGGGCACCGGCAACATGAAGATGGCGTTGAACGGCGCGCTGACCGTCGGCACGCTCGACGGCGCCAATGTCGAGCTCAAGGAACTCGTCGGCGACGACAACATCTTCATCTTCGGGTTGACCGCGGCGGAGGTCGAGGCGGCGCGCGCGATCGGCATTGATTCCAGCGGGCGCATCGCCGCGTCGCCGATCCTGCGCGGCGCAGTGGACGAGGTCGCCGCCGGCGTCTTCTCGCCCGACGATCGCAGCCGCTATCGCAGCCTGGTCGACACCCTCACCCATCACGACTACTTCATGGTCTGCGCCGACTTCGAAGCCTATTGGGCGACGCAGTTGCGGATCGACCAAGCCTGGCGCGACAAGAAGCGATGGCGGCGCTCGAGCATTCTCAACACCGGCAATGTCGGCTGGTTTTCGTCCGACCGCACCATCGCCGAATATGCGAGCGAGATATGGAACGCGCCGTTCCGGCCGCTCGCCTGATTTCAGGGGGGCGACATGGGTAAAGTGGCCGAGTTCGGGGCGCGCGACGAGGACGGCTGGCGGGCGAAGGCGGCCGACATCGAAGCGATCGCTTCGGCGCGTCACGCCGATCCGTTCGCCATCCTGGGGCCACACCTGACGCGTGCAGGTTGGGCGATCCGCGCTTTCGCGCCCGACGTCGTCGCCGTCAGGGCGGTGACGCGCGACGGCGCGCCGCTTGCCGAATTCGTGCGCCGCTCGGGCGATTTTTTCGAGGCGCTCGCGCCCAAAGACAGCGAGCGCCCCGCCTACAGATTGGAGCTGACGCGCGCCGACGGGGTCGAGATCGTCGACGATCCCTACGCCTTCGGTCCGGTGCTCGGGCCCCTGGACGAGCACCTGCTGGTCGAGGGCGCGCACCGCCAGCTTTATATGCGCCTGGGCGCGCAGCTCAGTCGCCACGAAGGCGTCGACGGCGTCGCTTTCGCCGTCTGGGCCCCCCACGCGGCCCGCGTCTCGGTGGTCGGCGACTTCAACCGTTGGGATGGACGGCGGGCGCAGATGCGTAAGCGCATCGACAGCGGCCTGTGGGAAGTGTTCATTCCCGGCCTCGGCGCCGGCGCGGTCTACAAATACGAGATTCTCGGCCCGGACGGCGTCCTGTTGCCGCTCAAGGCCGATCCGTTCGGCTACGCGGCCGAAATGAGGCCCTCGACCGCCTCGGTCGTCGCCGACACCGCGCATTACCAGTGGAGCGACGCCGACTATCTCGAACGCCGGCGGCAGGGCGAACCGCGACGCAAGCCGATGGCGATCCTCGAGGTCCATCTCGGTTCGTGGCGGCGCGGCCCCGACAATCGCTTCCTCACTTACGATGAACTCGCCGACCAGCTCATCCCCTACGCCGCCGACCTCGGCTTCACCCATCTCGAGCTGCTGCCGATCACCGAGCATCCGCTCGACGAGTCGTGGGGCTATCAACCGATTGGCCTGTTCGCGCCGACGCGCCGCCACGGCGCGCCGGACGGTTTCGCCCGCTTCGTCGATCGCGCCCATGCCGCCGGGCTCGGAATCATCCTCGATTGGGTTCCCGCCCATTTCCCGACCGACGCGCACGGGCTCGCGTGGTTCGACGGCGGTCCGCTCTATGAGCACCCCGATCCGCGTCGCGGCTTCCACCCCGACTGGAACACCGCCATTTACGACTATGGTCGACACGAGGTCGCCAATTTCCTATACGCCAGCGCGCTCTATTGGATCGACCGTTTCCACATCGACGGCCTGCGCGTCGACGCGGTCGCCTCGATGCTCTATCTCGACTATTCGCGAAAGCCCGGCGAGTGGTTGCCCAACGCCGAGGGCGGCAACGAGAACCGCGACGCGATCGCCTTCCTCAAGCGCGCCAACGAGCTCGTCTACGGCGCGGCGCCCGGCGCGGTGACGATCGCCGAGGAATCGACCGCCTTCGCCGGCGTCTCGCGCCCTACCGATTCCGGCGGCCTCGGCTTCGGCTTCAAGTGGAACATGGGCTGGATGCATGACACGCTCGATTACGTGTCGCGCGATCCGATCTATCGCCGCTGGAGCCACGACAAGCTGACGTTCGGCCTGCTCTACGCCTTCGCCGAAAACTTCATCCTGCCGATCTCGCACGACGAAGTCGTCCACGGCAAAGGCTCGCTCGTCGGCAAGATGCCCGGCGACGAATGGCAACGCTTCGCCAACGTCCGCGCCTATCTCGGCTTCATGTGGGGCCATCCGGGCAAGAAGCTCTTGTTCATGGGCCAGGAATTCGGCCAGACGACGGAGTGGAACGTCCACGAGCCGCTGCCGTGGTGGCTGCTCGACCATTGGCCGCATCAGGGCGTGCAGGCGCTGACGCGGAACCTCAACAGTCTTTATCGCGAAACGCCGGCCCTCTATGCCCGCGATTGCGAGTCGGAAGGGTTCCGCTGGATCGTCGTCAACGACGACGCCCAATCGGTGTTCGCGTTCCTGCGGATGGGCGAGGCCAACGATCCGCCGGTCGCGGTCGTGTGCAATTTCACGCCCGAGGTGCGCTACGCCTACCGCATTGGCCTGCCGCTCGCCGGCGCATGGCGCGAGGCGCTCAACACCGACGCGCAGGACTACGGCGGCTCCAACGTCGGCAATCTCGGCCGCGTCATCGCCGAGCCGCGCCCGTTGCATGGCCTGCCGGCCTCCGCGGCGCTGACTCTGCCGCCGCTGGCGACGTTGTTCTTGACCTACGAGGACCAATGAGACCTCGCGACAAACGACATGACGACCACCGGGAGGAGTGAACGATGGCCGCGAAGGATTTGAAACCCGACCCGCCGGTCAGCGCGCCCTACGCGCGCCACACCATGGCCTACGTGCTCGCCGGCGGGCGAGGCAGTCGGCTGCTGGAGCTGACCGATCGGCGCGCCAAGCCAGCCGTCTATTTCGGCGGCAAATCGCGGATCATCGACTTCGCCCTTTCGAATGCGCTCAATTCCGGCATTCGCCGCATCGCGGTGGCGACACAGTACAAGGCGCACAGCCTGATCCGTCACCTGCAACGCGGCTGGAACTTCCTCAGGCCCGAGCGCAACGAGAGCTTCGACATCCTTCCGGCGTCGCAGCGCGTCTCGGAGACGCTCTGGTATCTCGGCACCGCCGACGCCGTCTATCAGAACATCGACATCATCGAGAGCTACGCGCCGCTCTACATGGTCGTGCTCGCCGGCGACCATATCTACAAAATGGACTACGAGAAGATGCTGCAGCAGCACGTCGATTCGAACGCCGACGTGACGGTGGGCTGCCTCGAGACGTCGCTGCGGGAGGCGCAGGATTTCGGCGTCATGGCCGTCGACGAGCAAGACTGCATCCTCTCTTTCTCCGAGAAGCCGAAGAATCCACCGCCGATGCCGGGCAAGCCCGACGCCGCGCTGTGCAGCATGGGCATCTACGTATTCGAGACCAAGTTCCTCATCGAACAGCTGCACCGCGACGCGGCCGATCCGAATTCGGCTCACGATTTCGGCAAGGACATCATTCCCTACCTCGTCGCCAACGGAAAAGCGGTCGCGCATCATTTCACCCGCTCCTGCGTCGTCGCCAACAAGGAGGCGCACGTCTACTGGCGCGATGTCGGCACGGTCGACGCCTATTGGGCGGCCAACGTCGACCTGACCGACATCGTCCCCGACCTCGACCTCTACGATCGCGCTTGGCCGATCTGGACCTACGGCGAGATCACGCCGCCGGCGAAGTTTGTCCACGACGTCGACGGCCGGCGCGGCGTCGCGGTGTCGTCGCTCGTCTCGGGCGGCTGCATCCTCTCCGGCGCGGCGGTGTCGCGCTCGCTGCTGTTCACCGGCGTCAGAGTGCACTCCTATTCGACCGTCCACGAGGCGGTGGTGTTGCCCTACGCGCAGATCGGCCGCGGGGCGCGGGTCAAGAAGGCGGTGATCGACTCCGGCGTCATCATTCCCGACGGGCTGGTGGTCGGCGAGGACCCGGTTCTCGACGCCAAGCGGTTTCGTCGCACGGAGGGCGGCGTGACGCTGATCACCCAGCCGATGCTCGACAAGATGGCGAAATGACCGCAATCGCCGTCCTTTCCGTCGCCTCCGAGATCTTTCCGCTGATCAAGACCGGCGGTCTGGCTGACGTCGTCGGCGCGCTGCCGACGGCGTTGGCGCGCGAGGACGTCGCCATCCGCACCCTGCTGCCCGGCTATAGGCCGGTCGTCGCCAAGCTCGAATCCGCCGAGCCGGCGCGCGCCTACGCCAACCTGTTCGGCGGGCCGGCGCGGGTGCTCGCCGGCCGCGCCGCCGGGCTCGATCTTTTCGTGCTCGACGCCCCGCACCTCTTCGATCGTGTCGGCAACCCCTATCTCGGCCCCGACGGGCGCGACTGGGGCGACAACGCCCAGCGCTTCGCCGCGCTGGCGCGGGTCGGCGCCGACCTCGCCAAAGGCGCGGTCGCCGGCTATGCGCCCGACGTCGTCCATGCCCACGATTGGCAGGCCGCGCTGACGCCGGTCTATCTGCATTACGACGGCGGCCCGCGTCCGAAGACGATCGTCACCATCCACAATATCGCTTTCCAGGGTCATTTCCCCGCCTCGATTCTCAGCGCGATCGGCCTGCCCGCGAGTGCGATGTCGATCGACGGGGTCGAGTACTTCGACGGCGTCGGCTACCTCAAAGGCGGCCTGCAGTTCGCCGACCGCATCACCACAGTCTCGCCGACCTACGCGCGCGAAATCATGACGGCCGAGTTCGGCATGGCGCTCGACGGCCTGCTGCGGGCGCGCGCGTCCATCGTCGAAGGCATCGTCAACGGCATCGACGACTCGGTTTGGAATCCCGCCACCGATCCCGAGCTCGCCGTCAACTACAGCGCCCTGCGCATCGACATGCGCGTGCGCAACAAGGCTGCGCTGCAACAGCGCCTCGGTCTCGCCGTCTCCGCGGCGCCGCCGCTGTTCGGCGTCATTTCGCGCCTCACCCTGCAGAAAGGCCTCGACCTGCTGCTCGCGGAGACGGCGGACATCGTCGGCCGCGGCGGCCAGCTCGCGCTGCTCGGCTCGGGCGAGAAAGGCCTCGAGGCTGGGTTTCACGAGGCCGCGCGCGCCCACCCCGGCGCAGTCGCCTGTACCTTCGGCTACGACGAGGGCCTGTCGCATCTCATGCAGGCGGGCATCGACTTCATTGTCGTTCCGTCGCGCTTCGAACCCTGCGGGCTCACCCAGCTCTGCGGCCTGCGCTACGGCGCGACGCCGGTCGTCGCCCGCGTCGGCGGCCTCGCCGACACCGTGATCGACGCCAACGACGCTGCAGTTTCGGCCGGCGTCGCCACCGGATTGCAATTCGAACCGCCGACAGCGTCGGCTGTCGCGCATGCCCTCAAGCGCGCTTTCGCGCTTTACGCCGACGACGCCGCGATGCGCCGCACCCGACTCAACGGCATGCGCGCCGACGTTTCGTGGCGCGGGCCGGCCAAACGTTACGCGGCGCTCTATCGCGCCCTTGCTCGGTCTGAACGATGAACGATTCTCCCTCCGTTGAAACGCCGCTCGGCGTCGCCCTCACTACCGAAGGCGTGGAGATCGCGGTTTACTCGGCGCACGCCGCGGCGATCGATTTCTGCCTTTACGACGCGGCGGGCGAAGCGGAGATCAAGCGTCTGCGCCTGACGCGCGGCGACGACGCAATCCATCGCGGAACGCTTGCCGGCGTCGGCGCCGGCGCCCGCTATGGCCTGCGCGCCGAAGGGGCGTTCGAACCGCTGCGCGGCGACCGCTTCGATCCGTCGAAGTTGCTCGCCGACCCCTACGCCTACGCCTTCGATCGGCCGTTCAAGCTCCATCATTCGATGTTCGCCTTCGGCGAGGATAGCGGCCCCTACGCTCCCAAGGCGATTGCGCTCGCGCCGGCGGCGGGCGAGCCGGGGCGCCAGCGCGTCCCGTGGGCGGAGACGATCATCTACGAGGCCAACCTGCGCGGCCTGACCCGCCTGCGCGAGGACATCCCGACCGAAGCGCGCGCAACCTTCGCCGGCCTCGCCCATCCGGCGATGATCGAACATTTCAAACGCCTCGGCGTCACCACGATCGAGGTCATGCCGATCGACGTCTTCGTCGACGAGCGCCACCTTCCGCCGCTCGGCCTGTCGAACGCCTGGGGTTACAACCCGATCGTGCTCGGCGCCCCCGACCCGCGTCTTGCGCCGGGCGGCTGGGCCGAGGTGCGCGCCGCGACCGACGCCTTGCACGCCGCCGGCCTCGAAGTCGTGCTCGATATCGTGCTCAACCACAACGGCGAGAGCGACGAGTTGGGGCCGACCCTGTCGTTTCGCGGCCTCGACAACGCCACCTATTTCCGCCTCTTGCCCGACGATCCGGGGCGCTACGTCAACGACACCGGCTGCGGCAATTGCCTCGCGCTCGATCGCCCGCCGGTCGTCGCCATGGCGCTCGCGGCGCTCAGGCGCTGGATGACGCTCGGCGGCTTCGACGGCTTTCGTTTCGACCTCGCGGTTGCGATCGGCCGTCGCGACTGGGGCTTCGACAAGCAGGCGCCGCTATTTCAGGCGCTCGCCGCCGATCCGATCCTGTCGCAGGCCAAGATGATCGCCGAACCGTGGGATCTTGGGCCGGAAGGCTATCGGCTCGGCGATTTCCCCGACGGCTGGGGCGAATGGAACGACCGCTTCCGCGACGCCGTGCGCCATTTCTGGCGCGGCGAGCCGCGCGCCCGCGGCGAACTTGCGACCCGCATCGCCGGCTCGCGCGACGTCTTCTCCCGCGCGCCAACGGCGGCCAAGAGCGTCAACTACGTCGTCGCCCACGACGGCTTCGCCCTCGCCGACGTCGTCGCCTACGCCCACAAGCACAACGAGGCCAACGGCGAGGACAATCGCGACGGGACCGACAACAACGCTTCGTGGAACCACGGCGTCGAGGGCCCGACGGATGATCCCACGATCCTCGCCGCGCGCGCCCGCGACATGCGCAATCTACTGGCGCTGCCCTATCTCGCGCACGGCACGCCAATGCTGGCGATGGGCGCCGAGCTCGGCCACAGCCAGAGCGGCAACAACAACGCCTACGCCCAGGACAACGCGACCACCTGGATCGACTGGGCGAAGGCCGACGCGAGCCTGATCGATTTCGTCGGGCGGCTGGCGAGGATCCGCCGCGCCCATCCAGCGCTCTCGCGCCCCGTCTGGCTCGACTCCGCGCCGGTCGGCGAAGGCGGTCCAATCGACGTCGAGTGGCGCGACGCCGACGGGCCGATGACCCAGGCCTCGCAATGGGAAGCAGCCGAAGGCGACGTGCTCGTCGTCGGATTGGCGGCGCGCACGAGCAGCGGCGTCGATCGCGTCCTCGTCGCCCTCAATCGCAGTCCCGACGCTCTGCGGCTGCGTCTTCCCGACGCGCGCGCGAACAAGGCGTGGCGCGTCATCCTCGACACCAGCGACGACGCCGTCGTCGACGCCGCGCCGCCGCTCGCCGACCGGGTGCGGATCGCCGGCCGCGCGACGCTCGCGCTCGCCGAAGTCGACGCGCCGACGCCGCGCATGCGGGCGCCGACGGCGCGCGAGGTTGAATCGCTCGCCGAAGCGGCAGGCATCGCCGGCGACTGGTGGGACGTCAGCGGTCGACGGACCATCGTTGCGGCCCAGACGAAACTCGCGCTGCTGGATGCTTTGCGCCTTCCCGCCGCGACGCAGGCGCAGGTGCGCGAGAGCCTCGCCAGGCTCGTCGCCGACACCAGCGCGCGACGCCTGCCGACGACCCACGTCAGCCGCCTCGACGCGCCGCGCCTCGTGCCGCTGCGCGCCGATCCGGCCGAGCCCGCGGGGCCGATCGACGCGACGATCTTGGCCGAAGACGGCGGCGCGCTCGCGTTCCGCGCCGAGCCGGGCGAAGCGGGCCGCATCGCGCTCGCCGACGGGCGGACGATCCTCGAACGACTGATCGCGCTGCCCGACCTGCCGATCGGCCGCCACCGCCTGATCATCGACGACGTCGAATGCGCGCTCGTCGTCGCGCCCTCTGAAGCCCATCTGGCCAAAGCCGCGCAAAGGCGGCGCTTCGGCGTTTCGGCG
>NZ_JBEKVH010000026.1:0-32714 GCF_049514155.1 Roseiarcus sp. | reverse complement strand
GGGCTGGAAGCAGGCGCTCAAGGACGATCCGCACCTGCGCAACGGCCTCAACGTCCACGCCGGCAAGATCACTTGCCAGCCGGTCGCCGAGGCGCATGGGCTGCCTTACACGCCGGCCGAAACGCTGCTGGGGTAAAATCCATCCCCCGTTTGGGCTAGGGCCCGGGGTGAGGGCCCTGGGCGCAGATCTTTGTCCGATCACGTCGCGCCTATCGGCGCGACCCCTCGTCCGGCGCTTCGCGCTGCGTTCTCCCAAACGGGAGAAGGGACTCCGGCGCGCCGCGCGCGTCGACATAGACCCAGGCGCGGCGACCTGAGGCGAGCGGCGCCGAGACGCGCTTGTAGGCGTCGACTTCGTAGGCGTCGGCGGCGGCGAGCTCGGCCTCGGTGATCTCGAACACGGTTCCTGACACGCGATCGGCGTCGCGGCCGGAATGGGCGACGATCGGGTGATGCGCCTTGCCGCTTTTGGCGACGACGTCGGCGTCTTCGATCCTCACCATCGTCTGCGCATAGCCGACCAGCGCGTCGGCTTCGCCCTCCAGCAGCCGCCCGAAGGTCGAGCGTTGCACCCCTTCCTGCTGCAACGTGCCATAAGAAAACAGCAGCGGCATCGACCCTCCTTCACGGGCTGGATGGGAGGGTGCAGAATGCCGGCGCGCGGACGCGCGCGCAAGGTTCGCGTGTTTCGGCATCAAGCTTGCATGACCCATGGCGGCAGCTTCGGCCGCAAACGTCAGTTCTCGGCTAGGTCGCTGGAGGCATTGGCTGAAAGGACACCAACATGAGCGCCGATCGTCCGATGAACGAATATGAAGGCGCGTTGTTCGAGGCGTTCGTCGCCCTCAGCCAAACCCTGCTCGAGGGCTCCTGCGTCAGCGAAAGCGCGCTGTTGAACAAGCTCTCGGAAGCGAAGAAGGACGCGGAGCGGATGGGACGTGGCCGAGGGGCGGCGACTCTGGGGCTGCTGATCAAGTTCCTGGTCGAGCCGCCCAAGCGCGTCCTCGCCGGCGGCGTGCCGACGATTTAGAACGCGCAGGCTAGCGAGCCGGGACGGGGCTCTTGGCGGCCGCGACCGTCTGCGCGACGGTCTGGATGAGCGGCGAGGCGCTCGCCTGCGGCTGCAGCGGCGGCAGGTCGCCGCGGCCGTTGAGGGCGCCCGGCGCCCAGTTCATGCCGGCGCGCATCGCGTAGAAGATGTGCGCGCCGATGCGGTCGACGCGCCGCAGCGACGGCGCCCAGAACGGATAGACGTAATTGGCGTGATAGTTGAGCGCCTCGACAAGCTTCGGATTGTAGTTGGCGCCGCTCACCACCGCCTGGGCGATGCGGGTCGCCGTCGCCCACGCCGCTGGCTCCTCGATGCGCAGCGACTTGCCCTCGCAGGCGAACGAGAACTGACAGGCGAACGGATGGTTGCGGTCCTGATAGACGACGGCGCAGACGTTGGTCGGGAAGATGCCGCTGCGCACGCGGTTGAGCACGACCTGGGCGACCGCGGCCTGGCCGGCTTCGGGCTCGCTGCGCGCCTCGAAGTAGATCGCTTCGCCGAGGCAGCGCATCTGCCGCGCCGAATCCTTGGGATCGATCAGCGAGGCGTAGTCGGGCTTGGCGCCTGACGCCAATTGCGTCGCCACCGTCACCTGCGCCGCCGCGGCGGTGGTCTGCGCCGTCGCCGCCGGCTTCTGCGGCGACGGCTTTTGCTCGGCGATCAGGAGCTTGCCGTCGCTGGGGGTCGGCGTCGACGAATTGAGGGCGAAATCGAGCGGCGCCCCAGGGGTCGTCCCGTCGCCGAACGGCAGCAGCGCAGACGGCGCCGAAGGATCGACATCCGCGACGCGAGCCGGGCTGCGCGAATCGTCGGGCCAATCCTCGGCCGAATCGGGTTCGAACGGCGCCGGCGGCAGCGCGCGCCTGGCCTGAAAACTGGGACGGAAGATGATGAACGGGTCGCCCTTGCCGGTGCGATCGATCGCCGGAAACGCGGCCCGGCCCTGTTTGACCGTCGGATTGGGGTCGATCTCGTCGGACGTCGCCGCGAGGTCCTCGCGCGACCCGAGCGTCAAGCTCGTTTCGATGATCGGCCTGGCCGAGCCGGAGGCGGGAACGAAAGCGGAGATGCGCAGGCTTTGCGGGTCGAGGCCCACTTCCTCGCCCGCCTGGGCGGTGATCGAGACGAGGAAGCCGAGGGCGATGCCCCAGGGCGCGACCGTCGACCCGACCCAGGTTAAACGCGAACGACCCATACGCGACCCACGCCGAGACTGCACGCGAAGCGGAAAATGCGACCCTTTCCTTTGATAAGGGCTTAAGGTTGCTCACCGGTTACCGCCGCTGGGGCGGCGGCGTCCCGCGATGGGGCGCCCGCCCGACGTCGTTAACGGCGAGTTAGAAAGTCGGCGGCGCGCAGGCGGAGACGACGACGAGCTCGCCGTCGCCGGCGTTGCGGAAGCCATGCGGCTTGCGGCTGTCGAAGAGATAGGCGTCGCCGGCGGCGAGCTCATAGCGGCGGCCGTCGACCTCGAGCGTCAGCCGCCCCTTGATCACCAGTCCCGCCTCTTCGCCCTGATGCGAGAGCATCTTGGTCCCCGATTGCGCGCCCGGCTTGTAGCGCTCGTGGATCATCTGCAGCGCGCGGCCTTTGAGATTGGCCCCGACCTGACGATAGGAGACCGGCCCGCTGGCGATCTCGGTCAGTTCCGCAGCGCGATAGACGACCTGCTCGCCTTGCGGCTCGGGCGCGGCGAAGAAATCGGCGATGCCGACGCCGAGCGCCGACAGCACCTGGCGCAACGCCGACACCGAGGGGCTCACCCGGTCGGCCTCGATCATCGAGATTGTCGCGTTGGAGACGGCGGCGCGGCGCGCCAGCTCGCGCTGCGACAGGCCGGCTCTGAGCCGCAACGCGCGCAGCTGTTGTCCCACCGCCAGTTCGCGATCAGCGCTGTTCATGTGTTCAGTATTTAGAACGCTACGAACAGCGCGGCAACTGGACATCGATCTGCGCCGGCTGCATTGTTCAGAATACTAATCACCGAGGAGACCTGCATGTCCGCCGCCGCTCAGCGCGCCGAAATTCCCAACGACCTTGCCGCTTTCTGGATGCCGTTCACGCCCAATCGCGCGTTCAAGAAGCGGCCGCGGCTGATCTCGCGCGCCAAGGACATGCATTACACCACGCCGGAAGGCCGCCAGATCCTCGACGCGACGGCGGCGCTGTGGTGCTGCAACGCCGGTCATAATCGCAGCCGGATCGTCGAGGCGATTCAGCGCCAGGCGGCCGAGCTCGACTTCGCGCCGAACTTCCAGTTCGCCCATCCGCTGGCATTCCAGTTGGCATCGCGCATCGCCGCGTTGGCGCCGGCCGATCTCGACCACGTGTTCTTCTGCAATTCCGGCTCGGAGGCATGCGACAGCGCGCTGAAGATCGCGCTCGCCTACCAGAATGTGCGTGGGCAGGGCTCGCGCATCCGCCTCATCGGCCGCGAGCGCGGCTATCACGGCACCGGCTTCGGCGGCATCTCCGTCGGCGGCATGTCCAGCAACCGCAAGTTCTTCGGCTCGCTGCTGTCGGGCGTCGACCACCTGCCGAGCACCTACAATCGCGAGCAGCAGGCGTTCACCAAGGGCGAGCCGGAATGGGGCGGCCATCTCGCCGATGCGCTCGAGAGCATCGTCACCCTCCACGACGCTTCGACCATCGCCGCGGTGATCGTCGAGCCGATGGCGGGCTCGACCGGCGTGTTGCCGGCGCCGAAGGGCTACCTGCAGAAGCTGCGCGCGATCTGCGACAAATACGGCATCCTGCTGATCTTCGACGAGGTCATCACCGGCTTCGGCCGCCTCGGCTTCGCCTTCGCCGCCGAGCGCTACGGCGTCGTCCCCGACATGATCACCTTCGCCAAGGGCGTCACTTCCGGCACCGTGCCGATGGGCGGCGTCATCGTGCGCAAGCATGTCTACGAAGCCTTCATGAAGGGGCCGGAGCACGCAATCGAGCTGTTCCACGGCTACACTTACTCCGGCCATCCGCTCGCCTGCGCCGCCAGCCTCGCCGCGCTCGACGTCTATCGCGACGAGAAGCTGTTCGAGCGCGCCCATGCGCTCGAGCCGAAGTGGTGCGACGCCCTGATGACGCTCAAGGGCCTGCCCAATGTCGCCGACATCCGCTGCGTCGGCCTGACCGGCGCGATCGATCTCGCGCCCTCGGCGGCGGGTCCCGGCGAGCGCGGCTATGCGGCGCTCGAATATTCCTTCCACGAGGCCGGGATCATGCTGCGCCTGTCGGGCGACACGATCGAACTGACGCCGCCGTTGGTGGTCAGCGAGGACCAGATCGGCGAGATCGTCGACAAGGTCGGGCGGACGATCAAGGCGGCAGCGTAAGGCGAAACGACCCCGTCGCCGCCCCGCCGGCGGCGGCGGGCTTCGATCCCCGCCGGCGAGCCGAATGCAGGCGCCAATCGATTTTATCGATTGAAACGACATTAATAATGCGTTGGATCGATTAATCGCGCCCGGCGATAAGAGGCGAGTTCACCAGGAATTCGTCTCATGACCAGTCTCGACGCGGGCATCGCTGAGCCCGCCCACCTTCCGCGTCTGCTTTCGCTGGCGCCCGGCCTCGCCCTGACGGCCGCGATCGCCGGCGCGGCGTTTGCGCTGCGGCTCGTTCCCGGCGTTGCGACGCTGAGCCCGATGATCCTGGCGGTTCTGCTCGGCGTCGTTCTGCATAATTTGTTTGGGGCGCCGAAAGCCGCGCGCGAGGGCGTCGCCTTCTCGCTGCGCTTCGTGCTGCGCTCCTCGATCATCCTGCTCGGGCTTCAGATCACGGCAGGCCAGGCCGCCGCGCTCGGCGTCGGCGGCCTGGCGGCGATCGCGGTCGCGCTGGTTTCGACGCTGGCTTTCACCATTCTCATCGGCCGCGCGCTTGGCGTCTCGCGCGGGCTGGCGCTGCTGATCGGCGTCGGCACGTCGATCTGCGGCGCGTCGGCGGTGCTCGCCGCCAAGGCCGCGACGGCCGGCGACGACGAGGACGCCGCCTATGCGGTCGCCTGCGTCACCGTGTTCGGCACGCTGGCGATGTTCGCCTACCCGCTGGCGCAGAGCTTTCTGCACCTGTCGCCGCGCGCCTATGGCCTGTGGGCCGGGTCGTCGATTCACGAAATCGCCCAGGCCGTCGCGGCGGCGTTCCAGGGCGGCGGCGACGCCGGGCAATTCGGAACCATCGCCAAGCTGACCCGCGTCGCGATGATGGCGCCGGTCGTGATCGTGCTTGGCGAGATGAGCGGGCGGCTCGGCCTGGTGGGCGAGGGCGAGCGGCGCCGGCCGCCGTTCCCGTGGTTCCTGATCGGTTTCCTGGCGCTGGCCGCGCTCAACAGCCTGGTCGCGATCCCCCACGAGATCGCCGCGCCGATCGGCGTCGGCGCGAGCTTCCTGCTGTCGATGGCGATGGCGGCGATGGGGCTGCACACCGATCTGAGGCACATTCGCTCGCGCGGCCTCGGGCCGCTGGCGCTCGGCCTGCTCGCCTCGCTGTTCATCTGCGGCTTCAGTCTGGTAATGGTGCGTCTGATCCCCTGAGGGCAAAGCGCCAGTGACGCTGGAGCAGCTGCGCGTTTTCGTCTGCGTCGCCGAACGCGAGCACATGACGCGCGCGGCTGAGACGCTGAATCTCACCCAGTCGGCGACCAGCGCCGCAATCGCGGCGCTCGAGGAGCGGCACGGGGTCAAGCTGTTCGATCGCATCGGCCGGCGCATCGCGCTGACCGGCGCGGGCCGCGCCTTCCTCGGCGAAGCGAGAGCGGTGCTGGCGCGCGCGGCGACGGCCGAGCAGACGCTCGCCGATCTCGCCGGCCTCAAGACCGGCGCGCTGGCGATCGCCGCCAGCCAGACGGTCGGCAGCTACTGGCTTCCCCGCCACATCGCCGCCTTCCACGCCCGCTATCCCGGCGTCGCGGTCGCGCTGCGCATCGGCAACACCGATGCGGTCGCCGAACTGACCCGCGCCGGAGAGGTCGACCTCGGCTTCGTCGAGGGCGAGGTCGACGACCCTGCCCTCGACGCGACGGCGATCGACGAAGACGAACTGCTGATCGTCGCCGCCGCCGGCGCCCGCGATTCGCTCGAACGGCTCGACGCCGAGCGCCTCGCCGCGGCGACATGGGTCGCACGCGAGAAGGGTTCGGGCACGCGCGCCGCTTTCGAGAGCGCGCTGGCGGCGTTCGGCATCGACCCGGCGCGCCGCCGCATCGGGCTCGAACTGCCGTCGAACGAGGCGATCTGCGCCGCGGTGGCGGCGGGGGCGGGACTGGCGGTGATGTCGCGGCTGGTGGTCGACGCGTCGATCAAGGCGGGCGAACTCGCCGCCGCGCCGCTCGCCCTGCCGCGACGGCGCTTCTTCGTCCTGCGCCATCGGCAACGTTACGAATCGCAGGCGGCGCGCGCCTTCTCCGACATGCTGACCAGTGTCGGCTGATCGTCGCGCGCCGCCGCGCCGGTTACGCGCGCATGCGTTCGGTCCAGATCATCACCGCGAACAGCGCCGCGCCGATCAGGACGGCGATCGAGCCGATGATCGTCGGCAGCTCCGGCCCGTTCATCACCGTGAAGTAGAGGCCGATGAGCGTGATCGGCGTGGCGATGACGAAGATCCAGAACTGATAGGGCGCGAGCGGCGAATCCTTCAGCGCCGGCCAGTGCCGATAAGCCATGCCGAAGATCGCGTGGCTGACGAAGCCGATCAGGTTGATGTGGGCGTGCAGCGGCGCGAGCGCGAAATTGTGCGCCGCGCCCATGCCGATGCCGAGCAGCATGCCAACCACCAGCCACAACGCGCCGATGGCGATAAAGTTGATGTCGACGGTCTTCATGTTCTCCCCCTCCAGATTTCGACGGCGTTGACCGCCGCCGAATCGGCGCCTGCGGCGTTTGGCCGTCCGGCGTCCCGCGCATGGTGTTGTTTCCCGCGCAAACTAGCAAGTTCGGCTTGCGGCCCGGCAGGCCGACAATTTCAAGTTGCGAGGCGGCGCCGGCTTCAGCGGACCCCGAGCAGCGGCGGCAGTTCGGCGAGGTTCGAGATTTCGAAGTCCGGCGCGCCGGGAAGGCGCTCGCGGGGCTGGCGGTAACGATTGCACCAGACGACGCCGAGGCCGAAATCCGACGCCGCATAGGCGTCCCAACCGTTCGACGACAGGAACGCGACCTCGCTCGCCGCAAGGCCGAGGCGATCGAGCGCGTACTGGTAGACGCGCGGATCGGTCTTGAACACGCGCAGCGGATCGACCGACATCACGGCGTCGAACAGTCCCTCGAGCCCCGCCGCCGCGACCGCGTCGGCAAGCATTGCCGGCGAGCCGTTCGAAAGGATCGCCGTCGCGTAGCCTGCGCCGCGCAGCGCACGCAGCGTCGCGGGAACTTCTGGGAAAGGCGACAGTCGGCGATAGAGCGCCATCAACGGATCGCGTAATCCGGCATCGGCGAGGCCGAGGTTATCGAGCGCGTAATCGAGCGCGTCGCCAGTCACATTCCAGAAATCGACGTAACGGCCCTGCAGCGAACGCAGCCACGAATATTGCAGTTGCTTGTCGCGCCACAGCGCGGTCAGCGCGGCGCGCCGCTCGACCGGCGCCGCCTCGCAGGCCGCAGCGGCCGAGGCGAAGTCGAACAGCGTGCCGTAGGCGTCGAAGAGGCAGGCGCTGACGCGCTCGAGGCCGCTCACATGCATGCTCCCTTGTCGCCGCTGCGCCCGCCTGCGGCGCGGATCGGCAAATCCGCGCCGTCAATTCGCCATTATGCGTTCATGACCAATTCAGCTAGCGAGGCTTAGCGGTCGCGCCGAGCCATTACGAATTCGTCACGACTCCAGCCGCTCGGCTGGTGGGCGTTTCATCCCAAGAAGACGGAGTTCAATATGCGGCATCTTCGACCCTTGCTGTTGTCGACCTTTCTCGGCGCCGGCGTTCTCGCGGCGCAAGTCGCGCCCGTCTTCGCCCAGACATGCGCCTGCCCGCCGGTCCAAGGCGACTTGGGCGCGCCGGCCACCACCGGCGGGGCCGACGTCGCCGTCTACGCCGACGAGGCCCCGCCGCCCCTGCCGGACTATGACCAGCCGCCGATTCCGGCCGACGGCGATATGTGGACGCCGGGCTACTGGTCGTGGAACGGCTATGAATACTTCTGGGTGCCCGGCACGTGGGTCGAGCCGCCGCAGCCCGGCTTTCTCTGGACGCCGGGCTATTGGGCCTTCGTCGGCGGCGTCTACGCCTTCCATCGCGGCTATTGGGGCGAGCACGTCGGATTCTACGGCGGCGTCTATTACGGGTTCGGCTACGGCGGCGCCGGCTACGAGGGCGGCCATTGGGACAACGGTCGATTCTTCTACAATCGGTCCGTCACCAACATCGGTCGCGTCAACATCGTCAACGTCTACAACCAACAAGTCACGATCAACGAAAGGACCCGAGTGAGCTTCAACGGCGGTCCCAACGGCGTCGACGCCAAACCGACCGCCGCCGAGCTCGAAGCGGCGAAAGACAAGCACCTCGCGCCGACGAGCGACCAACTCCGCAACGCGCGCGTCGCCGGCAGGACCGAATCCGCCTTCGTCTCCGCCAACAAAGGCAAGCCGCGCATTGCGGCGACGGCCAAGCCTGGCGAGTTCAAGGGCGACGCGGTCGTCCCGGCCAAGGCCGCGGGCGGCCCGCTGAAGCCGACGACCGGCGCGACGCCGCAGCCGACCAAGGGGCAGCTTGAGGAGAAGAAGCCCGGCGAGCCGACGCCCGAGGCGACCAAGGCCAAGCCGGAGAAGAAGCTCGAACAGCCGAAAGCCGAGCCGACGAAGGTCGAGCCCACCCCTGGGGAAACGAAGGCCAATCCCGAGAACAAGCTCGACCGGCCTAAGACGGAGCCGACTCAGCTCGAGACCCCAAAGCCCGAGCCGACCAAGGCGGCGCCGGAGATGAAGATCGAGCGGCCGAAGCCCGAGCCGACGAAGATCGCGCCCGAGCGGAAGATCGAGCAGCCGAGGCCCGAGCCGATGCGGAGCCCGCCGAGCGCCGCGCCGCGAGGCAAGCCCGAAGCCGGCTGTGGTCGCCCGGGCGAGCCCGTCTGCCCGAAGTGAGACCCGCGCGCGGCCGGCGAGGCGTTGCGACTTTCGCCGGCCGCGCATTGCAGACTGCGGACGCGGCCGGCGGCCGCGCCTAAGCGCGCTTCGTCCGGCGCGGCGGCGCGGCGAGATACTTCGTCGCCTCGCGCCGCGCCACCGCCATCAACGGCGCGCCCTGTTCGGCAAGGAAACGGCGCACGCGCTGAGGATCGCGCTTGGACAGCTCGCGCAGCCACCAGCCGATCGCCTTCTGGATGAACCATTGGCGGTCGGTGGCGAGCCGCTCCGCCCAGCCGAGCATGCGCGCGGGATCGCGCCCGTCCTTGGTCCACGGCAGGGTGAAGACCAGCGCCGCGCGGCGCGTCCACAAATGCGGGCTGTCGACCCAGGTCTCGACGATTTCGAGCCGCGCCGGATCGGCGACGAGGCAGCGCGCAGCGACGTTGGCGAAATTGTCGGCGACCGCCCAGCCGTCGAGATCGCTCATGCGCCGGACGACGAACGTCCACACCGCCGCGTTAGGCGCGACAGCTTTGCGCGCCAGCAGCCGCCCGGCGACGATTTTGAGGTCCCACACCGGCTCGCGCCAAAGCTTCGCCGCCAGCGTAAGCGAATCGCCCTGGTCGAGGTCGGCGACGGTCGCGCGGATCGCCGCGTCCATCTTCGGCACGGCGACGCCCCAGTGCTCCCACGACGATTTCTGGTAGCGCTTCTCTTGGGCGGCGCGGGCCGGATCGGCGAATGCGCGAAGCGCCGCGATCAGGCGCTCATAGCCCTCGGGCTCGCGTTTCGTCTGCGCCATTGTCCCCATCCGCAAACGAAAAGGACGGCGCGTCAGCCGCGCCGCCCTTTCAAACCTTAGCCGATACGTCCGAGTGTCAGGCTTCGGCGGCGGCGTTCTGGGCCGGCCCGGAATCCTTGCCCTTGGCCTCGACGTCGCGATCGACGAATTCGATCACCGCCATCGGGGCGTTGTCGCCCTGGCGGAAGCCGGCCTTCATGATGCGCAGGTAGCCGCCTTTGCGGTCCTTATAGCGGGGGCCCAGCACGTCGATCAGCTTCTTGACCAGTTCGGCGTCGCGCAGGCGGGAGATGGCAAGGCGGCGGGCATGCAGGTCGCCCTGCTTGCCCAGCGTCACCAGCTTCTCGACCACCGGACGCAGGTCCTTGGCCTTGGGCAGGGTGGTGACGATCTGTTCGTGCTTGATCAGCGCCTGCGCCATATTGGCGAACATCGCCTTGCGGTGCTCGGCGGTGCGGTTGAAACGGCGCTTCGCGTGGCCGTGATACATGTGGCGGTCTCCTTTTCGGGTCTACGGCCGCCGTGCCAAGGGTCGGCCGTCTTTTATCGTCGTGGCGAACTGCGAGTAGCGAGTAGCGAATGGAGGATTCTATTCGCCATTCGCCACTCGCCTCGTCTCAGTAATGCTCTTCGAAGCGTTTCGCCAGCTCTTCGATGTTCTCCGGCGGCCAACCGGAGACTTCCATGCCCAGATGGAGACCCATCTGCGCCAGGACTTCCTTGATCTCGTTGAGCGACTTGCGGCCGAAGTTCGGCGTGCGCAGCATCTCGCTCTCGGACTTCTGGATGAGGTCGCCGATGTAGGTGATGTTGTCGTTCTTGAGGCAGTTGGCCGAACGGACCGACAGCTCGAGCTCGTCGACCTTCTTGAGCAACGCCGGATTGAAGGCGAGCTCGGGGATGGCGTGGGCCGCCTCCTCGCGCCGCGGCTCCTCGAAGGTGACGAAGACCGCGAGCTGATCCTGGAGGATGCGCGCGGCGTAGGCGAGCGCGTCCTCCGGCGAGATCGCGCCGTTGGTCTCGATCGTCATCGTCAGCTTGTCCTTGTCGAGATCCTGGCCCTCGCGGGTGTTCTCGACGCGGTAGGAAACCTTGCGCACCGGCGAAAAGAGGCTGTCGATCGGCATCAGGCCGATCGGCGAATCCTCGGCGCGGTTGCGCTCGGCCGGAACGTAGCCCTTGCCGGTCGTGACCGTGAACTCGATGCGGATGTCCGCGCCTTCGTCGAGGGTGCAGATGACGAGCTGCGGATTGAGGATCTGGATGTCGCCGGTCGTCTGGATGTCGCCGGCGGTGACGACGCCGGGGCCGCGACGCTTGAGGATGAGGCGCTTGACGCCTTCGCCCTGCATCTTGACGGCGATGTCCTTGACGTTGAGCACGATGTCGACGAGGTCTTCGCGCACGCCGGGGATCGACGAGAATTCGTGCAGCACGCCGTCGACGTGGATCGAGGTGATCGCCGCGCCCTGCAGCGACGACAGAAGCACGCGCCGCAGCGAGTTGCCCAAAGTCTGGCCGAAGCCGGTTTCGAGCGGCTCGGCGACGACGGTGGCCATACGGCGCGGATCGTCGCCGTGGGCGATCTCGAGCTTCTTCGGCTTGATGAGTTCCTGCCAGTTCTTCTGAATCACGGCTTTGAGCCTTCCGTTCGACGGTGGGGCGCGCCGAGGCCTCGCGGCTCCGGCGCGGAACGCGGACGCGAAAACGCCCGGGCTTTAGACGCGGCGGCGCTTGCGCGGGCGGCAGCCGTTATGCGGGATCGGCGTGACGTCGCGGATCGAGGTGACATTGAAGCCGGCCGCCTGGATCGCCCGCAGCGCCGACTCGCGGCCCGAACCGGGGCCGGAAACTTCGACCTCGAGCGTGCGCATGCCGTGCTCGGAGGCCTTCTTGACCGCGTCCTCGGCGGCCATCTGGGCGGCGAACGGCGTCGACTTGCGCGAGCCCTTGAACCCCATCGTTCCGGCCGACGACCACGAGATCGTGTTGCCCTGCGCGTCGGTGATGGTGATCATCGTGTTGTTGAACGTCGAGTTCACGTGTGCGACGCCCGACACGATGTTCTTGCGCTCGCGACGGCGAACGCGGGTTGCTTCCTTGGCCATCAGTCTGTCCTTCAAACGCGCCCGGGGCGCGAAAAACCATCAGTGACTTTCAATGCGCGAAAAGAAGATCACTTCTTCTTGCCGGCGATCGCCTTGGCCTTGCCCTTGCGGGTGCGGGCGTTGGTGTGGGTGCGCTGGCCGCGCACCGGAAGCTGCTTGCGGTGGCGCAGACCGCGGTAGGTGCCCAAGTCCATCAGGCGCTTGATGTTGATCGCGACCTCGCGGCGCAGATCGCCCTCGACGATGTAGTCGCGGTCGATCGTCTCGCGGATCTGCAGCACTTCCGCGTCGGTGAGCTGCGCGACGCGACGCTCCGACGGGATGTGCACCTTTTCGCAAATCTCCTCGGCCTTCTTCGGACCGATGCCGTGGATGTACTGCAGCGCAATGATCACGCGCTTGTTGGTGGGAATATTGACGCCAGCTATACGAGCCAAGCTCTTAACTCCATGTCGGCGGCGCGAGGCTCGTCAAGAGCCGACGCGTCGCGGTTGCATCTCCTCGACGTCCGGTGGAGGCCGGCCCATGTCGAGCGCCCCAACGCACAAAAGGTCCCACGCGCTCTCTACGGCGCCGGGACCCTGAACGCATTCGGGATGGCGGTCATATAGAACCCTGGGCCCTGGACGTCAACCGCTCGCCCGGTCGGCGCGACGCGCCCGGACCCGGCGGGCGCGTTTACCCTGCGGCGGCGCGCCGCGACGGGCCCAAGGCCTTGAGATTCAAGCGCGCCGGCTGCTTTGCGCACTCGCGCCGGTTGCGCTATGGCGGGATCTGGCTTCAGCGGAGACAATTTGGTGACGCGCAAGATCCATCGTCACGGCGGCGGACCCGACCTTCGCGACCCGCCTTCCGCCGGCCCCCGGCGGCCCGCCAAGGGCGGACCGGCGCCCGCGCCGCCGCGGCGCGAACCGCCGACGGAACGGGCGAAGGGCGAGCCGGCCCCGCGCCGGCATGGCGGCGGCCCGGGCGACGTGGTGCGCATATACGGGTTCCACAGCGTATCGGCGGCGCTCAAGGCGCCGCGGCGGGAGTTGGTGCGGCTCTACGTCACGCCGGCCGCCGCCGAGCGCCTCGGAGCGGAGATCGCCGCCCGCGGCGTCGAAACGCGCGTCGCATCGAGCGAGGAGATCGCCCAGCGCCTGCCGCGCGACGCGGTTCACCAGGGCGTGTTGCTCGAAGCGCGGCCGCTCAAGCCGATCGACGTCTCCGAACTGCCCGCCGCGGGCCTCGTCGTCGTGCTCGACCAGGTGACCGATCCGCACAACGTCGGCGCGATCCTGCGCACCTCGGCCGCCTTCGCCGTCGACGCGCTGGTGACGACCGAGCGCCACACGCCCGAATTCACCGGGGCCCTCGCCAAGTCGGCCTCCGGCGGCCTCGAGCACGTGCCGATCTGCTCGGTGACCAATCTCGCCCGCGCGATGGGCGAACTCGGCGATCTCGGCTATTGGCGCGTCGGTCTCGATTCGGAAGCGCCGGCGACGCTGCAGGCGACGCGGCTCGAGCGGCCGCTGGCGCTGGTTCTCGGCGCCGAAGACCGCGGCTTGCGGCGGCTGACGCGCGAACATTGCGACGCGCTGGCGCGGCTCGATCTGCCCGGCGCGATCAAGAGCCTCAACGTCTCCAACGCCTGCGCGATCGCCTTGGCGATCGCCGATGCGGCGAAGAAGCCGACCTAAGTCGTATCGCCTCAATAGGCGTCGAAGGCCGGCACCGCGTGGGCGTAATTGAGGTCGTAGGTCTTGTTGCGCAGCGGATCGAACGGCGTGCCTTCGGAAGCGTCGAAGGCGCGCGACCGCGCCGGCGCGCCGGCGGGCGCGTCGAGCCCGGCGACGCGCGGATCGGCGGCGCCGGCGTCGACATAACGGGCGATGCGCGCCTTCTGGTCGGCGAGCGCCGCCGCCGAAAGCGGGACCGAGGCGACCGGCTGCGCAGGGGCGTCGGGCCCCTGCTCGTCGGGGAAGGCCTGCGCGGGCGGCTCGTCGTTGACGCCGGTGATGATCGCGCCGAGCGAGTCGAGGCTGGCGCCGGCGGCGCGGGTCGTCGACAGCGCGCCGTCGGGACCAAGCAGCGCGCCTGTGGCCTTGCGGTCCTCGGCGAGCTTGCCGAGCCGCGTCGCCAGCGGCCCGCTGTCGACTGGCGCGTCGCCGAGCGCGACGGCGCCGAAGATCGCCGGATCGACATCGTCGAGCGCGCTGTGCTTGGCCGGCGTCGGCGTCGGAGCCGGCGTCGGCGCCGCGTCGGGCGCGAGCCGGTCTTTGGCGTCC
Source organism: Roseiarcus sp. (assembly GCF_049514155.1). Lineage (GTDB taxonomy): Bacteria > Pseudomonadota > Alphaproteobacteria > Rhizobiales > Beijerinckiaceae > Roseiarcus. The sequence goes on along the minus strand of NZ_JBEKVH010000026.1, from coordinate 18,428 downwards.
TGCTCGATTTGCCGCCAATGCGCGACGTTCTTGAGGTGCTGGTCCAACGTCTCCGCGAACGCGTGGCCTCCGGTTCCGTCGGCGACGAAATAGAGCTCCTTCGTCCGCATCGGGTTCGCCGCGGCCTCGAGCGCCGCTTTGCCCGGATTGCAGATCGGCCCCGGCGGCAAGCCATCGATATTGTATGTGTTGTAAGGCGTCGGCTGATCGAGTTCGGCCTTGGTGATCGGATGGCCGAGCGTTCCCTTGCCGAACACGAGCCCGTAGACGATCGTCGGATCCGACTGCAGTTTCATGTGTTTCTGCAGACGATTGATGAACACGCCGGCGACGCGCGGGCGTTCGTCGGCCTTGCCGGTCTCCTTCTCGACGATCGAGGCGAGCGTGACCAGTTCGCCTGGAGACTTGATCGGCAGATCGGGCGCGCGCTTCGCCCAGATCTCGTCGACCGCCTTGGCCTGGGCCTTGGCCATACGCGTCAGCTCGGCCTGGCGCGTGTCGCCGCGCTCGAACAGATAGGTGTCCGGCAGCAGCGAGCCCTCGCGCGGGGGCTCCTTGACGTCGCCGATCAGCACGTCGTCGTCGCGAAGACGCTCGACCACCTGATCGCTGGTCAGGCCTTCGGGAATGGTGAGCTTGTGCTGCACGACCTTGTGCGCAATCAGCTCGGCCTCGACCTGACGCAGACTGACGCCGGCCTTGAAGGCGTATTCGCCGCGTTTCAGCGAGCCGCGGCTGCCGTCGAGCGTCGTCATCGCCGAGAACCACAACGCGCTGTCGACGACCCCGGCGCGTTCGAGCTGCTCGCCGATCGTGCCGGCGTCGTCCTCGCGCTCGACGACGACAATCTTGTCTTCGGCGAGCGGGCCGGGCTTGCGCGATTCGACCACCGACCAGACCAGCACGGCGACGCCGAGCAGGCCGATCACGAGCAAGAAGGTGAGCAGACCGGAAAGACCGGAAAGGCCGAAGCCGCGCGGCCGACGCGGCGGCTTGGGCGGCGCCGACTTGCCGCCGCCATTGCCGTTTCCGTTTCCATTGCCGGACTTGCGGCGGCCGCCGAACAGGCTCACGCGCTGCGCGGGTTGCGCGGCGGCGCCCGGTCTGGCCTTGTCGCCCTGATTCGCCGCCTCGTCCATCCGGGCCCGTGCCGCCTCGTTCGCCAGCGCCAGTCTAACCGCTTTCGCGGCAAAATGAAGTGTCGCGACGCTTAGGCCGCGGCCGACGCCCGCTTGAAGATCACGGACGCGTTGGTGCCGCCGAAGCCGAACGAATTCGACAGCGCGATGTCGATTTTCCGCTTGCGCGCGACATGCGGCGCGAGGTCGATCGCCGTCTCGACCGACGGATTGTCGAGGTTGAGGGTCGGCGGCGCGATCTGGTCGCGGATCGCCAGAATGCAGAAGATCGACTCGACCGCGCCGGCCGCGCCGAGCAAATGGCCGATCGACGATTTGGTCGACGACATCGTCGCCGTCGCCGAGGCGTTGCCGAGCAGCCGCTCGACCGCCTTCAATTCGATCTCGTCGCCGACCGGCGTCGAGGTGCCGTGGGCGTTGATGTAGTCGATCTCGGACGGCGTGACGCCGGCGCGCTTCAGCGCCGCTCTCATCGAGCGATAGGCGCCGTCGCCGTCGGGCGCGGGCGAGGTGATGTGGTAGGCGTCGCCCGACATGCCGTAGCCGATCAACTCGGCGTAGATGCGGGCGCCGCGCGCCTTGGCGTGTTCGTATTCCTCGAGCACGACGCAGCCGGCCCCCTCGCCCATGACGAAGCCGTCGCGGTCGCGGTCGTAGGGGCGCGAGGCCTGCGTCGGCCGATCGTTGAAGCCGGTCGACAGCGCCCGGCAGGCGGCGAAGCCCGCCATCGCCAGACGGTTGACCGCCGATTCGGCGCCGCCGGCGACCATCACCTTGGCGTCGCCGAGCGCGATCAGCCGCCCGGCGTCGCCGATCGCGTGCGCACCGGTCGAGCAGGCGGTGACGACAGCGTGATTGGGCCCCTTGAGGCCGTGGGCGATCGACACCTGGCCGCCGGCGAGATTGATCAACCGGCCGGGGATGAAGAACGGCGAAATGCGCCGCGGCCCCTTCTCGTGCAGCGTCACCGACGCCTCGTAGATGCCGCCGAGGCCGCCGATGCCGGAGCCGATCAGCACGCCGGTGTCGATCTGATCCTCGTAGCTCTTGGGCGCCCAGTCGGCGTCCCTGAGCGCCTGGCCGGCGGCGGCGAGCGCAAAGACGATGAAGTCGTCGACCTTGCGCTGCTCCTTCGGCTCCATCCACTCGTCGGGATTGAACGCGTCGGGCGCGGCGCCGCGCGGCACCTGGGCGGCGATCTGGCAGGCGATGTCGGAAACGTCGAAGCTCTCGACCCGCGCCGCGCCGGACTCGCCCGCCAGCAGCCGGCGCCAGGTCGGCTCGACCCCGGCGGCCAGCGGCGTAACCATGCCGAGGCCGGTGACGACGACTCGATTCATAGCCGTTCCTCAGCTCCCTCCCGCGTCGCGTTCGCCGACTTCGAACGCGACAAGGGCCGGACTTGCGCCGGCCCTTGACATGCAGCGCGACAAGCGACGGCCGACGCCGTCACTTGCCGGCGGACGCCTTCTCGAGAAACTTGACCGCGTCGCCGACGGTGACGATCGTCTCGGCCTGATCGTCGGGAATTTCGACGCCGAACTCTTCTTCGAAGGCCATGACAAGCTCAACCGTATCGAGCGAATCGGCGCCGAGGTCGTCGATGAAATTGGCGTTGTCGACGACCTTGTCGGCGTCAACGCCGAGGTGCTCGACGACAATCTTTTTTACCCGCTCCGCCACGTCGCTCATTTCATTTGTTCCTTCGTTCGGTCAGGCGCGACAGACGCCCGGCAGTTGACCCCTGTTCCGACCATCAATCGATCGAGCTTGCGAACCGTCTCCAGCGCCCGGCGACCGCTCTGCGGCGGGCCGCGCCTCGAAACCGATTTCGTCCGGACGACCCCTCCGGCGTCAACCCCACGTCGTCAACGAACCGGCTCGATAGCATATCTCACCGAGCATGGCGAGAGCCCGAAAGCCTGAGTCCGCGCCGTCGATCGGTCGCGCCAAAGCCTTCAAATCATTGCCATACCGCCGTTGACGTGAAGGGTCTGGCCAGTGACGTAGGCGGCTTCGTCGCTCGCCAGATAGACAGCCGCGGCGCCGACGTCGGCGCCGGCGCCGAGCCGGCCCATCGGCACAGAGGCGAGGATGGCCTCACGCTGCTTGTCGTTGATCGCGTCCGTCATCGGGCTGGCGATGAAGCCCGGCGCGATGCAATTGGCGGTAATGCCGCGGCTCGCGACCTCCGCGGCGAGCGCCTTCGACATGCCGATCATGCCCGCTTTGGCGGCGGCGTAATTGCCCTGACCGGGATTGCCGGTGACGCCGACAATCGAAGTGACGCCAATGATGCGGCCGAAGCGACGGCGCATCATGCCTTTCAGACAGGCGCGCGACAGGCGGAACGCGGCGGTCAGGTCGACCGCGATCACGGTGTCCCAATCCGCGTCCTTCATCCGCATGAACAGGTTGTCGCGCGTGACGCCGGCGTTGTTGACGAGAATGTCGAGCGAGCCCATCGCCGCCTCCGCGGTGGGAACCAGCGCCTCGACCGCCGCCGCGTCGGCGAGATCGCAAGGCAGAACATGGGCGCGCGAACCGAGTTCGCCGGCGAGCGCCTCCAGCGCCTCGCGACGCGTGCCCGAAAGCGTCACCCTCGCGCCCTGCCCGTACAGCGCGCGCGCAATCGCGCCGCCAAGTCCACCCGAGGCGCCGGTGACGAGCGCCGTCTTTCCCGTGAGGTCGAACACCGCCTTGGCCTTTCCTTGTTTGGCGCGCCTTCAGACGGCGCGCGCCGCCTTATAGGCTTCGACGTCGGCCGGCGTCCCGACGCTGACCGCGCTCGCGCGCGTCGCGATGCGCTTGACCAGGCCGGCCAGAACCTTGCCGGCGCCGATCTCGACGAAGCGATCGACGCCTCGATCCGCCATGAACTGGACGCTCTCGCGCCAGCGCACCGCGCCGGTGACCTGGGAGACCAGGCTGGCGCGAATCGCCTCGGGATCGCTGAGCGGGCCGGCGACGAAATTGGCGACCAGCGGAACCTTCGGCTTGAGAATCGTCGTCGTCGCCAGCGCCGCCGCCATTGCGAACGCCGCCGGCTGCATCAACGCGCAATGGAACGGCGCCGACACCGGCAGCGGCAGCGCGCGCTTGGCGCCTTTGGCTTTGGCGATCTCCATCGCCCGCTCGACCGCGGCCTTCGCGCCCGAGATCACCACCTGTCCGCCGCCGTTATCGTTGGCGGCCTGGCAGACGCCGCCGTCCTTCGCCGCTTCCGCGGCGATCGCCGTCACCGCATCGAAGTCGAGGCCGAGGATCGCCGCCATCGCGCCCTCGCCGACCGGAACCGCCTGCTGCATCGCCGCGCCGCGGATGCGCAGCAATCGCGCCGCATCCTCGAGCGTCAAGGCGCCCGCCGCGCACAAGGCCGAATATTCGCCGAGCGAATGGCCGGCGACGAAGGCGGCGTCGCGCGCAACCTCCAGCCCGGCTTCGCTTTCGAGCGCGCGCAACGCGGCGAGGCTGGTCGCCATCAGCGCCGGCTGCGCGTTGGCGGTGAGCGTCAGCGCCGCATCGGGCCCTTCGAAGATCAGCTTCGACAACGGTTCGCCGAGCGCTGCGTCGACCTGCGCGAACACCTCGCGCGCGGCGGGAAACGCCTCGGCGAGCGCCTTGCCCATGCCGACCGTCTGCGAGCCCTGCCCCGGAAACACCAAGGCCGTCGTCATGCGCTCCTCCAAAACCGCGGGCGGAAAGACACGCGCCGGCGCGAACTGTCAAGAGCAGGCGCCGAATCTCCAGCGATCCGGCCGACCATAGGCGCATCCACGCCTGCCGGGTGCGGCTTATCCGCGCATTAACGCCTGCCGCCTAGCTTCGCGGCGATGAAGGCTGGGATTCAACCGATCTTGGCGACGTTGCGCGACGCCGAATGGCTGAACGGAACGCGCGCGCGCGTTTATCCGCGGCTGCTGCTCGCCGCCAGCGTCGGCTTGGCGCTGATCTGGATCGTCGCCGCGCGCGGCGGGATCGATCTCGCCGGCAAGCCGCTCGGCACGGATTTTCTCAGTTTCTTCGCCGCCTCCGAACTCACGCTGCAGGGCCGCGCGGCCGACGCCTACGACGTCGCCGCGCACTGGGCGGCGCAGAAGGCCTTGTTCGGTCCGGCGGTCGGCTATTCCGCCTTCTTCTATCCGCCGCCCTATCTCATCGTCTGCCTGCCGCTCGCGCTCGCCCCCTATTTCGTTTCGCTGATCGTCTGGCTGGCGGCGACCGGCTACGCCTATTGGCGCGCGTTGCGCGCCTGCGCCGGGCCGCGCTTGGACGCCGCGGTCCTGCTCGCTTTCCCCGCCTTCCTGGTCAACGCCGGCCACGGACAGAACGGCTTCCTCAGCGCGGCGCTGATCGGCGCCGGCGCATTGTGGCTCGAGCGACGGCCGATCGTCGCCGGTCTCATGTTCGGCGCCCTCGTCTACAAGCCGCAACTGGCGCTGATGATCCCGATCGCGCTGATCGCGTCGCGACGCTGGACGACCTTCGCCGCCGCCGCCGTCTCCGCCGCGGCGCTGTGCGCGGCGAGTTACCTGACCTGGGGCGAGGCGGTCTGGCGCGGCTTCCTCGACGCTTCGCCGCTGGCGCGCGCGGCGCTCGAGCGGCATCTCGTCGGCGACGAGAAGATGCAGAGCGTCTTCGCCGCGGTGCGGCTGCTGCACGGGCCGCTGGCGCTCGCCTATTGCGCGCAGGGCGCGACCGCGCTCGCCGCCGCGGCGGCGCTCATCTGGCTGCAACGGCGCGACTTCCGCGGCTCGAGCGAGGGGCCGGCGCTCGTCGCCGCGACGCTGCTGGCGAGCCCCTTCCTGCTCGACTACGACCTGACGCTGCTCGCCTTCCCGCTCGTCTATCTGGCGCGCGAGGGGCTCGAGCGCGGCTTCGCGCCGTACGAGAAGAGCGTCCTCGTCCTCGCCTATCTGCTGCCGCTCGCGTCGCGGATTCTCGCCGGCGGGCTCGATCTGCCCATCGCCGCGCCGACCATCGCCGCGACGCTCTATTTCGTCGCCCGCCGCCGGCCGGCCGGACCGGCGCCGGCCGCGCCATTGATCGCAAGCGCAGAATCATAGAGTGAAGGATATCGGCGTCGCGGCGAATGGTCGCCGGCGCTCTATGAGGCTCGACGACTTGGCCCCTGCTCCCGGAAAGAGCTGCGGTTCGTGCACGATGTGCTGCACGGCGCTGGAAATTCCCGAGTTCAACAAGCCCGCCGGCCCGCCGTGCGAGCACTGCATCGCCTCCGGCGGCTGCAAGATCTACACGAGCAGGCCGCAGCTTTGCCGCGACTTCGAGTGCGAATGGCTGACCGAACGCACGCTGCCGGCGACGCTGCGCCCCGACCGGGTCGGCACGATCCTGATGGAGGCCGACGACACCGACGAATATCGCGCCGTCTGCTCGCCAAGCCGCCCTAACGCCTGGCGCCACCCGCAGGTCTTCGCCCACCTGGTGCGCATCGCCAAAACCGGCCGCACCGTAGTCGCCAAAGCCGGCTTGAACTCGTGGCGGATTTTCGCTTCCGGCGAATGGGGGCCGACCATCTGAGCATGGCGCCTACTTGTTAGGCGCCTCGCCGCCGCTTAAGGCAGCCGCCGCGCGCAGTAACCCTTCCGCCGCGATCCAACGCCCGCCCGGTGGCGCCGGCCGGGCCGCGATGCTATGGACGACCCTTCACCACGCTCAAATCTTGGCGAATTTTCGCGGACGCAGGATTCGGGCGAGCCCGACGCGCGCGATCGAGGGAGACCTCCGGCCCATGAAGAAAGTCGAAGCGATCATCAAGCCTTTCAAGCTCGACGAAGTCAAAGAAGCGTTGCAGGAGGCGGGGGTGCAGGGGATCACGGTGTTGGAAGCCAAGGGCTTCGGCCGCCAGAAAGGCCACACCGAACTCTATCGCGGCGCGGAATACGTCGTCGACTTCCTGCCCAAAGTGAAGATCGAGGTCGTGGTCGCCGACGAAAATCTCGCCGCCACGGTCGAGGCGATCCGGCGGGCGGCCCAGACCGGCCGCATCGGCGATGGCAAGATATTTGTATCGCAAATCGACGAAGCCATCCGCATTCGCACCGGCGAAACCGGCGCGGACGCGGTCTGACGGCGTCTTTTTGACGCGCGAGGCGCTTTCTTTCGAGGACTTCCCGCCGTCAGGCGGCGGGCAGGGGCACGACCGAACACGAGCAAGAAAGGCACACCATGAAGACCGCCAAGGATGTCCTGAAGGCGATCAAGGACAATGATGTAAAATATGTCGACCTGCGGTTCACCGACCCGCGCGGCAAGTGGCAGCACGTCACCTTCGATCAGACGATCATTGACGAAGAGTCGCTGTCCGACGGCCTGATGTTCGACGGCTCGTCGATCGCCGGCTGGCGGGCGATCAACGAGTCCGACATGACCTTGATGCCGGATCTGGCCTCGGCCTGCATGGACCCGTTCTTCGCCGCCTCGACGATGGTCATCAACTGCGACATTCTCGATCCCGCCAGCGGCCAGCCCTACAACCGCGACCCGCGCGGCGTCGCCAAGAAGGCCGAAGCCTACCTGAAGTCGACCGGCATCGGCGACACCGCCTTCTTCGGCCCGGAAGCCGAATTCTTCGTTTTCGACGACGTCCGCTTCAAGGCCGACCCTTACAACACCAGCGCCATCGTCGACTCGATCGAGCTGCCGAGCAACTCCGACACGGCCTACGAAGGGGGCAACCTCGGCCACCGCATGCGCACCAAGGGCGGCTACTTCCCCGTCCCGCCGCAGGATTCGGCGCAGGACATGCGCGGCGAAATGCTGGCGGCGATGGCGCAGATGGGCGCGGTGGTCGAAAAGCACCACCACGAAGTCGCTTCGGCCCAGCACGAGCTCGGCCTCAAATTCGGCCCGCTGACCCAAATGGCCGACAACCTGCAGATCTACAAGTACTGCATCCACATGGTCGCCCAGAGCTACGGCAAGACGGCGACCTTCATGCCGAAGCCGGTCTATGGCGACAACGGCTCGGGCATGCACGTCCACCAGTCGATCTGGAAGGGCGGCAAGCCGATGATGGCCGGCAACAAATACGCCGACCTCAGCCAGGAATGCCTCTACTACATCGGCGGCATCATCAAGCACGCCAAGGCGCTCAACGGCTTCACCAACCCCTCGACCAACAGCTACAAGCGCCTGGTCCCGGGCTTCGAGGCGCCGGTGCTGCTGGCTTATTCGGTGCGCAACCGTTCGGCCTCCTGTCGTATTCCGTGGACCTCCAACCCGAAGGCGAAGCGCGTCGAAGTGCGTTTCCCCGATCCGATGGCCAACCCTTACTTCGCCTTCGCGGCGATGCTGATGGCCGGCCTCGACGGCATCCAGAACAAGATCGACCCCGGCCAGGCGATGGACAAGGACCTCTACGATCTGCCGCCGAAGGAGCTCAAGAAGATCCCGACGGTGTGCGGCAGCTTGCGCGAGGCGCTCTCGAACCTCGACAAGGACCGCGCCTTCCTCAAGGCGGGCGACGTGTTCAGCGACGACCTCATCGACAGCTACATCGAGCTGAAGATGACCGAGGTGCACCGCTTCGAGATGACCCCGCATCCGGTCGAGTTCGACATGTACTATTCGCTCTGAGCCGCCGCGCTCAGCGACGCGAAGGGGCGGCCCACGGGGCCGCCCCTTTTCGTTTGAGGCGCGGAAGCCTCCGCCGGAGTCCGCTCCGCCGTTCTGGACAGCGCCCGCCATTGGCATCATCCTTCGACGACGCGGCCGGCGAGCCGCGACCGGAGGAGCCGACGATGACGCCAGCCTACGCCACGCTCTCGCACGCTCTTCCTTCGCTACGCCGCGCCGCCGCCGCAATGGCCGCGCTCGCCGCGCTGAGCTTGTCCGCGAACGCCTACGCCGCCGACGTCGATCATGGCGAGACGCTGGCCAAGCGCTGGTGCGCCGCCTGCCACGTCGTCGCGTCCGACCAGAGCCATGGGCAGGATAACGCGCCGCCGTTCGCGACGATCGCCAAGATCCCCGGCTTCGACGCCAATGCGATCGCGCGCTTCCTGATGAACCCGCACCCGAAGATGCCGGACATGCAGATTTCGCGCGACGAAGCCGACGATCTCGCCGCCTATATCGTCCGCCAGGGCAAGTAAGGGCGAGGACTGGAGACAGAGCCGCTGTCCTGGCGGGCCGGCGTCTCGAGTTTTGCGATTCCGCGGCGTGCGAGGTTCGCTTCGCAGACCTCGGGATCCGTCAGAACTCTATTACCGTATCGGTGTAGCGCGCCAACGCAGCGTCGGCCGTCAGCAGGCGCAGCGGTTCGTTCAGCGCTTGCGCGATCAGCATTCTGTCGAACGGATCGGCGTGCAGATGCGGCAACGCCTCCACCGCGGCGGCGTGCTGCGGCGTGACGTTCAGCATGCGGTAACCCGCCGCAAGAAAGGCTTCGAGCGCGACGGCGCCGGAAAACGGCGGAGCGCCCGTCCGCTTTCGCAGAGCGAATTTGATCGCAATCTCCCAAATGCTCACGGCGGAGACGAACACGTCGTTCGTTTCGTCGCCGATCAGCGCGATAGCCTGAGCGCTCAATCGCTTCGTGTCGGTCAGCGCCCAGATTGCGGCTTGGGTATCCAGAAGAATCCTCACTTGCGCGCTCGGAAGAGGCGCGCGATCGCATCATTGGCGGCGTCGAACTCCGCCTGCGACGAGGACGGATATCGTCCCTCGAGCAGCCCCAACCGTTTGCCGACAGGCGCTGGGGCGCCGATCGGCACGAGTCGCGCCGCCGGCTTACCGTTTCGCGCGATGACGATTTCGCTCGTCGCGCCGCTTTCCACTTCTTCGACGAGCCGGGAAAGATGCGTCTTGGCTTCAAGCATGTTGACGATGGGCATGGCGCCACCTTGACTAACCCTGACTAAGGTAGCGCCTAAGGGCAATTCCGGCAAGCGCCAGCCGCGACGGCAACGACGCCGGTAAGTTCAACCCGCCGCGGGCGTTCAAAGCGACGGACGCCCCGCCCCGCTCACGCGGCGATCAGACCCTTCATCGGCGCGACGCCGAGCGTGTCGGGGAACACGGCGCGCGCCAGCGCGTCGGCCGACAGGCCGAGATGTTCGGCGAGCACGCCTTTCAGCACGGCGCGCAGATCGGTCGTCGGCCTGAGGTCGCGGCTCTCGTAGAGATCGGCGACCTCGAGCCCCGGCCAGTCGGCGACGACGCGCCCGCCGGCGAGCGCGCCGCCGGCGAGGAAGGCGACCGTCGCCGTGCCGTGGTCGGTGCCGATGGTGCCGTTGATGCGGGCGGTGCGGCCGAACTCGGTGATCGCGACGATGATCGTGTCGTTCCAGCGCGGGCCGAGTTCGCTCTCGAACGCGGCGAAGGCGCCGTCGAGTCCGCCGAGCAATTGCGCCAGGCGGCCGGTCGCGCCGCCCTCGTTGGCGTGGGTGTCCCAACCGTCGAACGCCAGCGCGCCGACGCGCGGGCCGTCGTCGACCGCCATCAGCCGCGCCGCGCCCTCGGCCGCCTTGCGCATCAACAGCGCCAAGTCGCCGCCGGGCTTGAGCGCGTCCATGCCCTGCCGATTGGCGAGCCGGTCGGCGTCGAGCCCGGCCTGCAGCGCCTTGGCGAGCGCCGGATCCGTATGGTCGTAGAGGTCCATCAGCCGAGCCAGCAGATCGTCGGTCGGCGCGGCGAGGCCTGAAGGCGCCCAGCCGAGAATCGGCGCCGGGCCGCGGATGACCAGCGGCGCGGTCGCGCCGACCGCCAGCGCGCGCGCGCCGCCGACCCGTTCGCCGGCCGGCAGCGCCGCCACGGCGCGGTTGAGCCAGCCGCTGTCGACCCGGCCTGGCCCCGGCATGCCGCTTTCGAGCACATCCTGGCCGTCGAAATGCGACCGTTCACGATAATTTGTCGCCGTCGCATGGACCACCAGCGCCTGCTTGGCGTCGTACAGCCGAGCGAAATTGACCATCGCCGGGTTGAGACCGAAGAAATCGCCGAGCCGCAACGCCGGATGCGGCCCGTCCCAGCGCAGCGCCAACGCGCCGTGCAGGCCGGAATAGCCCGGATCGCCGATCGGCGCGACGGCGGAGAGCCCGTCGAGGGCGCCGCGCAGCACGACGACGACGAGGCGCGGATCGCGCGCGCCCGCCGCGCTCGCCCAACGCGGGATTGTCGCGGCGGCGAAGGTCGCGCCGGCGGCGGTCAAGATCTGGCGACGGCTCGGATGCGGCCAAAAGTCTGCGGCGGTCATCGCTTACCTCCGTTGGAATTCGGGCGACAGAATCAGCAGCGCATAGGCCTGCTCGCGCGTCTCGGCGCGCGCCACCGCCTCGCGCGTCGCGCTCGACGCGGTCGGGCCGAGCACGTCCTCGAGCAGCGCGGCCGGCCTCGGCGCATCCTTGATCTGGCCGGCGAAGCGCGCGGCGAGTTCGACCCGCGTCTTCATGCCCTCGGGCGAAGCCCAAGCGGCGACGCTGTCGTCGGAAAATCCGTTGGGGCCGCCGGGCTGCCACAGCGGCATGCCGAGCAGATCGAGCGATGCCAGCGCCGGCCCGGCGTCGCTCGGGCTGCGGCCGAAGGCGCGGTAGGCGGCGACCGTCAGCTCCCAGGGATTGCGCACCTTGGCCGCCGGCATGCGCCAGGCCGCGTCGTCGGCGACGAGCGCGCGGGCGAGCGCGGCGAGGTCGCCGTCGCTGTCGCGAAACGTCTTGGCCAGGCGCGCGGCCAGAGCCGGATCGGGCGCGTCGGCGACGAAGTGGCGAGCAAGTTTTGTCGCCACGTGCCCGGCGGTCGCCGGCTCGCGGGCGAGATCGGCGAGCGCCGCCTCGCCCTGCGCGACGCCGTCCTCGACGTAGAGGCGTCCGCGCAATGTCGCCGCCAGCGGCTCGTGGGCGTTGAGGTTGAAGGCGAACGCGCCCGGCTCGCCGAGCTTGCCGTCGCGCCCGACGATCGTCCAGCCGGTGAGGATATACGCGAGCTGGGTCACGTCGGTCTGCGCATAGCCTGAGCCGACGCCCATCGTGTGCAATTCGAGGATTTCGCGCGCGAGGTTCTCGTTGAGCCCGGCATGGTTGTTGTGACCGACGATCGAGTTGGGGCCGATCGACTGCGCGTTGTCGAGGAAGTTCAGCATCGCCGGGTGCTGTTCGACCGCGCGCAGCATGTCGGCGAAGCGGCCGAGCACGTGCGGGCGGATCGCCTCGCGCTCGAACGCGCCGGCGGCGGCGCGGCAGATTCCGCTCTTGGCGACCGAGACGCAGAAGTGATTCGACCAGAACGCGGTCAGGCGCTCGACGAGGCCGATCGGCGCCGAACAGGCCTGCTCGAGCCGCGCTTGCGCTTCGGCGCGAAAGATCTGCTGCTCGGGCCGCGGCTCGTTCATCATCGAGGGCGGCGGCGGCGCGTCCAAGGGCGATGGCGGGAGCAACGCGGCGACGCTGGGGGCCGGCATGGCGCGCATAGCGAGGCGCGCCGCATCCTGGCGGTCGCGCTCCTGCTTGCGGCGCCAATCGTCGTCGTAGACGGCTTGCAGGATCTTCGGCGTCGAAAGGAGGTCGGGGCGGTCGATCCGCGCCCCTTCCTCAGCCGAGAGCTCCGCGAGCAGCGCCTGACGCGGGTCGCCGGAGCGGACCGCCCCTGGCCGCGCGCCGAGGCCGAATCGGTTGAATGCGAGGGTCCATGCGCTTTCCGCGGCGACCATCGTCCGCTCCGTCGTCAGCGCCCCCCGGCCCGCGCAATTGACGCCGACAAGATTGACTGGAACATGAACGCGAACACACAAATTCGCGAGCGGGACGCCCGGCGCCGAATCGGCGCGGCGGCGCCCAGGCTCGGTTTCCGCTCACAACGCCACGCCGGGAGTCGGTCGATTCGCCGGAATAAAAGCACTATATAGGCGTTCGCATTCCGCATTCACAAACAGGATATCCATGCCGCAAACCCGCCGAATCCTCATTGTCGACGACGATTCCGACTTGCGGCAGGCGCTGGGCGAACAGCTGTCGCTGCATCCCGAATTCGAGGTCGCCGAAGCCTCCGACGCCGCCGCGGCGCGTCTGGCGACCGCGAGCGCGCAGCCCGACATCGTCATCATGGACGTCGGCCTGCCCGACATGGACGGCCGCGAGGCGGTCAGGCACTTGCGCGCCGACGGCTTCAAGCGGCCCATCATCATGCTGACCGCCCACGATTCCGACGCCGACACGGTGATGGGCCTCGAATCGGGGGCCAACGATTATGTCGCCAAGCCGTTCCGCTTCGCCGTGCTGCTCGCGCGCATCCGTTTGCAGCTGCGCCAACACGACGCAAGCGAGGACGCCGAGTTCCAGATCGGCCGCTTCATCTTTCGGCCGGCGACCAAGCACCTGGTCGACGCCAAGGGCGTCAAGCTGCGGCTGACCGAGAAGGAGGCGGCGATCCTGCGTTTCCTCCATCGCGCCCAGCGCCAGGCGGTGCCGCGCGAGACGCTGCTGCGCGACGTCTGGGGCTACAACGCCAACGTCACCACGCATACGCTCGAGACGCACATCTATCGCCTGCGGCAAAAGATCGAGGACGACCCGACCGAGGCGCGGCTGCTCGTCACCGACGGCGGCGGCTACAAGCTATTGTCGTGAACGGTTCGCGCGGAGCGCCTCGCCCATGAGCCTCGAATCCAACGTCCGCCGCATGGCGGGCACCCGTCCCTTCGACCTATTGCCGCGCGAGGCGGTGCAGCTGATCGCCTTCTCCTGCGATCGGCGGATGCTGAAGGCCGGCGAATCGCTGTTCAACGTCGGCGAGCCGGCCGATGCGGCCTATTTCGTGCTGTCGGGCGAGCTGTCGCTCGCCGTCGACGCCGCCGAACGGCGGGTCGAGCCCGGCGCGCTCGTCGGCGAGACGGCGCTGATGGCCGACGTCCAGCGTCGCGCCGCGGCGAAAGCGACCGAAGACAGCGAATTGCTGCGCATTCCCGGCGCGGTGTTTCGTCGCGTCTTGTCGGAGTTTCCGCGCGCGGCGGTCAAGGTGCGCGCCGCCGCCGTCGCCCGCGCGCGCGACTTCGTCGACCAGCTCGACGAGAAGCGCGCGCGCCTGTTCGAGGGCTAGTTCCGCCGCAGCGACGAATCGGCGAGGACGAAATCGGCCTTGGCGGCGCGGCCATGATGGCCTTCGATCCCGATCGGCGCGGAGCGGGCAGGGTGCAACGCGACGAGCGCCGCAGCCGCCAGCACCGCGAAGCCGACCGCAAGCGACAGCGAGAACTGACGCCGCGTCGTCGCCGCATCGAGCCTGACGCCGCCGCTGTCGAGAATGAAGCGCCGTTCGGCCATGTCGCTCTCCCGCTTTCCGCCTCGCCTCGGACTTACGGTCTGGATCTCGCGTCCCCGCCGCGCCTTTGACAGCAGTCGCCGCGCAAGGCTTGTCTAGGCGCCCGACATTTCGGTCCGCCGACGGAGAGCCCCGATGACCGACGCCCGAACCACAGCGCTCGCCGCCGCGCACGCCCCCAGCGCCGCCGACATCGACGCGCTCACCCACGCCGCGTTCACCAAGCTGCCCGCGACTTTCCGCCGCCTGTGCGAGGGCCTGGTCATCCAGGTGGTCGATTTCCCCGACGACGAGACGCTGGACGAGATGGGGGCCCAGAGCGAGTTCGACCTGCTCGGCCTGTTCCGCGGCCGCGGCCTGGCGCATCGTCCCGCAGTCGAGGAAACCGGCGCGCTGCCCAACATGATCTGGCTCTATCGTCGTCCGCTGCTCGACTTCTGGTGCGAGGGCGAGGACACGCTCGGCGCGGTCGTGACCCATGTCCTCGTGCACGAGATCGGCCACCATTTCGGCCTCTCCGACGACGACATGGCGGCGATCGAGGCCAAGGCGGGCTGAACGGCGGCGAGGACGCGCCCTTCACAAGGGCGTCACCGAGGCTATAGACTATAGCGGCGGTCGGATTCGCGCCGACCGGGCGGGACGTGAGGGAGAACGGAGCGTCTTTTGACGGTTCATGTTCAAGCGGTGTCGCCGGAGACATGTCCGGCCCTGGTGCTCAACGCGGACTTCCGTCCCCTGAGCTACTACCCGCTATCGATCTGGTGCTGGCAGGACGCGATCAAGGCGGTCTTTCTCGACCGCGTCAACATCGTCTCTGAATACGACACGCTGGTTCGCAGCCCGTCTTTCGAAATGCGGCTGCCGTCGGTCGTCTCGCTCAAGAGCTACGTCAAGCCGTCGCGTTTTCCCGCCTTCACGCGGTTCAACGTGTTCCTGCGCGACCGCTTCACCTGCCAGTATTGCGGCGAGCGCGAAGACCTCACCTTCGATCACGTCGTCCCCCGCTCCAAGGGCGGCGTAACGACCTGGGAGAACGTCGTCGCCGCATGCTCGGCCTGCAATCTCAGGAAGGCCGATCTGCTGCCGTCGGTCGCGCGCATGTTTCCGGCCCGCCATCCCTATCAGCCGACGGTGCACGACCTGCATCAGAACGGCCGGCTGTTCCCGCCCAATTACCTCCACACCTCGTGGATGGACTACCTTTACTGGGACAGCGAACTCGAGCCGTGAGGCTTGACGTAACATCCGCTTAAGCATCAGCCGGGATGGTTACGCAGCGTTCAATGCGTTCGCTGGCAATTTAGCGATTTCTTAGCGGACCTGGCCTTTTCTGCCGTCGCGGTTTCTCGAACGGCGGACTCGCGATGCCCATGCCGGCCTCTCTCAACGCCCTTCCGATCTCGTCCTCTTCGGCTGCCCAGCAGGGCGCGGAGCTCACTTGGCGCTGGGCAATGGCGCGCGTCGGCGACGACGCGCCGCCGCGCTTCGAAGACCTGATGCTCGACGGCCTTGGCGCGATCGACGACCGCATCGTTCTGCTCGCCCGCGCCGGATCCGAGTGGGAGATCCGCCGCCTCGGCCGCGCCGTGGTCGAATGCCTGGGCGGCGGCGGGCGCGAGACGCGGTTGAGCGAGCTTGCCCCCGATTGCGGCTTCGCGCTCGCACAGGCGGCCGACCGGGCCGCCGCGGACGGCGAGCCGCGCCAGCGCGAAGCCTATTTCGCGCGCCACGGTCAGGCCCAGCGCTACGACATCCTCGCTTTGCCGCTCGCCAACCGTTGGGGTTCGCGGCTCGTCGCCATCCATCTGGCCGAGCGGGGCCCGCGCTACAACCTGATCGACGCCGTGTTTCACGCCAGCGACGACGGCGTGATGGCGCTCGCGGTCATCCACGACGACGCGCGGCGGCCGGTCGACTTCCAGATTGTCGACCTCAACGCGGCGGCCGCCAAGCTGCTCGGCGCGCCGGCGGAAGGCTTGCGCTGGCGCCGACTGGGCGAAGAAGGCCTCGGCTTCGCGGTCGGGCCGCTGGCGGAAAACCTGCGCCGGCTGATCGCAGCCGGAGGCGAACGCGAACGCTTCGAGCTGACGTTTCCCGCCGAAGCGGCGGCGCGATGCGTCGGCGTCAACCTGACGCGCATGGACGACCTGTTCTGCGCCACCTTGACCGACCTCACCGAACTCAAGCAGCGCGAGGAATCCTATCGGCTGCTGTTCGAAGCCAATCCGATGCCGATGTGGATCGTCGACGCGCGCACACGGCGCTTGCTTGCGGTCAACGACGCCGCGATCGAGCATTACGGCTATTCGCGCGACCGCTTCCTCGCCATGTCCGCCGACGAACTGCGGATCGACGACGCCGAGGCGGAGAAAGCGCCCGTCGAAGCCGACGCGCGCGCCGGCCGACACGAGCGTCATCGCCGCGCCGGCCGCGAGCCGATCGACGCGCTCGTCTTCGCCCGCGCCATCGCCTACGCCGGCGACGCGGCCGAGCTGACGGTGATCGCCGACATCACCGAGCGCCGCCGCGCCGCGGCGGAAGCGGCTTTTCTCGCGCGCCATGACGCTCTGACGGGCTTGAGCAACCGCGCCGACTTCAGCGCCCGCCTGGCAAGCGCGATCGAGACCGGCCGCGCCGACGGGCGGCGGCTGGCGATCTGCTGCGTCGACCTCGACCTGTTCAAGGGCGTCAACGACACCTATGGCCATCCGACCGGCGACCGGCTGCTGCGCATGGTGGCGCAGCGCCTGCGCGACGCGCTCGGCGAAGGCGACTTCGCGGCGCGGATCGGCGGCGACGAATTCGCCGTCGTCCTCGACGCCGCCGCCGCGCCGGACGCGATCGACGCGACGGCGACGCGAATGATCGAGACCCTGTCGCTGCCTTATGCGATCGACGGAATTGAGGTGACGATCGGCGCCAGCGTCGGCGTCGCGCTGTTCCCCGCCGACGGCGCCAGCGCCGACGAATTGATCAAGAACGCCGACCTCGCGCTCTATCAGGCGAAGTCGGAGGGGCGACGCCGCCATCGCTACTTCCAGAAGGACTTGCAGCGCGCCGCCCTGGAGCGAAGGGAGCTCGAAGCCGATCTGCGCGGCGCGCTGGCCGAACGCCAGCTCGAGGTCCATTACCAGCCGCTGGTCGACATTTCCGGTCGTCGCGTCACCGGCTTCGAGGCGCTGTTGCGCTGGCGCCATCCGACCCGCGGCATGATCGCGCCCAACGACTTCATCCCGATCGCCGAGGCGAACGGGACGATCGTGCCGATCGGCGAATGGGTGCTGCGCACCGCCTGCGCCGAGGCGGCGACCTGGCCGGACGAGATCGCCGTCGCCGTCAATCTGTCGGCGATCCAGTTCCGCACCGCCAACCTGACCCAGACGGTGATCTCCGCCCTCGCCCAGTCGGGCCTCGCGCCGCAACGGCTCGAGCTCGAAATCACCGAGAGCGCGCTGCTCGCCGACACCGCTTCGACCGCCGCGACGCTGCACGCCCTGCGTCGCTTCGGCGTCCGCATCGCCCTCGACGATTTCGGCACCGGCTATTCGAGCCTCAGCCACCTGCGCGGCTTTCCGTTCGACAAGATCAAGATCGACCGCTCGTTCGTCAAAGACCTCGCCGAGCGACGCGACTGCACGGCGATCATCACGGCGATTTCAAGCCTCGCGCGCAGCCTCGGCATCGCCACCACCGCCGAAGGGGTCGAAACCGCCGAGCAGCTCGACTTCCTGCGCGCGCAGGGCTGCACTCAGGCCCAAGGCTTCTTGTTCAGCCCGGCGCGGCCGCGCGCCGACCTCGCCGCGCTGCTCGGCCGCATCAACGGCGGCGAATTGGCGGCGGCCTGAGCGGCGCCCGTCCCGACCGGCTCGCTTACGCGCTCGCGCGCGAAGCGAGGCCGAGCTGGCCGAACGAGTCTTCGACCAGGCTCATGTGGTGGAACATCGCGGCGTGGGCGGCGGCGGCGTCGCAGGCGAGGATCGCCTTGACGACGATTGCGTGCTCGCCGTGCGA
>NZ_JBEKVH010000025.1:0-46916 GCF_049514155.1 Roseiarcus sp. | reverse complement strand
GCCTGCAATAACGCTAAAGCTCTGAATGACTTTGAGTCCAGTGACGCTCGTCGAGTCGACGGAACCCCCGAGATCGCCAACAGATTGTTTGAGGTCGAAGCCTGACACCGCGGTGGTGGCCTGGATTGTATGCGCCCCGGTAAGCAGGTAGGCGAGTTTCCGGTGACTCCGCCAAGCTTTTCCCCACTGCATGTTGACCCCGACCAGGTCGGCGGTCACTGTGATTTCGGCTTTGTGATCAGCGGCTTGAGAGCATTCTGGACCGGCGGCCAGAACCGTGGCGATCAAGCAGGAAAGAAGTTCAGGAGCGCGCCTCCGCCGGCCTGTGAATGCGACTTGCTTGTGGCTCGCCTTGTTTCGCCCCACAGCCGTTGATCACCGGAATATCCGAGGTTTGACGGGCGCTCGCAACGATATTTGCCGTCTTCCCATCTGTTTTCGATCCATGGGCGTTGATGGCTTGAGCGCTTGCCGACGTGATTGATCGAGCCGCCCGTCCGCACAGGCGCGACCGTTTGCCGGCGGCGTCGCCCTGCATCGGTCGAGCGATGCCAAGGGGGCGCAACGTGATGCGCATCGCCGCGGAAATCGAACGCGCCGCCGCGACGAGGGCGAAGATCCTCGAGGCAGCCGCGAAATGGGCTTGATCGAATGCCGTATCAACGGGGAGTCTCCCCGTTCGTAAAGCAAAGGAGGCTGCCGAAGCAGCCTCCTTCTCCGCCGTCCGGGATCAATAACCGGGGTTCGCGCGGAACGACGGATCGTTGATGTCGTAGATGAAGGCGCCTGCATCCCGCTTCTTCATGTAGTCGTCATGGAAGAAGGGAACCAGCTTGTCGACTTTGATATCGCTCTTCGTGAACGGAATCACGGAGACGAAGACGGCCTTCTTGTACGGCTTGCCCGCGAAGTTCGCCTTGATCTGCTGATAGGCGATGTCGGCTTCGAGCGTCGCCGTCTCGTTCACGTCCATCGTGGTGGTGCCGTCCTGCACCCACTTCCACGACTTCTCTTTGCCGTTGCTCGAGCCGAGCCAGTACTTGCTCGGGTCGAGACCGGCCTCCTGCATCGCCTGCAAGGCGCCGGCCATCATTTCATCGTTTTCAACATAGGCGCCGTCGAAGCCGTCCGGCCCCAGGCTGGTGATCGCGTCCTGCATCACCTTCTTGGCGGGATCCGCGAACCATCCGCCCGAACCCCAGAACACGACCTGAAGGTCCTTGCCGCCCGCGCCCTTGA
The DNA here is from genome assembly GCF_049514155.1 of Roseiarcus sp. Classification (GTDB taxonomy): domain Bacteria; phylum Pseudomonadota; class Alphaproteobacteria; order Rhizobiales; family Beijerinckiaceae; genus Roseiarcus. The sequence goes on along the minus strand of NZ_JBEKVH010000025.1, from coordinate 45,677 downwards.
CGCCAACGCTCTGGGCGAGGTTGCCGATGTCCTTGCCGGCGTCCTTGTACGCCTTTAGGAAACCATCGGTCTGGCCCGATGCGGTGCCCTGACCAAGCTTGCCCTCGATCATGATCACCCGCTTCACATTGTGCTGAATCGCGGATTGGCCGGCGAGCACGCCGATGCTGACCCAGTCGTATCCGGCGAAACCGGCGAGACCTGGCTCGTTCGGCGGATTGTGCGTCAGATGGAACTCGGGAATGCCGGCGGCCTTGGCCAGCTTCAGGGTCTGCGAGGTGGTTTCCGGCGAGTTCTGAACGACGAGCAGCGCGTCCACGCCCTGGGTGATGAAGTTCTCAACCGCTGCGAGCTGTTCGGGCGCAGTCCCCTGTCCGACGACGTCTTGGACGGTCCAGCCTTCGCGCTGCGCCAGGGTCTTGAAGACCTCGAAGCCCGCTTTGTAGAAATCATCGGAGTTGTCCATGTAGTAGCCGATGACCTTGGGTCCTCCCTGGGCCGCCAACGCCTGGCCTGCGGTCGCAAGGGCCAAAGAGCCGATTGCGGCCAGAGCCATAAGTTTCAATGTCGATCTCTTCATTTTACCTACTCCCTTTCCTTCTTTCTTTCTTTTTGTGCTCGGTCCCGAGACTTCACACGGAAGAGTCCTGCCTATCTGCCTGCACGCTTCCCTGATGTTATGCGCCCCCCTTTTTCGCCGTCGCCGCCGCACTGCGCGCCTTCGCCTGCTCGCGTCTCAGGCCGCGGAATTCGGAGATCTGTGAGGACACGTCGCCTGCCGACACCGCGATGATGACGACGAGACCCTTGGCAAGAAATTGCACTTCGGACGGCAGCCGCAGCAGGTTCATCGCGTTGGCGATCGACCCGAGAAAGAACACTCCGATCAAGGTTCCGACGATGTTGCCCTTGCCGCCGCTGAGCGCCGTCCCGCCGATGACGACCATCGCGATCGTGTCGATCTCCAGGCCCTGACCGAGCGTTATGATTCCGGTGTTGATGCGCGCCAGCAGCATCGTCGCGCCGATCCCGACGAGCAGACCCTGGATCATGTAGACGGAAAGACGCATGTTGCGGACGTCGATCCCGGCGAGGAACGCGGCGCGAGCGTTGGTGCCGACCGCGTAGATTCGCCGCCCGTACTTCGTGTAGGTCAGCAGCAATCCGCCGATGAGCGCGATCACGAAGAAGGCGACAACGTACGGCGGCACCCGGAGGATGAGACCCGTGACCGGGTCTCTCGCCCCTTCGACGAGGTTCAACGTGAGAAAGTTGAGCTCTCCCTTCATCACGACCTCGCGCGAATTGGAGAGCAGCAACGCGATCCCTTGGAACGAGATCATGCCGCCGAGCGTGATGATGAACGGCTCGATGCGGGTTCTGGAAATGATGAACCCCATCGCCGTCTCGAGGACGACGGCCGACGCAACGCCGAGGAGGACCGACGGACCGACGCCGAGGCGCCACTGGGAAATCCCGAGCGCTACGATGATCGACACCAGCGAGGCGAGCATGCCGACCGAGAGATCGATGCCGCCCGACACCATCACCATGGTCATGCTGACGGCGACGATCCCCGGCACGGCGACCTGCTGAAGGATGTTCACGATGTTGACCGGACTGATGAAAGTCGGGAATCGCGACCCACCCGTCGAGATCAACTGAACGACGACGACGATCACGACGAAACTGGCGAAGATCGACAGCACGGTCAGGTTTTCGTATCGCCTGAACAGCGACTCCTTGACCTGCAATGTCGCGTTGGGCACTTCCGGCTTGCTCACTCTTGCCGATCTCCTATCGAAAGGGTGAGGATGGCTTCTTCGGTAATTTCCTCACCGGTCAGCTCGCCGGCGATCTGCCCTTGCTTGAAGACGATCACGCGATCGCTCATCGAGATCACCTCGGGCATGTCGGAGGAGACCATGAGGATGGCCTTGCCCTCCTTCAGCAGGTCGACCATGACCTTGTAGATTTCCTGTTTGGAGCCGACGTCGATTCCGAGCGACGGCTCGTCGAAGATGTAGATCTCGCCTCCGGTGTTGAACCATTTGCCCAGCACCACCTTCTGCTGGTTGCCGCCCGAGAGATTGACGACTCGGGTGCGCGCGCTCGGGGCCTTGATGTTCAGCAGCTTGACGAACTTCTCGCCTGTGCGGACCTCGTTCGCCGGCCGCACGACGAATTGGCGCGTGTTCACCATGTTCGCCACGGCGACGTTTTCGGCGATCGTCTTCGGCAGAAAGAGCCCGGTGGTCTGACGACTCTCGGTGATGAAGCACATCTTGTTGCGAATCGCGCTCTTCGGGCTCGAGTGCCTGACCGAACTGCCGTTGACGACGATCTCGCCGTAGACGAGCGGAGCGCTGCCGAACAGCACCTCCATGAGTTCCGATCGTCCCGATCCGACCATGCCGGCAAACCCGAGGACTTCGCCGCGATGGAGCTCGAACGAGACGTCCCGCACGCCGTTGCCGGTGACGTTCCTCACTTCCAGGACCGCCTCGCCGCGCTTGACGCGCTCGCGCTTGTAGAAAGTCGACGGGTCTCGTCCGACCATGTCCTTGATCAGCGTCGTCTTGGTGAGTCCAGCAATGGGGTACATGCTGACTTTGCGGCCGTCGCGCAGAACGGTGGCGCGGTCACCGATCTCAAAGACCTCGTCGAGGTGATGCGAGATGTAGATGACCCCGATCCCATCGCTCTTGACCGTCTTCACGATATTCAGAACCGTGTCGATCTCCCTCGATGAGAACGACGCCGTCGGCTCGTCGAGAATGATGACGTTGCTCTTCGACACGAGCGCCTTGGCGATCTCCACGATCTTCTGCTGACCGCTGGTCAAATCGGTCATTCGCATGTCCGGCGTGAGGTCGCTCTTCAGATACCTCAGGACGCTCTCGGTCTGCCGCCGCATCTCCTTGCGCTGCAGCAACCCCCGTCGGGCGATTTCCGAGCCGGCAAATATGTTCTCGGTGATGTTCAGAGCATTGAAGACGATGTGCTCCTGATAGATCGTATGAATTCCCATCCTCAGCGCCGTGTTCGGCGTCAGGGTCACGGCGGCGCCGTCGACGAAAATCTGTCCGTCCTCGTCGGGCTGAATTGCGCCGGAGAGGATCTTGATCAGCGTCGATTTCCCGGCCCCGTTTTCGCCGCACAGGCAATGCACCTCGCCGCGCATCAGGTCGAACGAGATGTCCTGCAGCGCTCTGACGCCGGGAAACGTTTTCGAAATGTGCGACAAGCGCAGAATCTCGTCCATGCTTCTACTCGCTCAGACGGACGACGATTCCGGATTGTTCAGCGCTTCGAGAAGTCGGGCACATTCACGATCTCCCCGCCTTTGAGCGTCGACTGATGGGCGCAGATCCCCACGGAGGTCCAGTTCGCCGACTGTTCCACGTTGGGGAATGGGTCGCGCTCTTCAAGCAGAGCGGACACGAACTCGTTGACGAGATGCGGATGCGAACCGCCGTGACCGCCGCCCTGGATGAACGAAAGATGGTCTTCGTCGGCGACGCCCCGCGTGAACTTGCGGATCGGCTCGGGCAGACGATGCGCGTAGTCCGGAACTTCGACGCGTTCGGCGATCTCCGGCTCCGGCTTCTTGGCGGTGTGGAGCACGGGGTTCTCGCCCGTGATGAGCTGCCACTCGAACGACTTCTTCGAACCGTAGACGTCGACGCTCTCGCGATACTGTCGCGCAGTGTCCCAGAGGAAGCGCCAAATGTGCGCGGCGAGATCCGAGTCTTTGATCTTGATGTGGCACGACTCGACGGCGAACTTCGAACCGGATCGGCGCGCGCACTCGTCGTTGATCGTCCCAGAGCCGAAGCAGCTGACGTACTCCGCCATGCCGTTGACCATCGCCATGAGGGGGCTTACGACATGCGTCGCATAGTGCATCGGCGCCATGTCTTTCCAGTAGTCGGGCCAGCCTTCCATGTCCTGCGGATGGGACGCCGCCAGGTACTGAATCTTGCCGAGTTCGCCGTTGTCGTAGAGCTCCTTGATGAACAGGTACTCGCGGCTGTACACGACGGTTTCGGCCATCATGTATTTCAATCCGGAGTCGCGGACCAATCCGACGATCTCTCTGGCCTCGTCCAAGGTCGTCGCCATCGGCACGGTGCACATGACGTGCTTGCCGGCCTTCAGCGCCGCGATCGTCTGCGGAGCGTGATCGGGGATCGGGCTGTTGATGTGGACGAAGTCCACGTTCGGATCGGTCAACACGTCGCGGAAATCGGTGTAGCGCGCGGCGATTTCAAACCGATCGCCGACTTCATCCAATCGGCTCTTCGTTCGCTGACAGATCGCCGCGACGTCCGCTTTCGGATGCGCCTGATAGATCGGGATGAACTCCGAACCGAAACCAAGTCCGATGAGTCCGACTCGCGCCTTCTCCATGATGTTTCCTCAATTTGGCTCTGAAGCCACTATTGAGGCGTTCACGGAATTTGAACATGAGCATTCACGCGAGATTATTGAGATTTTTTCCCGCGATCGGCGGCGCCGAGATCATCGCCAGACGCGGCGATTTTGCTTCACGCGCGCATGCGAGCGCTTGGCAAATCGACGCGCCGCCGTCGTGACGCTTCCAGCGTCGGCGAGCGGTCGAAGCGGCTGAACAAACTCGGCGATCGGTTGCATGAATCTGCGGCGGCGGCGAGCTTCGCGGCGTCGCGGACCGAATTGGAACAGACCCTCGCCGGTTCGAACCGCCGGCGCCGCGGACCGCCGTCGTTCAACGCGGCGGCGACGGTCGAAACCCCGGCGATCCTACGGGCGGACAATCTGTCCGACGACAACGGAGTTCGCGATCGACGAACCGTGCGGTCGACGCGTCGTCAGTCCGGGATCTGCAGAAAGGAGCGACCCCGCACCCGGTCTCGATACTCCCTCGGCGTCAGCCCGGTCTCCTTCTTGAAGAACACGCTCAGGTACTCGGGGTGCTCGATGCCGAGCGCTTCGCTGATCTCCGAGAGAGACATTTCCGTCTCCAGAAGGAGTTCCCGCACGGCGTTGGTTCGCACGCGCAGGATCTCCTGGTGCGGCGTGCGATTCAGCGCCCGCCGGAACCGCGCCTCGAGAACGCGCCGGGAGAGGGGAACCATGTTCAGGACGTCTTCGACGCCGATGTTTTCATGCGCCTTCTGCCGTATGAAGGCGACCGCTTTGGCGACGTGCGGATCGCTGACGGTCAGGACGTCGGTTGAAATGCGTTTGCGCACGCCGAGGGGTTCGATGGCGAATTTGCGCCCCGCAAGCTTTTCCCCGCCCATCATGCGGCCCAGAATCTCGGCCGCGTAGGCGCCGGTTCTGAAGGTGTTGGGAATGACGCTCGACATGCTGGGCGTCGCGAGTTCGCACAGAAGCTCGTCGTTGTCGACGCCGATGACGGCGATGTCCTCGGGAACCTTGAAGTCGAAGTACCGACAGATTTCCAGCAGTTGCTGACCGCATGCGTCGTAGCAGGCGAAGATGCCGACGGGCTTCGGCAGGCTCTCCAACCAGTCGCGGATCGCTTCGCGCTGCGTCCACCACCGGACCCGCGGTTCCTTCCGAACCGGAAGGTTGAAGATCCTCGATTGGATGATGTCGGGACGCCCCAGTACGCGCTCAAAGCATTGCTGGCGCCAAACCGACCAGTTGTAGAACGGGTCGCCGAAGTAGGCGAAGTTCTGCAGGCCGCAGTCGCGAAGGTGTTCGAGGGCGAGGCGCGTGATCGCTTCGTCGTCGGTCTCGACCCAGGGGATGCCGTCGATCAGGCGGGCGGCGCTGACGTCGACCGTCGGCACGCCCATGTCCGTGATGATCCGCGCCATGCGATCGGTTTCGATTCGCGCGATGGCCCCGTCGAACTTCCAGTCGCAGGCGAACGACTGGTCGAATTCGTGTCGACCGTGCTCGGTGAGGTAGAGGGTCCAGCCGTGGCGAGTCCGGGCATATTCGTGAATCCCGCGCAGAACGCCGCGGGCGTAGCTATTGGACGTCTCGACGATGACCGCGACGTTTCTCTCGTCTAACATTGGCCTGGCTCTGCTCGTCGGAGCCGGCGGCGGAAGAGGATCGTCGAGGCCTGCCGCCCGAATTCGTCGATGAAGCAGAGCATGCCGAACGTCCTCCCGTCATGGGTCCGGTCCTCGACGAAGTCATGAGGCCGGACATCGTTCGGCGGCGCGGCGCGCAGGCGAACGCGCGATCCGTCGGCTACGGCCCACGACATGCGTTCAGCCGTGGCTCAAGTCGCGGTTGAGATTGGCGCATCGCCGCCCGCGGAGCAATGGGCGATCGGCGGCGTTGGTCGGACCGTTCAATGACGCCGATCACGCGCACGGCTTCTCGTCACGGCGTCGCCGCGGCGGTTAGCGCTGCGTCGAGCGACGCCGGCCCAGCAGGCTGCGCGGACCCGCCGTCCAGAGGGCTTCGGCGCCAACCCGATCTCGCCGGCGCCGCGGCGAGCCGAGCCTTGCAGGTTTCCGCTTGCCGCCTCGGTCAGAAGCGGCTTGCCCGGCGGCGAGTCCGAAGCCGCTTCGCGCGACGGCGCGTTCTCGCTCTCGAACTCGCGCGACCGACGAACCTCGTCGGTCCTCACCCCCCATACGCCGCCAGCCGGAAGAAGGATGTCGTCTCGCTCACGACCTAGCCCCGAGCGTCAGCCGAGCAACGCGCGCAGGAAGCGCGCGCCCTGCCTCGCCAACTCGTCCTGCGACGGCGCAAGCGGTCGCCAGATCGAGGCCGCTTTGGCGATTTCGACCGCGCCGGGGGTGAAGGACTCGATGACCGCCGCGCCGTCGTACTCGACCGCACGCAGCGCGTCGCGAATTCCGTGCCAGTCCTGGTGACCGGTGCCGGGAATGCCGCGATCGTTCTCGCAGGCGTGGAAATGGCCGAGCATGCCCTTTCCGAGCTTGCGGATCGCGTTCGGGATGCTCTTCTCTTCGATGTTGCCGTGGAACGTGTCGATGTGAATCTTGTAGGCGGGACTGTCGACGTCGCGCACGAGTGCGACCGCCTGCTCCACCAGGTTGATCATGTCGCTCTCGAAGCGGTTCAGGGGCTCGACGCCGACCGTGACGCCGGCGTCGGTCGCCGCTTTGCCGAGCGCGCGCAGGTTGTCGACGCACCACGCCCATTCTTGCTTCTTCTGTTGATCGGGAATCAGCCGCGTCTTGCCGACCGCGGAATAGATCGGCCCCGAGAAGAGATGGCTGCCCACCGCCTCCGCGAATCGAATGCTGTCCCGTATGTATTCGACGCCGATCTTGCGGATCGCCGGATCCTCGTTGGAGATGTCGCGCGTCGGCCCGAAGGCGCCGCACACCGTCACCGAGAGGCCGTTGTCCTCCGTCATCTTCCGCAGCAGTTTGGCGTCGATGAGCGACGCATCGTCGAGGGCGACCTCCAGAACGTCGAACCCCATCTGCTTCACCTTGGGGATGAGAGGAAAGTCTTTCGTAGTGAACGGCGACGTCCATACCCACGTGTTGACGCCGATCTTCATCGCTCCCTCCCAGAATCGCGGAACTCCGGCGGCCGCGCGTCGGATTCGACGCCGCGTTCCGGACGCGCCAGTCTCAATCTGCCGGATCGCGCCGTAAATGAGCATTCGCGCTAGAAATATGAGATTTCTGACCACCGACTTCGCGCCGGGCGGGGCCGGCGTCGTCCCGGCGCAACCTGAAGATCGCCCGGTTGAAGATTCCTTCGAGACATTGCTGACGGCCGGCGATGTTGGCAATCGCGGGCTTGTCGATGACTTACGGCTCGAGGCTGCTGAAGTCCTCGTCGCCATCGCTGATCGATTTGGCGACGCCGCTCTCGCAGGAAGCGCGGCGCTCCCTGTCGATCGACTCTATCTCGCCATCGTCGATCAGCCGTCGGACATCTTTCAGACCGCGTGCGAACGAATCCATTCCGCCTTCGTGCGCCTGCGCGAGGTCGTTCACGGTGAATGCGCCGCGGCGGCGGGCGCCGCGAAGTGGGACCATCCACAGGCGGATCCGATAGGGCGAGACATCGTGGCGCTTCGAAAGCTCATGGAGCGTCTCGTCGGCGAGAAAATCCTGAGCGACCTGGCGCTTGAATTCGATGCTAGGGGAACGACGCCTGGCCAAGGGCTTCCATCTTTCGAAAGCCCGGCGCGACGGTCAAATCTTCAACTCCGACCCGTCCGGCCCGAGGATCCCACGCCAACGAAGGGGGAACGAAAACTCCCAGCCCACTTTCCGACCGACCACTTTTATTCTGCGTGGTATCGGAGAAAGCGCAATAGAATCAATGGCTGGGGGACCTGGATTCGAACCAAGATTGACGGAGTCAGAGTCCGCAGTTCTACCGTTGAACTATCCCCCAACGACAAAGCCGGCGTCATCGGGCGACGGGTAAATAGCGGAGGCGCGCGGCGGCGGCAAGGGGCGCGCGAAGAGGCGCGGGCGCGGCGCGCCGACGCGCTCGGTCCGCCTTGCGTTCGCCGACCAATTGACTACGATGCAGGCACAATGTTCACCGCCCAAGAATTAGGCGCCTCCGCCGTTGCGCCGCGTGTGGGTCCGCTGACGCTCGTCGACGCCGCAATGCTGGCGCCGATGTCGGGAATCAGCGACCTCGGCATGCGCCGGGCCGCGCGGCGGTTCGGCGCGACGCTGGCATTTTCGGAGATGGTGGCGAGCGCCGAACTCGTCGCTGAGAACGATGAGGCGCGGCTGCGCGCCGAAGGCGAAGGGGCGGAGCCGCATGCGGCGCAGCTCGTCGGTTCGGAACCCGCGGCGATGGCCGAGGCGGCGCGGCGGCTCGAAGCGTCGGGCGCGCGGCTGATCGACATCAATATGGGTTGCCCGTCGCGCCGCGTCGCCGGCCGCGCCGCCGGCTGCGCGCTGATGCGCGATCTCGACCAGGCGGGGCGGCTGATCGAAACGGTGGCGCGCGCGGTCGCCGCGCCGGTCAGCGTCAAGATGCGGCTCGGCTGGGACGACGACGAACGCAACGCGCCGACGCTGGCGCGCCGCGCCGAGGCGGCGGGCGCCACGATGATCACCGTCCACGGCCGCACCCGTCGCCAGCTCTACGACGGCAAAGCCGATTGGCGGGCGGTCGGCGAGGTCGTCGCCGCGGTCGGCGTTCCGGTCGTCGCCAATGGCGATTGCCGCAGCGTCGACGACGCGCGGGCGATGCTGGCGCAGTCGGGCGCGCGCGCGGTGATGATCGGCCGCGCCGCCGTCGGCGCGCCGTGGCTGGTCGGCGCGATCGGCCGCGCGCTCGTCGCCGGCGGGCCAGCCGTAGATCCGCCCGCCGCCGAGCGGCGCGCGGCGGCGCTCGCCCATGTCGAATGGCTGCTTTCGGCGCTGGGCCGGCGCGCCGGCCTGCGCCACGCCCGCAAGCACCTCGCCGCCTACGCCGAAAAGGCGGGCGCGCCGGAAGCGTTGCGCTGCGCGCTGGTGACGAGCGAAGACGCCGACGAAGCGCTGCGTCTGTTGGCGCTCGCCTTCGCGTCGCGGCCGCAGACGGAGGCGGCGTGATGGCGCCCGAACGGGCCAGGGCCTCCAGCGCGTCGCTCGACGCGTTGCAGCTTCTCAACGCTTTGCCGCAGCCGTTGCTGGCGATCGACGCCTCCGGCGTCGTCCGTGAGGTCAACACTGCGGCCGAGCATTTCTTCGATTCCGGCCGCTCGGCGCTCCTGCGGGCCAAGCTTGTCGACATTCTGCCGTTCGGCTCGCCGGTGATCGGCCTTGTCGCTGATGCGATCGCCACCCAGGCGACGGTCAATGGCTACAGACTCGACGTCTCGACGCCGCGCACCGGCCTCGGCCGGGTGGTCGACGCCTATGTTTCGCCGCTGCCGCGCGCCGAGGACGGGGTGCTGCTTCTGCTGCAAGAACGGTCAATTGCTGAAAAAATGGACAGACAGCTCACCCACCGCAGCGCGGCGCGGTCGGTGACGGCGCTCGGCGCGATGCTCGCCCATGAGATCAAGAACCCGCTCTCCGGCATCCGCGGCGCGGCGCAACTGCTCGAAGCCTCGGCCTCCGACGAAGATCGGGCGCTGACGCGGCTGATCTGCGAGGAAACCGACCGCATCGTCAAACTGGTCGACCGGATGGAGTCGTTTTCCGAAGAGCGGCCGGGCGGGCGCGAGAGCCTCAACATCCACCAGGTGCTCGACCATGTGAAGCGGCTCGCCCAGGCCGGCTTCGCCCAGCACATCCGCTTCTCCGAGGTCTACGACCCGTCGCTGCCGCATGTGCTGGGCTCGCGCGACGCGTTGATCCAGGTCTTCCTCAATCTCATCAAAAACGCCGCGGAAGCCATTGGCGAAGAAAGCATCGACGGCGAGATCACCCTGACCACCGCCTACCGCCAGGGCGTGCGGCTGAAGGTCGGCGCGGGGGCCGAGCCGGTCAGCCTGCCGCTCGAGATCTGCGTGCGCGACAATGGCCCGGGCGTGCCGGCCGACATCGGCGCCAATCTGTTCGAGCCGTTCGTCAGCTCCAAGTCTTCGGGCTCTGGCCTGGGACTTGCACTTGTCGCCAAAGTCATCGGCGACCACGGCGGAATCATCGAATTCGAGTCGCACCCGCGCCGTACGATGTTTCGAGTCCTGCTGCCGCTTGCAGCGCCGCGAGCCGCGAGCGGAGGCGGAGTCGACTAGCGCGGCGCGGCGAGCCGGATCAAGAAGCGGGCGCAGCCGGCGTTCCACCGCCGCCGGCGGCCCGCAAGGAGCTATTGGATGCCGTCAGGGCATATTCTCGTCGCCGACGACGACGCAGCGATCAGAACGGTACTCAATCAGGCGCTGTCGCGCGCCGGCTACGAAGTGCGCTCGACCGGCACCGTCGCCGGCCTGTGGCGCTGGGTCGCCGCCGGCGAGGGCGACCTCGTCATCACCGACGTGGTGATGCCCGACGACAACGCGTTCGAGCTGCTGCCGCGCATCAAGCGCATGCGGCCCGATCTGCCGATCATCGTCATGAGCGCGCAGAACACCTTCATGACCGCGATCAAGGCCTCCGAGCGCGGGGCCTACGAATACCTGCCCAAGCCGTTCGATTTGAAGGAGCTGGTGTCGATCGTCGGCCGCGCCCTCGCGCAGCCGAAACGCGCGCGCGAAGTCGGCGTGGAAACGGCGCCGGCCGAGTCGATGCCGCTGGTCGGCCGCTCGCCGGCGATGCAGGACATTTTCCGCTCGCTGGCGCGGCTGATGCAGACCGACCTGACGGTGATGATTTCCGGCGAGTCGGGCACCGGCAAGGAACTGGTCGCGCGCGCGCTGCACGATTACGGCAAGCGCAAGAGCGGGCCGTTCGTCGCCATCAACATGGCGGCGATCCCGCGCGACCTGATCGAGAGCGAGCTGTTCGGCCATGAGAAGGGCGCCTTCACCGGCGCCAACGCGCGCTCGGCGGGCCGCTTCGAGCAGGCCGAAGGCGGCACGCTGTTCCTCGACGAAATCGGCGACATGCCGATGGAGGCGCAGACGCGCCTGCTCAGGGTGCTGCAGCAGGGCGAATACACGACCGTCGGCGGCCGCACGCCGATCAAGACCAATGTCCGCATCGTCGCCGCCACCAACAAGGACCTGCGCTACGCCATCCAGCAGGGCGCGTTCCGCGAAGACCTGTTCTTCCGCCTCAACGTCGTGCCGCTGCGCCTGCCGCCCTTGCGCGAGCGCAGCGAGGACATTCCCGACCTGGTGCGCCACTTCTTCCAGCGCGGCGTCACCGAAGGGTTGGCGCCCAAGAGCATCGAACCGGCGGCGATGGAGCGGCTGCGCCGCTATTCCTGGCCGGGCAACGTGCGCGAGCTGGAGAACCTGACCCGGCGCATCGCCGCCCTCTATCCCCAGGACGTCATCGGCGAGGCGCTGATCGAAGCCGAACTCGGGGCCAGCGCGCCGTTGCTCGGACTTTCGGGGCCGGGCGGCGGCGACCACGCGCCGACCCGCGAAGCGGCCGCCGCGCAGGAGCAATTCGTCTCCGGCATCGAGCGGCATATCGCCGACCTGTTCCGCTCCTTCGGCGATTCGCCGCCGCCGGTCGGCCTCTATCACCGCGTCCTGCGCGATCTCGAGGTGCCGTTGATCGCCGCGACTCTGTCGGTGACCCGCGGCAATCAGATCAAGGCGGCCGAGATTCTCGGCCTCAACCGCAACACGCTGCGCAAGAAAATCCGCGACCTCGATTTACGGGGCGTCCGCGGATTTAAGTGAGTTTCGCCGCCATTTTGTCGTAATCTTGCAACAGAGTTGCAATTGCGCAACTCTGGGCTTGGCCGCAAGGCGTAACGACGGCGAACTTTCGCGACGTGACCATTCATCAAACGCAGCAGCAGCCCGGCGCGAACGTTGCGCAGGCGGAGGGCCCGCGGTTCGACGAGCGCCGGATTTCCGGGGTGTTCGGTCCGATCGCGGTCGGCGGCGCGCTGATCCTGGCGCTCGCGACCTTCGTCGTCTTCGCTGGTTTCACCCCGATCATCCCCACCAACGAGATCGTTCTGGGGCTGCTGGGCGGCGACGGGATCATCGTCGTCTGGCTCCTGGTGCTGATCGGGATCGAGCTGCTTCGCCTACGCGCCGCGCGCCGCGCCGCGCGCGCCGGCGCGCGACTGCATAAACCGCGCTGGTCGCGGCCGTCGCGGTCGAGCGGGTGATCAACCCTGCCTTCATGAAGGACGTCGCCGCCTACATCAAGGAATCGGGCGAGCTGTCGCAGGTCTACAGCGAGACCCAGTGCCAAGCGCTGCTGCGCGAGGCGGACTTGACCGCCAACGATCTGTCGCAGGCGGCGCGGCTCGTCCGCTCCGACCCCAATCTTTTCCAGGGCTTCCTCAATGCGCGGGCGCGCGCGCTCGGCTTCTCCGCCGCCGCCGTCATCAAGTCCGACGGCACGGCGATTGCCCAGGCGGCGGGCTCCGACCCCAAGCAGATCGCCAAGCCCGATCCGGGCGATTTCGCCGCCGCCACGGCCAAGCAACCCTATTGCGGCCTGCTCGGCGCCGGCCAGGTCTTCGTCGCGCTGCGGCCGATCGCGGGGCTCGACGACAGTTATTTCTACGCCGCGCGGGCCATCGACCCGATGTCGGGCAAGGTCGCGCGCGACGCCTCGGAGGTCTCGGCGGTCTTCACCAACTTCGAATCGCATCGCCACAACATCGAGCTCGGTTTCGCCGCGGTGTTCGTCATGCTGTCGCTGACGATGCTGATCTCGGCGGTGTGGATGGGGCTCACCTTCGCCAACCAGCTCGTCGGACCGATCCGACGGTTGATCCGCGCCACCGACGAGGTCGCTTCCGGCAATCTCTACGTCCAGGTTCCGACCCGGCGCTCCGAGGGCGACCTCGGCCATCTCGGCGAGACCTTCAACAAGATGACGATGGAGCTGCGCCATCAGCGCAATCGCCTGACCGCGGCCAATGCGCTCAACGACGAACGGCGCGCCTTCATCGAGGCGGTTCTGTCGGGCGTGCCGGCCTCCGTCATCGGCGTCGACGCGCAGGACCTCATCACGGTTAGCAACGCCGCCGCCGACAAGCTGCTGTGCGGCGACGATCCGCGCGGACTGGTCGGTCGGAACATCGGCGAGATCTTCCCTCAGGTGGCGCAGATCCTTGACCAGGCGCGGTCGATGAACCTGCGTTCGCACCAGGCGCAGGCGACCTGGACGCGCCGCGGCCGAGAGCGGCTGCTCAACGTGCGCGTCACCGGCGATCCGCAGCGCGGCGACCACGGCGCGGTGGTCACGCTCGACGACATCAGCGAACTCGTAACCGCCCAACGCAGCGCCGCGTGGGCCGACGTCGCCCGCCGCATCGCTCACGAAATCAAGAACCCGCTGACGCCGATCCAGCTCTCCGCCGAGCGCCTCAAGCGTCGCTACGGCAAGCACATCGTCGAAGGCAAGGACGTGTTCGATCAGTGCACCGACACGATCATTCGCCAGGTCGACGACATCAAGCGCATGGTCGACGAGTTTTCGTCGTTCGCCCGCATGCCGAAGGCGCGCCCCGCCGAGGACGATCTTTCCGATTGCGTCCGTCAGTCGCTGTTCCTGATGCGGGTCGGCCGGCCGGAGATCGCGATCGAGGACGACTTGCCGAGCGAACCGGTGATCGCCGATTTCGACCGTCGGCTGATCTCGCAGGCGCTGACCAACGTGCTCAAGAACGCCGGCGAGGGCATCGACGCGCTTGGCCAGCGCGAGGAGAAGGGCCGGATCGTCGCCTCGCTGGCGGTCGAAGACGGCGTCGTTCGCATCGCCGTCAGCGACAACGGCAAGGGCTTCCCGAGCGAGGATCGCCGCAAGCTGATCGAGCCCTACGTCACCACCCGCGCCGAGGGCACCGGCCTCGGCCTGCCGATCGTCATCAAGATCTTCGAGGATCACCATGGCGAGGTTGAGCTGCTCGATGGCCTCGCCCGCGCCGACGGCGGGCGCGGCGCGCAGGTGCTGATGAAACTGCCGCTGCGCTTCGACGTCTCCGCCGCGGCCGCTCCGCCGGTCGCGGCGAGCACGCCCCTGGTTGTTTCGCACACGGACAGGCCGTCCTGATGCCCGCCGATATCCTGGTCGTCGACGACGAAGAAGACATTCGCGAAATCGTTTCCGGCATTCTCTCCGACGAGGGCCATTCGACCCGCCTCGCGCGCAATTCCGACGAGGCGCTGGCGGCGATCGAGGCGCGCCGGCCGCATCTGGTGCTGCTCGATATCTGGCTGCAGGGCTCGCGGCTCGACGGGCTGCAACTCCTGGAAATCGTCAAGCAGCAGCACGGCGCCGTTCCGGTGGTGATGATCTCCGGCCACGGCAACATCGAAACCGCGGTGACCGCGATCAAGCTCGGCGCCTACGACTTCATCGAGAAACCGTTCAAGGCCGACCGATTGATCCTCGTCGCCGAGCGCGCGCTGGAGACTTCGCGGCTGAAACGCGAAGTCACGGAGCTGCGCGCGCGCTCCGGCGTCGTCAATCGCATGATCGGCAATTCGGCGGCGATCGCCAACCTCAAGCGCATCATCGAGCGGCTCGGGCCGACCAATTCGCGCGTGCTCATCTCCGGCCCGCCGGGCGCGGGCAAGGAGCTGGCGGCGCGGCTGATCCACGCCCAGTCGGTGCGCGCCGACGGCCCGTTCGTCATCCTCAACGCGCCGATGATCACGCCCGAAAACATGGAAAGCGAGCTGTTCGGCGTCGAAGCGAGCGCCGAGCGTCCGCATCGGGTCGGGGCGCTGGAGGAGGCGCACGGCGGCACGCTCTATCTTGACGAAGTCGCCGACATGCCGCTTGAGACCCAGGCCAAGATCCTGCGCGTGCTGGTCGACCAGAACTTCCAGCGCGTCGGCGGGTCGGCGCGGGTTCATGTCGACGTCAGGATCATCTCCTCGACCAGCCGCGACCTCGCCCAGGCGATCACCGACCAACAGTTCCGCGAGGATCTGTTTCATCGTCTGTCGGTGGTGCCGATCCGGGTTCCCTCGCTCGCCGAGCGGCGCGACGACGTTCCCGAACTGGTGCAGTATTTCCTCGAGCAGGTGGCGCAGACGATGGGCGTGCCGCCGCGCCGGGTCGCCGCCGACGCGATGGCGGTGCTGCAGTCGCACGACTGGCCGGGCAACATCCGCCAGCTGCGCAACAACGTCGAGCGGCTGATGATTCTCGCCGTGGGGGATCCCGAGGCGGACATCACCGCGGCGATGCTGCCGGCCGAGATCGGCGCGCTGGTGCCCGCCATTCCCAGCGGCGTCGGTGGCGAGAAACTGATGAGCATCCCGTTGCGCGAAGCGCGCGAGGTGTTCGAGCGCGAGTATCTGATCGCCCAGATCAACCGTTTCGGCGGCAACATTTCGCGCACCGCCGAATTCATCGGCATGGAACGATCGGCCTTGCACCGCAAGCTGAAGTCGCTCGGCGTCGCATAAACGAACGGAACGCCGAGATGAGCCGCGTCGCTTACGTCAATGGCCGCTATCTGCCGCTCGCCCAGGCGAGCGTGTCGATCCTGGATCGCGCCTTCGTCTTCGGCGACGGCGTCTATGAAGTCTGCCTGGTGCGCGGCGGGGCGCTGATCGACGAACTGCGCCATTTCGCGCGGTTGAAGACGTCGCTGGCGGCGCTGCGCATCGCCGCGCCGGTCGGCGAGGCGGCGCTGAAGCGAATTTTGCGCGAGGTCGTCGCCCGCAATCGGGTCAGCGACGGCCTCGTCTATCTGCAGATCTCGCGCGGCGCGGCGCGGCGCGACCACGGCTTCCCGCCGCCCGGCGTCGCGCCGGGGCTGGTCGTCACCGCCAAATCGCTCGATCCTCGCCTCGGCGAGGCCAACGCCGAGCGTGGCGTGGCGGTGATCACCTTGCCGGACGAGCGCTGGGCCCATCCGCACATCAAGTCGCTGCAGCTGCTGCCCAACGTCCTCGCCAAGCAGGCGGCGCGCGAGGCGGGCGCCTTCGAGGCGTGGTTTTTCGACAGCGACGGCTTCGTCACCGAGGGCTCTTCGACCAACGCCTGGATCGTCGCCGCCGACGGCGTGCTGGCGACGCGCCAGGCGGACCAATCGATCCTACGCGGCGTCACCCGCGCGACCCTGATCGACGTCGCCGCCGTCGAAGGCCTTCGCTTCGAGGAGCGCCCATTCACCCTCGAGGAGGCCTACGCGGCGCGTGAGGCCTTCCTTTCCAGCGCCACCACCATCGCCACGCCGGTCGTCGCGATCGACGGGCGGCCGATCGGCGACGGCCGTCCAGGCCCTACGACCCTGGCGTTGCGGCGAAAATTCGCCGCCGTGGCGGCGCGAAGCTGAAGCGGGGCATTCCCATCACAAAACCGCACGATGGCGGATCGCCGCTGAAATGATATAGGTTCGCTGAACTTGACGCGGGACGAGGCGTCGAGTCGAAACAACAACACGGCTGCGGCAAGCGGTCCATTTCCGATGTGGGGTCCCAACAATGGCCAATGAAAAGGCGCAGAACCTACAGGACACGTTCCTTAATCACGTTCGCAAGAGCAAGACTTCGGTGACCATTTTCCTTGTCAACGGCGTGAAACTTCAAGGTTTCGTGACCTGGTTCGACAATTTCTGCGTACTGCTGCGCCGCGACGGCCATTCGCAGCTCGTCTACAAGCACGCCATTTCCACCATCATGCCGGCGACCCCGATCACCATGTTCGAGTCGGTTGAAGAGGGCCTCGATCAGCATTGAGCGACTTGGAAGGCGCCGGCCGGCGCGAGGAAGCGGTCGCGTCGCGGACGCGAACGCTGGTCGTCTGCCCTTATTCGACCGCGCGCGCGTCGGGCGACCGCGGTCCGGCGCGCAGCCCCGAAGCGCGCCGCGAAGAGGCGGAGGGGCTGGCGCGCGCCATCGATCTCGACGTCGTCGACTCCGTCCTCGTCGGCCTCGCCGAGATCCGCCCCGCGACCTATCTCGGCAAGGGCAAGCTCGCCGAGCTCGCCGAGCGCGCGCAAGCGGACAAGATCGCCCTCGTCGTCGTCGACGCCGCGCTGTCGCCCGTGCAGCAGCGCAACCTCGAGAAAGCGTTCAAGGCCAAGGTGATCGACCGCACCGGTCTGATCCTGGAGATCTTCGGCCGCCGCGCCCGTACGGCCGAGGGCGCGTTGCAGGTCGAGCTCGCGCATCTGACCTATCAGAAGTCGCGCCTGGTGCGTTCGTGGACCCACTTGGAGCGCCAGCGCGGCGGCTTCGGCTTCCTCGGCGGCCCCGGCGAAACCCAGATCGAGACCGACCGCCGCCTGATCGAGGAGCGCATGATCCGCATCGAGCGCGATCTCGACAAGGTCAAGAAGACGCGCGCGCTGCACCGCGCCAGCCGCGCCGAAGTGCCGTATCCGATCGTCGCGCTGGTCGGCTACACCAACGCCGGCAAGTCGACTTTGTTCAACCGCCTGACCCGCGCCGAGGTCGTCGCCGCCGACATGCTGTTTGCGACCCTTGATCCGACGATGCGGCTGGTGAAGCTGCCGCACGGCGGCGCGGCGATCCTGTCCGACACCGTCGGCTTCATCTCGGATCTGCCGACCATGCTGATCTCGGCCTTTCGCGCCACGCTCGAAGAGGTGCGCGCCGCCGACGTCATCGTTCACGTGCGCGACATCGCCCATGCCGACAGCGATGCGCAGGCCAAGGACGTCGAGGCGATTCTCGCCGAAGTCGGCGTCGCCGGCGCGGCGGACAAATTGATCGAAGTGTGGAACAAGCTCGACAAGCTCGACGCGGGCCATCGCGCCGCGCTGGCGGCAGGGCAGGGCGAGGGCGCGCCCATACCCGTCTCCGCACTGACTGGCGAGGGCGTCGGCGCGCTGCTCCAGGCGATCGAGACGCGGCTCGCGCGCGGGCGCTCGCTCATCGACCTCGAGCTCGAATCCGCCGACGGCCAGGGCCTGCACTGGCTCTACGAGCACACGGAAGTCATGGCGCGCCGCGACGACGAGGATGGCGGCGTCCGCGTGACCGTGCGCGTCCCCGCCGACGCGGTCGAGCGCGTCAAGCGCCGCTTCGGCGCCGCGGCGCGCTGAACCTTTCCATCGAATCGCCCGACGACGGCCGCGAGACCGGCCCATTTGCTTGGCATGACTTTCTTCGATCGCCGCCGTCGGCGCCGAGCGTCGCGCCGGAGCGCGGCGGCGCGAACCCAATCTCGGAGCATGCGATGAAACTATCCGCCCTGCACACCGCCCAAGCGGCGAGACAGCTCGATTCCTGGGTGGTGCCGGAGACGCATCCAGCCAATCCGTCGTTGTGCGAGACCTTCGGCGATCACACGTTCTTCCTCGACAGCGAGGGCCTCGTCATCGCCGAGCCGAGCGAGTCGGAGGATGCGGATGCGGCGGAACTCGCGCGCATCGTCAAGCTCGCGGCCTGGGCCGATGACGCGCGCACCGAATTGGCCGCGCATCCGCGCGAGGACACCGGGTTGCTGATCGTGCTCAGCGAAGCGGCCTGACGCGCGCGGCGTCGCGCAAGGTTGAGAATCTGTAATGGCGAGAAGAATTCTCGCCGAGATTGCATTTTCCCAATCCGGGCTGACGTCGACGCCGCGCAGCAGCGTGATGAAGGTCGTCGCTACGGCGCTTTTCTTTCGCGCTGCTTGGCCTCGCGCCACAGCGCCTCCATCTCGTCGAGCGTCGCCTCCGTCGGCGCGCGCCCGGCTTCGCCGAGCCGCGATTCGATATGGGCGAAGCGGCGTTCGAACTTGGCGTTGGCGCCGCGCAGCGCCGCTTCGGGATCGACGTGGAGGTGGCGGGCGAGATTGGCGACCGCGAACAACAGATCGCCGACCTCGCCGGCGACGCGTTGCGCGTCATTGGCCTCGAGTTCGGCCTCGACCTCGTCGATCTCTTCGCGCAGCTTGGCGAGCACGGCGCGCGGATCGTTCCAGTCGAACCCGACCTTGCCGGCCTTCTCTTGCAGCTTGAGCGCGCGGGTCAGCGCCGGCAGGGCGAGCGGCACGCCGGCGAGCGCCCCGGTCGCCGCCTCGGCGGCGGGCAAGCCGGCGGCGCGGCGCGCTTCGGCGCGCTCGCGCTTTTCGTCAGCCTTGACGCGGCCCCACAGCGCCTTGACCTCGTCGCTGGAAAGGTCGCGCGCGTCGCCGAACACGTGGGGATGGCGACGGATGAGCTTGCGGGTGATCGCGTCGACCACGTCGCCGAAATCGAAGCGGCCTTGCTCTTCGGCCATTCGGGCGTGAAAGACGACCTGCAGTAGCAGGTCGCCGAGTTCTTCGCGTAGGTTTGCGACGTCGCCGCGCTCGATTGCGTCGGCGACCTCGTAGGCCTCCTCGAGCGTGTAGGGGGCGATGGTGGCGAAGGTCTGCTCAAGATCCCACGGGCAGCCGGTCTCCGGCGTCCTCAGCGCCGCCATGATCTCATTGAGGCGGCTGATATCGCGCGATGGCTGCATGGCCGAGAGGCTCCGGCGCGGGCGGGCGGGTTTCGGCGCGTGCGCCCGCGGCCGCGCCAACACGGCGCGGCCCGCGCGCCCACGAGGGGCGGCGGGCCGGAAGGCGGACGGACGCCAGCCGTCAGACGGTGATCGAAATGGCCTCGCGGCCCTTCGGCGTGTCGACGACGCGCATGTTCACGTGTTGACCTTCGGTCAGACGGGAGATGCCCGACGGGCCGAGGATCGAGATGTGAACGAACACGTCCTTGCCGCCGTCATCGCTGGCGACGAAGCCGAAGCCCTTGGTGTCGTCGAACCACTTGACCGTGCCGCCGAGCGCCACCGCCGTCGACGGGTCTGGCGCGACGCGGCGCGGCCGCGGCTCGCCGCGACCGGGACTGTCGCTGAACGAGCGCGGGGGACGCTCGACCACGCCGGCCGTGTCGACTTCCATCACCCGCGTCACCTGCGCGCCTTTCGCGCCGGCGCCGACGAGCACCTTGAGCTTCGCGCCCGCGGGCACCGAATCATGGCCCGAGGCGTGCAGCGCGTTGGCGTGCAGGAAGGCGTCGCCCTGGCCGTTGGCCAGTTCGACGAAGCCGTAACCCTTATCGGCTTTGAACCACTTGACGACCGCATCGATCGTCGGGCCGGCGGCCGGCGCAGAGGCCGCCATGCCCATCGCCGGGGCGCCGCCGAAACCACCGTCGGAAGCCCCGCCAAAGGCGCGCGGCGTCCGCGTTTTCGGCTCGTAGGGCATCGGCCCGTCGTCGTCGAAACCGCGCTTGCGGGGCGCCCGGAAATCTTTACCCTTGCTCATGTTAGACTACTTCTCCGCCCGATAAATTCTTCATCCCGATTCCGGAATCGTCCTGAAGCGTCCGCGCCGCCGGCTCATCCGGCGGCAAGAGAGCGCTATTATGCGGGATGATCGAAAGTGTAAGGAAGCATGCTCCGTGCTTCAGTCGACGACCGCGGCGTCGCGCCGCTCACGCGTCGTTTCCCGCCTGATCCCCCGACCGGCGCCTCTGCGCCGCAGGTCCGACCCCTTCGAGGGCTGACCGCCTGGGAGCGGACCCAATCCGATTCAACGCGTCCGCCTCGTCCAAGCTCGTCCCGCCGCAACGCATCGCGGCAACAGACTTCTGGATTTATCGTAACCTATCCGTCGCCGATCCGCCAGACCGTCTATTGAGCAATCGCGAACGAATGTAACGCAAGTTCGGCCCGCTTCGGTCCTGCCGCAGGCGAGCGCGATGGGGTCGTTGGCGGAGCGAAAAGCGGTCTAGTCGTCCAGCTTGCACGGCGAAGCGGCGACAGCGCGACCCTTCACCGACCCGATTGCGGAATAATCGATCCCGTCGAAGCGCGCCGCAGACTGCCCGTCGGCCGGGGTCTGGCGCGCCGCCAGGCGGGCGGCGGAGGCGGTGGTGGCGTCGGCGAAGCGCTCGGCGCTCTGACCGACCATCAGGCACAGGCCGGCGATCGCCAACGCCGCAACGGTCGTGAATTCCAGCCGTCTCAGCCAGCCCAGCCAATCGATCATCGTCCGCCTCTTCAGGAAACGCGTGCGGTCCATCGAGCGCGGCCGTCGCGTCGGCTGAGAGATTATGGTCGTTAGGGTAAAGGAAGCCTTGCCGACCCGCCTAAATGTCCACGAGCTCGTGCGCGTCCGGCGCCCGCTCCTGGATGAAGGCGAAGCGCGCCTCCGGCTTGCTCCCCATCAGCCGCTCGACCGCGTCGGCGGTCGCCTCGCTGTCGGCCTCGACCAGCGCGACCCTGAGCAGGGTGCGCTTGGCCGCGTCCATCGTCGTGTCGCGCAGGTCGCGCATCGACATTTCGCCCAGGCCCTTGAAGCGGCTGACTTCGATCGCGCCGCGGCCGGAAAAGCCGGACTTCATCAACGCGTCCTTGTGGGAATCGTCGCGGGCGTAGAGCGACTTGCCGCCCTGGGTCAGCCGGTAGAGCGGCGGCGCGGCGAGGTAGAGGTGGCCTTCCTCGATCAGCTTCGGCGTCTGGCGGTAGAAGAAAGTGATCAGCAACGAGGCGATATGGGCGCCGTCGACGTCGGCGTCGGTCATGATGATGATCTTGTCGTAGCGCAGGTCGCTCGAGCGATACTGGGCGCCTGCGCCGACGCCGAGCGCCTGCATGAGGTCGGCGAGCGCCTGATTCTGGGCCAGCTTTTCGCGCGTCGCCGAGGCGACGTTGAGGATCTTGCCGCGCAGCGGCAGGATCGCTTGGCTGGCGCGGTCGCGCGCCTGCTTGGCCGAGCCGCCCGCCGAGTCGCCCTCGACGATAAATAATTCAGATCCTTGCGCGGAAGAGCTGGTGCAGTCAGCGAGCTTGCCGGGCAGCCGCAGCTTGCGCGTCGCCGCCTTGCGGGCGACGTCCTTCTCCATCCGGCGGCGCGCTCGCTCGTCGGCCCGATCGATGGCGAAGTCGAGCAGTTTGGCCGCCTGACTCGGCGCGGCGGCAAGCCAATGGTCGAAGGCGTCGCGCACCGCTGCGTCGACGAGGCGCGCCGCTTCGGCGGTCTGCAGCCGGCCCTTGTTCTGACCCTGGAACTCCGGCTCGCGGATGAACAGCGACAGCAGCGCGGCGCAGCCGCTCATCACGTCGTCGGCGGTGAGCGCCGCGGCGCGCTTCGACTGGCCGATGCGCTCGGCGTGGTCCTTGAGGCCCCTGAGCAGCGCGGCCCGCAGCCCCGCTTCGTGGGCGCCGCCGTCCGGCGTCGGGATGGTGTTGCAGTAGGAATGGATGAAGCCGTCTTCGACGGCGGTCCAGGCGACCGCCCATTCGACCGAGCCGTGCTTGCCGTCCTTCTCGACCTTACCGGTGAAGGCCTGGTCGACGACCAGTTCCTGCCCCTCGATGTCGGCGGCGAGATAGTCTTTCAGCCCGCCGGGGAAATGGAAGGTCGCCTCGGCGGGGACCTTCCCCTCGGGGTCGACGAGCGCGGGCGCGCAACGCCAGCGAATTTCCACGCCGCCGAAGAGATACGCCTTGGCGCGGGTCATCCTGAACAGCCGCGCCGGGTCGAAGCGCGCCGACTTGCCGAAGATTTGCTCGTCGGGATGGAAGCGCACGCGCGTGCCGCGGCGGTTGGGGGCCTTGCCGACCACCTCGAGCTTGGTCACCGGCGCGCCACGCTCGAAGGCCTGGCGGTAGAGCGTCTGGCCGCGGGCGACCTCGACCTCGACGCGCGACGACAGCGCGTTGACCACCGAGACGCCGACGCCGTGCAGGCCGCCCGAGGTCTCGTAGGCGCCGGAGTCGAATTTGCCGCCGGCGTGCAGCTTGGTCATGATGATTTCGAGCGCCGACTTGCCGGGGAATTTCGGGTGCGGGTCGACCGGCATGCCGCGGCCGTTGTCGGCGACCGACAGCCACTCCCCCTCTTCGAGCGACACTTCGATATAGGTCGCGTGGCCGGCGACCGCTTCGTCCATCGAATTGTCGATCACCTCGGCGAAGAGGTGGTGCATGGCGATGGAATCCGTGCCGCCGATGTACATGCTCGGCCGACGCCGCACCGGCTCCAGGCCCTCGAGCACTTCGATCGAGGCGGCGTTGTATTCGACTTCGCCGGTCGCGCCGGAAGGACCCGGGCGGGCCTTGCTCGGGGGGGACTTGCGGCGCAGCGCTGTTGCGCCGCCAAAAAGGTCGTCGGTCATGTTTGCGTCAGGCGGGTGATTCGAGAATGCGCCAAAGTACCACGTCGGGACTCTTGGCGACAAAGAAACGCGCGGCGCGTCGTCACGGATGGCGCGCCGCCGCGGGATCGCCCTCGCGCCACTCGAGCGCGACGACCCTGCCGTGCTCGACGGTCAGCGCGAGATCGCCGCGCTTGAGCTGCAGTGCGCGCTCGCCGAACAGTTTGCGACGCCAGCCTTGCAGCGCCGGCACGTCGGCCCGGTCGTCGGCGGCGATCGCCTCGAGATCGTCGACGGTGGCGATCATCTTGCTCGCTACGCCGCTTTCGTCGCTGACCTGCCTGAGCAGCACTTTCAACAGCTCGACGGTCGCGGCCGAGCCGCCGCCGTTGCGCCGCTCGCGCTCGAGCCGAGGCAGGGTGCGCGGGTCGCGGGCGAGGCCGCGCTCGACGGCGGCGATAATCTCGTCGCCGGCCTTCGAGCGCTCCATGCCGCGTGGGAAGGCGCGCAGGTTCGCAAGCGTCTCGCGCGTGCGCGGCGCGGCGAGCGCCACTTCGATCAGCACGTCGTCCTTCAGCACGCGCGCGCGCGGCACGTCGCGCGTCTGCGCCTCGTTCTCGCGCCAGGCGGCGAGGTCCATCAGCACGGCGAGGTCGCGCGGCTTGCGCGCGCGGTTCTTGAAGCGCTCCCAGGCGCGCTCGGGGTGCTGCTCGTAGGTCGCGGCCGAGGTCAAGACCTTCATCTCGTCTTCGAGCCAGGCGCGCCGGCCCGACTTGTCGAGCTGGGCGAGCAGCGCGCGGTAGACGTCGCGCAAGTAGGTGACGTCGCCGATCGCGTAATCGATCTGGGCCTGGGCGAGCGGTCGGCGCGCCCAGTCGGTGAAGCGCGACGACTTGTCGATCGTGACTTTGCACACCGACTGCGCCAGCTCGCTGTAGGAGACCTGGTCGCCGTAGCCGCACACCATCGCCGCGACCTGGGTGTCGAACATCGGCGCGGGCACTTGGCCGGTGAGCTTCCAGAAGATTTCGACGTCCTGCCGCGCGGCGTGAAACACCTTGACCACGCCGGGGTCGGCCATCAGCGCGAACAGCGGCGTGAGATCGATGTCGGGGGCGAGCGCGTCGATCGCCAGCGCCTCGTCGTCGGACGCCACCTGGACGACGCATAGGATCGGCCAGAAGGTCGTCTCGCGCAGGAATTCAGTGTCGACCGTCACGAACGGATGGCGGGCGAAGCGCAGACAGGCCTCCGCCAGTTCCGAAGTCGTCGTGATCATCATCGGCGCCGGCCTTATCCCTTGGCCGTGGTCGAGCTCTTGGCGCGGTCCTTTCGCGCCGGGGCGGGCGCGTGGCGGGGCATGCCGAGGCGCTTGTCGAGATAGGCGCCGACCGTCTCCTGCAGGTCTTCCATGCAGTCTTCGAAGAAATGGTTGGCGTTGGCGATGACGGCGTGCTCGATCGAGATGCCTTTCTGGGTCTTCAGCTTCTCGATCAGGGCCTGCACTTCCTTGAGCGGCGCGACCCGGTCCTTGTCGCCGTGAACGAACAGGCCCGACGACGGGCAGGGGGCGAGGAAGCTGAAGTCGAAGCGGTTGGCGGGCGGGGCGATCGAGATGAAGCCCTCGATTTCCGGCCGCCGCATCAAGAGCTGCATGCCGATCCACGAGCCGAACGAGACGCCGGCGATCCAGCAGGCGCGCGCCTCGGGGCTGATCGATTGCGCCCAGTCGAGCGCCGAAGCCGCGTCGGAGAGCTCGCCCTGGCCGTGGTCGAAAACGCCCTGCGACCGGCCGACGCCGCGAAAATTGAAGCGCAGCGCCGAGAACCCGCGTTCGGCGAACGAGTAATAGGTGTTGTAGACGATCTGGTTGTTCATCGTCCCGCCGAACTGGGGATGCGGGTGGAGCACGACCGCGATCGGCGCGCCGCGCTGCTTGGCGGGGTGGAAGCGGCCTTCCAGCCGTCCGGCGGGGCCGTTGAAAAAGACCTCAGGCATTGCGTCTCCAAAGACTGCTCGTCTCCGCGCGGCGCCGCCGCACGGCTTTCCGCCGAACCCCGAAAGGGTCGCCTCGCCTAAGACCGCCTTCGACCCGAAAGGCGCCGGGGACGGCGAAGCTTGCGGCGGACTCGGCGCGCGCCTATCTGTCGATCGCTCGAGACCCGCGCGGAAGCGGCCACATAGCACGCCCCGCCCCGTCAATTGCAAGGATAAAACGCATTCCGGGGCGCCCGTCCGCGGCGGAGGGCGAAGCAGGAGTTCGGACGCGACCCGCCATGGCCTTCGCCGAGATTTCACGCGTCTACCTCGATTACAACGCCACCGCGCCGCTGCGCCCCGAGGCGCGGTCCGCGACGCTCGAAGCGCTCGACGTCCTCGGCAATCCGTCTTCGATTCACGCCGAGGGGCGGCGGGCGCGGGCGATCGTCGAAGAGGCTCGCCGGGCGGTCGCCGCGCTCGCCGGGGTCGAGCCGCGCGGGGTCGTCTTCGTTTCCGGCGGCACCGAGGCCGCCAATCTGGCGCTGACGCCGGCGATCCAAGCGCCGGAGCGGAAGGGGCCGCTGACACGGCTGATCCTGTCGGCCGGCGAACATCCTTGCGTGTTGCGCGGCCATCGTTTCGCGCCCGAGGCGACCGCGATCGCGCCGCTGCAGGCCGACGGCCGGCTCGACCTCGACGCGCTCGTCGAGCTCCTCGCGCGCGGCGAGGGCGGGCCGTTGCTGGCGTTGCAAGGCGCCAACAACGAAACCGGCGTGCTGCAGCCGGTCGCCGAGGCGGCGGCGCTGGTCCATGCGGCGGGCGGAATCGTCGTCTGCGACGCCGTGCAGCTTCCCGGTCGGATCGACCTCGCCGCGGCGACGTCAGGCGCCGATTTTCTCTTCCTCTCGGCCCACAAGTTCGGCGGCCCCAAGGGCGCCGGGGCGCTGATCGCGACGCGTTCCGACCTTTCGATCGCGGCGCCGCTGCTGCGCGGCGGCGGGCAGGAGCGCGGCGCGCGCGCCGGCACCGAGAACGTCGCGGCGATCGCCGGCCTCGGCGCCGCGGCGCGCCTCGCCGCCGCCGAGGCCGCGACCGAGGCGACGCGGCTCGCCGCCCTGCGGGACCGGCTGGCGCAAGCGGTGCGCGAAACGGCGCCCGAGGCGGTGGTCTTCGGCGCCTCGGCGCCGCGCCTGCCCAATACGCTCGCTTTCGCCGCGCCCGGCGTCGCCGCCGCGACGCTGCTGATCGCCCTCGATCTTTCCGGCGTCGCGGTTTCGTCCGGCTCGGCCTGCTCGTCGGGCAAGGTGACGCCGTCGCACGTGCTGGCGGCTATGGGGATCGAGCCGGAACTCGCCGCCGGCGCGATCCGGGTCAGCTTCGGCTGGGCTTCGCGCGACGAGGACGTCGATCGCTTCGTCGTCGCCTTCGGCGAGGCGCTGGCGGGGCTGCGCCGGCGCCGCGGCGTCGCCTGACGCGGCGCGGCGCGACGAGGACGGTTGCGCCGACGCCCTCTCGATGCATAGATGGAAGCTGGAGTCGCAGGCGGGTTCGCCGCTTGGCGGCATGAGGAGGCGTCGATGGTTCGTTCGCTCATGATGGGTTTCGCCGCCGCGCTGGCGCTCGCCGCCGCCATCTCGACCGCCGACGCGCAGACGGTCCGTCACCGGCATATGCATTATGCCGCCGTCCACCCGGGCGACATCGTCGTTCACGCCCGCTCTTATCTCGACCCTGGCGCGGGGGCGTCTTTCGGCGAAATCGGCACCGGCGATCGCTATGTCACCGATTCCGCGCCGTCTTCGCTCGGCGAAATGGGGCCGATGTTCGGCAATGGCGCCTTCGACACTCTGCCGACCCGCTTCAATCCGCCCGGCCGGCCCGAGCCGCTGTTCGAGTTCTGATCGACCGAACTTCCGTTTGTCGACCAGGCGGCGCCGTGAGGCGCCGCTTTGCGTTTCAGCCCCGGCGCGTCGAATTGGTTGACAAAGGCCACTAAAAGGAGGCTTCTGTCCACTTTCTTGACGGAGGCCGCCATGCCCGCGTCGCCCGGCCAAGTTGCGAGGGTCAGAGCCTTCAACCGCTTTCACACGCGCCTGGTCGGCGCTCTCGATCGGCGCATCCTCGATTCGCCCCATTCGCTCACCGAGTCGCGCGTGCTGTTCGAGATCGCGCACGGCCGCGATCTGACCGCCGCCGCGCTCGCCAAGGCGCTGCGGCTCGATCCCGCCTATCTGTCGCGCGTCCTCGCCAGGCTCGCCGCGCTCGGCCTGATCGACAAGCGCCCGAGCGCCAGCGACGGACGCGCTTCGACGCTGCGGCTGACCCGCGCCGGGCGCGCCGCCTTCGCCGGACTCGACCGCGCCGCCGACGCGGAGGCCGCGGCGACCCTCGCGCCGTTGAGCGGGGCCCGGCGCGCCAAGGTCGCCGCGGCGATGGCGACGATCATGGCGGAGCTGTCGACCGAGTCCGCCGCCGAACCGCCGGTCGTCATTCGCGGTCACGCGCCCGGCGACGTCGGCTGGGTCGTCCATCGCCATGGGGCGCTGTACACCGCCGAATACGGCTGGGATGAAACCTTCGAAGGCCTCGTGGCCGAGATCGGCGGTCGCTTCCTCAAAGCCCACGATCCGACCCGCGAGCATTGCTGGGTCGCCGAGCGCGAAGGCGAGGTCCTGGGCGCCGTCTTCGTCGTCGACGCCGGCGACGGCGTCGCCAAGCTGCGGCTCCTTTACGTCGAGCCCAATGCGCGCGGCGGGGGACTCGGCCGCCGCCTGGTCGACGAGGCGCTGCGGTTCGCCGCCCGCGCCGGGTATCGCAAGATGACCTTGTGGACCAACGACATCCTGGTTGCGGCGCGGCGCATCTACGAGGCGACCGGGTTCCGTCTCGTCGCTTCCGAACCGCACCGCAGCTTCGGCAAGGCGCTGGTAGGGGAGACCTGGGAGAAGGACCTCTGAGGGAACGGGGCGCGAACCGGCCCGCCGCGCCTCCCGACGAGACCGAAAAGCTTGCTTCGCCGCGTCTCCCGGTGTAGGAGCGGCCAAACCCCCACAGTCCGGCACCCTGTCCAGGAGCAGCTATGGCTCGCGTCACCGTCGAAGACTGCATCGACAAGGTCGAGAATCGCTTTGACCTTGTCCTGTTGGCCAGCCATCGCGCCCGTGCGGTTTCCTCGGGCGCCCAGATCCATGTGGCGCGCGACAACGACAAGAACCCGGTCGTCGCGTTGCGCGAGATCGCCGACAGCAAGCTGTCGCCCGACGACCTCAAGGAAGACCTCATCCACGCGCTGCAGAAGCACGTCGAAGTCGACGAGCCGGAGGCCGAAGCGGCGCCGCCGATGATTCATACGCCGGCGCCGGCCGAAGCCGATGCCGGCGGCGAGGCGCAGTTCGACCGCATGACCGAAGAGGACCTGCTGCGCGGTCTCGAAGGCATGGCGCCGCCGCCCGAGCCGGAAGAAGAGACGGAATAGTCGCGCGCGGTCGCCCGCGAGGCGACGAAACATTTCCGACGCGCCGTTGCAAAACGACGGCGCCTATCCACAGCGTTCGAGAGCGGCCGCGCGATTTCGCTAGGCCGCTTTCGCCGTTTTGATATCTTCACAATAGAGAATCACTCGCGCGATCTTCGTCGCCGACGAAGCGGAGCCTGGCGGACCGCTCTCTTCGTTGGCGGCGCGAGTCGGTCTCGGGTGCGAAGACCGAGTCGGCGCATGCGTCGGTGGGGGCCAACGTGAGCGAAGAGGCTTTCAAGAGTTTGCCGGCGTTCCCTGTCGAGAGCGCGGCCTCGCCTGAGGAACGGCCCGTCGGCTTGGTCGAAATCGCCGGGCGCGTCAAATGGTTCGACGTTTCGAAAGGCTATGGATTCATCGTCCCGGACAGCGGCGAAGGCGACGTGCTGATCCACGTCACCGTGCTGCGCCGCGACGGTTTCCAGACCATCTACGAAGGCGCGCGCGTGGTGGCCGAGGCGCAGCGCCGCGACAAGGGCATGCAGGTGTTCCGCGTGCTGTCGGTCACCGCGGGCGAGGGCGCGCAAGCGTCGCAATTGCCGCCGACGCGGCTCAGGGCGCAGGCGACCAATGTCGGCGGCTTCGAGATCGTCGTCGTCAAATGGTTCAACCGCGCGCGCGGCTTCGGCTTCCTGACCCGCGGCGAGGGCACCGAGGACATCTTCGTCCATATGGAGACGCTCAGGCGCTACGGCTTCGCCGATCCGCAGCCGGGCGACACGATGCTGGCGCGCTTCGGGCCCGGCCCGAAGGGGCTGCTCGCCGCCGAAGTGCGGCCGCTCGACGGCGGCCGCGGACATTCTTCGCATTGATCTCGACGCCGGCCGGATCGGAGGCGGCGCCGTGAGCCAGCCCTCCCGGCCGAACGGCGTCGCGATTGCGTTCGCCGCCGCGCTCGCCTTCGTCGCCGCCGCGACCGCCGTCGGGCCGGCGCTCGCCGACCCGCTCCAAGCCTTGACCATCGGCACGCAAACCGGCGATCACGCCTTTTCGGTCGAGATCGCCGCGAGCCCGGCGACGCGCGAGCGAGGGCTGATGGATCGCCGCTTCATGCCGATGGATCGCGGCATGCTGTTCGAATTCGATCGCGACGGCCCGGTCGCCTTCTGGATGAAGAACACCTATATCCCGCTCGACATGGTCTTCATCGCCCGCAACGGCCAGGTGACGCGGATCGTCGATCGCGCCGAGCCGCTGTCGGAGACGCCGATCCCGTCGGGCGGCCCTTGCGCGGCGGTGCTCGAACTCAACGGCGGCGTCGCGGCTGAGATCGGCCTGAGGACCGGCGACATGGTGCGCCACCCCTTCTTCAAACCCTGACCTCGCCGCGGCCCCGGACGCTGGGTCGCGTTGCATCCTGGCCCGGTGTTGCTACAGTCGGCGACGAAACCACGTCCCGGGC
Source organism: Roseiarcus sp. (assembly GCF_049514155.1). GTDB lineage: Bacteria > Pseudomonadota > Alphaproteobacteria > Rhizobiales > Beijerinckiaceae > Roseiarcus. The sequence goes on along the minus strand of NZ_JBEKVH010000025.1, from coordinate 15,234 downwards.
GCCTTCCGCGCCAGGGCGCAGGGAGTCGTTTTTGGCTCAATCGCAGTTGAGCCCAGATGCAGCGCGCGCCGGGAACGGCGCTTCGCGCTTCGGGCGGTCGGCGGGCGATCGCGGCGCGCCGCGCGGCCCCTACGCCGCGCTGGATCTGGGCACGAATAATTGCCGCCTGCTGGTGGCGCGTCCGACCGCGGATGGTTTTCGCGTCATCGACGCCTTTTCTCGCGTGGTGCGCCTCGGCGAGGGTCTCTCCCAGACCGGTCGGCTCAGCGAAGCGGCGATCGAGCGCACGCTCGACGCGCTGAGGGTCTGTCGCGACAAGATGGCGGCGCGCGGGGTGACGCGGGCGCGGCTGATCGCCACCGAAGCCTGCCGCGCCGCGGAGAACGGCGTCGCGTTCCTCGAGCGGGTGCGCGAGCGGCTCGATCTCAAGCTCGAAATCGTCGACCGCGAGACGGAAGCGACCCTCGCGGTCGCCGGTTGCAGCGAACTCGTCGATCGCGAGGCCGCGTCGATCCTGCTGTTCGACATCGGCGGCGGCTCGTCGGAGATCATCTGGCTCGATCGCAGGGCGCGCGAGGGCGTCGCCATTCGCCGGCTGCAGTCGTGGGAGTCGCTGCGGCTCGGCGTCGTCACCCTGGCGGAGAAATTCGGCGGCGACGAGGTCACGCCGGAAGCCTTCGCGGCGATGACGCGTTTCGTCGCCGAGGCGCTTGCGCCCTTCGCCGCGCAAGTCGCGGACCGCGAGCGTTGCGGCCGCTTTCACCTCCTCGGCACCTCGGGCACGGTGACGACGATCGCCGGCGTCCATCTCAACCTGCCGCGTTACGACCGGCGCGCGGTCGACGGGCTGTGGCTGACCAGCGATGAAGTCGATGCGACCGTCACGCGGCTGAAGGCGATGACCTACGCCGAGCGCGCCGCCAACGCCTGCATCGGCGTCGAACGCGCCGATCTGGTGCTCGCCGGCTGTGCGATTCTCGAGGCGATCCGCGGTCATTTTCCCGCCCAGCGCATCCGCATCGCCGACCGGGGCTTACGTGAAGGCATGCTGATGCAGATGATGCGCGCCGACCGGGTCTGGCCGCGCGCGCGCGGCGGGGCGTTTTGATGACCGGCGGCAGTTCGGGACACGAGGGCGGACGGGCGCTGAAGACGCGCGTGCGCACCGCGCGCAAGCGCTCGCTCGCCTCGACCCTTTGGCTCGAGCGTCAGCTCAACGATCCTTTCGTCGCGCAGGCCAAGCGCGAGGGCTACCGCTCGCGCGCCGCCTACAAGCTGGTCGAGATTGCGGAGAAATACGCCTTGTTCCGCCCCGGACAGCGCATCGTCGATCTCGGCGCCGCGCCGGGCGGTTGGAGCCAGGTGGCGGCGCAGGCGGTCAAGGCGACCGAGGGCAAGGGCCGGGTGATCGCCATCGACATCTTGCCGGTGGACGCGATCGTCGGCGTCGAGTTCGAGCTGATGGACTTTCATGCGCCCGACGCGCCGGAGCGGTTGCAGGCGCGGCTCGGCGGACTCGCTGACGGCGTGATGTCGGACATGGCGGCCAACGCCACCGGCCACCGCAAGACCGATCATCTGCGCATCGTCGGCCTCGCCGAGCTCGCCGCCGACTTCGCCTTGAGCGTGTTGGCGCCGGGCGGCTTCTTTCTCGCCAAGGTGCTGCAAGGCGGATCGGAGGGCGAACTGCTGGCGCGGCTGAAGCGCGACTTCGCCGTCGTGCGCCACCTCAAACCGAAGGCGAGCCGCGCCGACAGCGCCGAGCTCTACGTGCTGGCGACCGGCTTCCGCGGCAAGGCCGCGTAGCGCCGGTCACTCCGCCGGCGCCGCATCCTCGATCGCCTGCCGCTGGCCGGAGACTTCCGCGCCGGCGTCGGCCTTGAGCCGGGCGAAGATCGCCACCGAGCTCAGCCCGACCAGCGACACCACGGCGAAGCTCAGCGTCATGTCGCGCGGCAAGAGCGCCGTGTCGCCCAAGCCCCAGCGGAACGTCTGGACGCTCGCGGCGGCGAGCGCGACGCCGACCGCGCCCGACATTTGTTGGGCGGTGCTGGCGAAGCTGGTGGCGCGGCTCATTCTTCCCTGGTCGATGTCGGCGTAGCCGATCGCATTGAGGGCGGTGAATTCGAGCGAGCGAAAGAAGCCGCCGGCGAGCAGCGCGGTCAGCAGCAACCAGTGCGGCGTCGCCGCGGTGAACAGGCCGCAACTGGCGAGGAACAGGGTCGAGACGATCCCGTTGGCGACCAGCACGCGGCGGAAGCCCCAGCGCTTGAGAATCGTCGCGGCGGTGAACTTCATCGCCATCGCGCCGGCGGCGGCGGCGAAGGTCAACGAACCGGATTGGAACGGCGTCAGGCCGAAACCGATCTGCAGCAGCAGCGGCAGCAGGAAGGGCAGGGCGCCGATGCCGATGCGGAACAGGAAGCCGCCGACCACGCCGGCGAAAAAGGTGCGGATCTTCAACAGACTGAGGTCGACGATCGCCTCGGGGTCGCGGCGCGCATGCCTGACGTAGAGCGCGAGCAGCAGCACGCCGGCGACGATCAGCGCGGCGTTGAGCGCCCGCGGCATGAACGGCACGCCGATCACCGTCAGGCCGAACACCAGACTCAGCAGGCCCGCTCCTGAGAGCACGAAGCCCTTGAAGTCGAAGCGGGCGACGTCGCGCTCGCGGATGTTTTCGATGAACCGCAGCGACAGCAGGACGCCGGCGATGCCGATCGGCACATTGATCCAGAAGATCAAGCGCCAATGAAAATAGGTGGTGATGAAACCGCCGAGCAGCGGCCCGACCACCGGGCCGATCAGCGCCGGCACCGTGAGATAGGCGAGCGCGTTGACCATCTCGTTCTTCGGCGTCGAGCGCAGCAGCACCAGCCGCCCGACCGGCACCATCATCGCGCCGCCGAGGCCCTGGAAGACGCGCGCCGCGATCAACGTCGTCAGGCTCGACGACGCGCCGCAGAGGATCGAGCCGAGGGTGAAGACGACAATCGCCGAACAGAATACGGTGCGCGCGCCAATCTTGTCGGCGACCCAGCCGGAGGCGGGGATGAACACCGCCAGCGTCAGCATGTAGGACGTCAGCGCCAACTTGAGCACGATCGGGTCCTGGCCGAAGTCGCGCGCGATCGCCGGCAGCGACGTCGCCAGCACCGTTCCGTCCATGTTCTCCATGAACAACGCGGTGGCGATGATGAAGGGGGTGAGAATCCAGGGGCGCATGGGGGCGCGGCCTTCTTGGCGCCGCTGCGCCGCCACGGCAAGGCGAGGGCGCCGGGCGCGGACCCGGCGACGCTCACAATAGGGTGAAGCCGGCGGCGTTCCGAGCCGTCCGACCGCGATCGACCGGGGACTCGGTTCAGACGCCAGGGCGGGTCAGGCTCACTGCGCGACCGCCGCGGCCGGCGATCGGATGACGTCCACGGCGCTCGCACCCAACGAACCGGCCTGGTCCGCCAAGGTTTCGCGCGTGTTGGGATCGATGATCGCGGCAGGGGCGGAAATCGCCAGCGTGGCCGCTTTGCCGAGGGTCGCCGCCGCGCCTTGGGCGACGCCGCCGAGGCGCTCGCCGAGCGTCGGCTTGGCGTCGGTCAAGGTCTGGCCGCCGGCGAGCCGTTGGCCGATCGCCCGCACCACCTCGCTCGTCGCGAACTTGCCGTGGTTCAACGCGTCGTCGGACTCGACCTTGCTGAGGTCGATCACGTTGACGCGCGCCTTCTCCAGCACCGAGCGGTACGGCTCGGCGTTCGGATCGATGGCGCCGAGGCGCGGCTCGTTGCCGGCGAGCCGGCTCGACGTCGCGAGCGCGTAGTCGTCCTGCGAGACGAACAGCGTGACCGGCGGGTTCTTGTCGGAGGCCTCGATTTCCGCGATCTCGCGACGAAACACATCGAAGTCGAGATCGGGCGCGGCGAGCATGATGTCCTTGATCTTGGGCGACAGCGAGCGATTGCGGATCGCCATCTGGCGCAGCGCTTCGACGGCGACGAAATTGCCCATCGAATGGGCGAGAATCGAAATCGACTCGACGTTGGGGTCTTTCGCCAGCGCCTGCAGAACCGCTTCGAGCCCGTCGCGCGAATAGGTCGCGCTCTCGCGATCGTAGACGTAATCGAACAGCTTGCCGCGCGACGGCCAGGTAAACAGCACCGGGACGACGCGCGCGCCGGAATCGTGGGTGATCTGCGCGAAGCGGTAGACCGCCTCCTCGAAGCGCGTGTTGTAGCCGTGCACGAACAGCAGCACATGCCGAGTCGGGCCGGTGCGAAGGCGCTGGTCGAACGCCGCCTTGGCCTCTTTCAGATCGAGCCGGTCGGCGCGCAGGGTGACGAAATCGTGCGCGGGATCGCCGGGAATCGTCGACGGCCACTGCACGTCGCCGATCTTTCGCGTTTCGTCTGGGGGAATGGAGACGACGATGTCGGCGAAGGCGAGCCCGCGCGCGCGCTCGCCGTTGAACATGACGCCGGGCGCGACCGGGTTGTCCGACCGCGTCGTCGCCACCATCATGTCGACGGCGCTCGCGCCGGGCGCGCTCGCCGACACGACGACGAGATTGCCGGAGGGACGGCCGGCGCAGCCGGCCACGGCGAAGGCCAGGAGAACGGCGCTCGCAATTGCAAAGGCCTTCGTCACGCCGCCCCCTGAAACCCGAGATTCGAGGCGTGGACCGAGCGTAAGCCGTTCGCGCCGATCCGCGCGGCAAAGCGCAGGTTTACAAGCAATATTGCTGCTTCTCAATGAACGGAACGCGGCTCCGCGCCCGCTTCCGCCGGAGCGACGGCGAGGTTGAGCGCGAGGGGGCGTTCACCGCAGCCCTTCCTTGACGCCTAAGTTCCTGATTTCCCGCGTTTCCGCCGATCGGAGACTCTGGAACGCTTGGCGCATCCGAACGAGACGCTTCGGAAACCATCGCAACAAAATGGATAGACCGCCCCGCCTGAAGCGGAGCGATGCGCTCCGTTCGCCGCTGCTGCGCAGAAAGCCGGCGCCGCCGCGGCTAGGAAGTTCGCGCCGCGCGTGTTAGGCAGCCCCGCCATGACGCGGCGGCGATTCTGACCCCGGCGAAAGGCTCCCCATGGCGATCCTGGAAAACACGACCATTTCCGAAGGTCTGGCCTTCGACGACGTGCTGTTGCGGCCGGGCCACAGCACGGTGATGCCCGGGGCGGTCGAGATCGGCTCGCGCCTGACGCGGGCGATCCGCCTCAACCTGCCGATCGCCTCTTCCGCCATGGATACGGTGACCGAAGCGCGGCTCGCCATCGCCATGGCCCAGGCCGGCGGCATCGGCGTCATCCACCGCAACCTCACCGCCGAGCAGCAGGCGGAGGAGGTGCGCAAGGTCAAGCGCTTCGAGAGCGGCATGGTGATCGACCCGATCACCATCTTCCCCGACGCCACGCTCGCCGACGCGCTGGCGCTGATGCGGCGGGCGGGCATTTCCGGCGTGCCGGTGGTTGAGCGCGGTCCCGACGGCAAATCGGCCCAGCTCGTCGGCATCGTCACCAATCGCGACGTCCGCTTCGCCGACGATCCGCGCCAGCCGATCACCGAACTGATGACGCGCAAGGTGATCACCGTCGCCGAGGGCGTCGGTAAGGAGGAGGCGCGCCGCCTGCTGCACCACCACCGGATCGAGAAACTGGTGGTGGTCGACGACGCCGGCCGCTGCGTCGGCCTGATCACCGTCAAGGACATCGAGAAGGCGACGGCGCACCCGCACGCCGCCAAGGACGGCGACGGCCGCCTGCGCGTCGCGGCGGCGACGACGGTCGGCGCCAAGGGCTTCGAGCGCGCCGAACTGCTGATGGAGGCGGGGGTCGATTGCCTGGTCGTCGACACCGCCCACGGCCATTCCGAGTATGTTCTGGAGCAGGTGAGGCGCATTCAGCGCGCGACCAACAAGGTCGCGATCATCGCCGGCAACGTCGCGACCCGAGAAGGCGCGCAGGCGCTGATCGACGCCGGCGCTGACGCGATCAAGGTCGGCATCGGCCCCGGTTCGATCTGCACCACCCGCATCGTCGCCGGCGTCGGCGTGCCGCAGTTCACCGCGATCCTCGAGGCGGCCGAGGCGGGTCGCAAGGCCGGGATTCCGGTGATCGCCGACGGCGGCATCAAATATTCCGGCGACCTCGCCAAGGCGATCGCCGCCGGCGCCGATTGCGTGATGATCGGCTCGCTGCTCGCCGGCACCGACGAAAGCCCCGGCGAGGTGTTCCTCTACCAGGGCCGCTCCTACAAGAGCTACCGCGGCATGGGCTCGCTCGGCGCGATGGCGCAGGGCTCGGCCGACCGCTACTTCCAGCAGGACATCAAGGACCAGATGAAGCTGGTGCCGGAGGGCGTCGAGGGCCAGGTGCCCTATCGCGGCCCGGCCGGCGCGATCCTGCATCAGCTCGCCGGCGGCTTGCGTGCGGCGATGGGCTATGTCGGCGCGGCGACGATCGCCGAACTGCAGGAAAAGGCGAAGTTCACCCGCATCACCTCGGCGGGCCTGCGCGAGAGCCACGTCCACGACGTCGCCATCACCCGCGAGAGCCCGAACTACCCGACGGCGAACTAGAGTCGTCGAAGCCCAACGCTTGGGACCCGACCGGGAACGTCGAGAAAGGGCGGAACTCTGTCGGTCGCCTACGCGACCGCGGGTGTCAGGAATGCGCCCGTTGCGGTCGGTCTGAGCGAATGCGGCGATTGCCGAAAGCCGCCGCCAGGCCGCGCGGCAAATATTTCTCTGCGTTGACGAGCGATCAGCTTGCTTCAACGCGCCATAGGCGCGTGGCGGCTCGTTGACGGCGGAGTTGTCCCCCGCGGGCCGAGCCGGTCGACATGCTTGATCGCAACCCTGAAAGGGCTTTGTCCATCCAAGTGCGTTAAACGCGATCAACGAAAAGCAGCCGCTTTCGTTTGCAGTCGCCGTCGAACGAGCGTGAGCGCTTCTTCCGCGGCGGCAATCGGCACGTCGAGTTGCTGAAGGACTTGCTCAATTTTCGCCGAAAGGCTCACGAACTCGCTTTCCAGCGACCTTGAAGGAGGTGGCAAGTGGGTCGGAGGCTGTCGCTTCTCGTCAAGGCGATAGCGCATAAATGCGCCTCCATCCAATCGGGTCGCCGTTCCACTCGAAAAGAAATCACAGGGCTGCGAGGCAGTAATGTGGCGCCCCGATTACGAATTCGTATTGTGCGATCCCCACGCTACTCGCCCTGGACCTGACCCTCTGCTTCCGGTCGGCTGCTCTCAGAACGCCGCCCAGGCATAAAGGAATGCCGTGTTGTTGCCCGACGCGTTGTGAGTGCCGCCCGCGCCGGGCGTCCCGATCATTCCGTCGAAGTTGTTCGTTCCGCCGTAAAGATTGAAGTATGTGATGTATTGGGCGCCGATACGCACGTTGGCGTACTTGTACGGCCCCGGGGCGCCGTGGCTGAACGGGAGGTAAGCGGCGTCGAAGATCATCCCGCTGCCATTCGGGCTGCTGACCACGCCAGGGCCGCCGTAGGCCGCCGTGTCCCAAAGCGGATCGCTGGTTCCGGAAACGTTGAAGTAGCCGGCGGTCAGGCTGTAGGTGTGATCCCAGACGAATGTGGCGTTGGCCTTGAAGCTGTTCAGCTTGTCGTTGACGTTCGACGCGCCGCCGGTGGCGAAGCTGGCGTTGAACTTCTGAAATTCCATGACATCGGAAAGCTTCACTGTAACGCTGTATTGCTCGCCGTCGTACTGGTACTGAGAGTCGAAGCCGACGTCGAGATAGCTGTCGGCGCCGATGCCGGCCTGCCCGCCGGGAATCGTCTGGCCATACAGGCCGTAGGTGCCGACCATCAAGTAATGATCGCCCCAGTGCGGCTCGACCGCCAGTCGCCAGTACGGCATGGCCCCGCGCTGAACGTCCGGCGTCGGACCCGGCTCCATGCCGAAGGCCTCGAGCGTGCTCTTGTTGTAGCCGAGGTAGGCGGTCAATTCGGCGTAGACGAGCTCGTTCCAGTAGACATAGGCGCCGCCGCCGGCGACGCTCTGCGCGAGGTCATCGATGTGCGTGCCCGGCGGACTGAACGCCGCCACGCCCGAACTCAATTGCGGGAAACTCCACGCATTGACCGTGTTCCAGGCGTCCTGGATCGTCGGCGTATTGTTGGCGTCGACGCCGTAATAGGCTTTCTTGCCGAACAGCTCGAACGTGTCGGCGTAGCGGACGTCCGAGCCGTCGAACCAGACCTGCCCGGTGATCGGATTGCCCGACACCTGAACGAACGCGCCGAGATTGCCGTAGATTCCGCCGGCGAGTAATCCAGTCACCTGCTGCGTGACGAGATTGTCGTTCGTCTTCAAGCCTGGCGAAGGCGGCGCGTCCTGATTGGACTGCGTATGGGTAAAGCCCGGCATGAGCATCGCCGCGAGCGGAATGGGAGGAGGGTTCTTGGCGCCCTCTTCTACGTAGCCCGTGAGCTTGAAGTGGCGACCGAACGGCGTCAGTTCGGGGAAGGCGGTGTGACAGGTGGCGCAGGCCTGACCGGTCTGACGGCTGAAGCTCGGCACCGCCTGCGCCGGCCCCTCGACCGCCAGAAGCGCGACGAACGTCAGGGCGCAAAGCGTCAGAAGCGCGCAAACGCTGAAACCCGCCGATCCGCGCGCTCCGCTCAGATTGATGAAGGTCTTGTGCGCTTGCATCGTCCGGCCTCGCGCTGACGCCAAATGGCGCCCCCCTCGTGCGCGCTCCGGGCCGCACGGGAGGGGCGAATCGTAGCTAACTCAGAGTGTTCCCGGTCGGCGGCGATTTCAATCGCCGATTCTTGTCGCGGGAGCGTCAGTTGGTAGGGGGGCGCCCGGTTGCAGCGATAAACTGTTGGCAATACTGGGAACGATAAGGAGGCCAGCAAAATGAAGCTACAGAATCTGGCTTGTTGTGACTTTTAAGCAACGGGAAATACCCGATCGCGTTTCGACAGGCTGACAGTTTCGTAAGAATGCGCCGCCGTTTCGAGCGCCGTGACGCAGCGTCAGGCCCGCTAGGGGCGCCAATTGCAGGGGCGGATTGCGGAGCCGCGTCACCGAAGGTCGAGAGCCGCCCCGACCCCAAAGCGCGAACGAAAGTCACTTTCGACCTTCCGGTCGCCCGAACCTGCCCGTCCGCCCTCGGTCAGCGTCGGCCATCGGGTGATGCGCCAGCAAATGTCTCGGATGGTCGAGCGCCAAGCATCAGATTTTGACCGCTGGAACGACGCACGGCCGTTCGCCGGCCGCGCGTTGAAGCGGCCTAGTAAGTGCGGCCGGTCTCAAGCTGGGTCTTGGCGTCGAGCTTATGCTTCGGCGGCGGCGGCGGCGACTGGAGCGGCGCGGGCGGCGGCGGCGCCGCGCAGGCGGCGATCGCTAGGGCGAGGGAAAAGGCGAGTCCGGCGCGAATCATCTTGGACATAAGATTTCCTCAAAGAATGCAAACCGATTCCGCCCGTCGCGAAACCGGCGCGGGCATGCGGCGCAAACGTGTCGCTTTTGCGTCGGCCTCGACGGCGCCCATTTCGCCATCGCGCCGCGCAGGCCAGTTCGTCCGCGCGGCTGGGTCCGAATTACAATCGTTTATATCTATTAGTTAATGTAATTCTGCAGCCTATTGCAGCAACCTGAGTGGCCATATCGGCATTATGCGCGCCGTTTGGCGCCTAACGCCCTGAAATCGTTCGTGCGCCGAACGGATTTGTCGCCCCTATGCGATCGGCGTCGCTGGCCGAGGCGCGCGGCCTCGGCTACAGGCTCGCCTGACCCTGGTGTCCGCCGGTGAAGGGCACGAAGGGCTGGATCTGGCCGTTGTAGATGTCGGAGCGCACGGCGGTCAGCGAGCCGTCGGCGTTGACCTTCTTGATCACCTTCAGCACGTGCTGCGCGCCCGGCGGGCCGACCGGGATCACCATGATCCCGTCGGGCTTCATCTGCTGCAGCAGCGGCGGGGGAACGTGGTCGATGCCGCACGTGACGATGATCTTGTCGAACGGCGCCTGCTCCGCCCAGCCGTAGTAGCCGTCGGCGTTCTTGGTCGTGATCGCCGCATATTCGGAATAGCCGCGCGCGATCAGCGAATCGTAGAGCGCGCGGGTGCGCTGGGCGAGCGGCGGGATGATCTCGATCGAGAAGACGTTCGCCGTGAGGTTCGACAGGACCGCGCTCTGATAGCCCGAGCCCGTGCCGATCTCGAGCACCTTGTCGCTGCGCTTGATCTCCAGCGTGTTGGTCATCCGGCAGACGCTGTGCGGGCCGGTGATGGTGACGCCGAAGCCGATGTTGAGGAAATGCCCCTCGTAGGCGCGCGCCAGGTTGTCGTGGGTGACGAACTCCTCGCGCGGCGTCATCAGGTAGGCGCGGGTCGTCGGCGCCTCCCAAAGGTCCTTGCCGGCGACCAGCTTGAGGTAGCGGTCGTAGCGCTGGCCGAGGAAATTCGCGTCTTCGCCGCGGTTCTTGACCATCCAGGCGACGAACGCTTCCCGGCTCGCGGTCGGCGGCGAAGCGTCCCAATCGTAGGGCGCCGGGACGTTGGCGCGCGCCGCCTGAAGCGGCAGCGCCGCGGCCGCGACGCCCAGGACGAATTGACGCCGACTCAGCATGAAGGAACTCCGGCAGGGCGAAACGGGCGCCAACCTACCGCGCGACCTCGCGTTTCCCAACCCGGATCGCTGCGGCTTTTTTGCTTCGCCGAGCCGCCCGCGCTAAACGGACGCATGACCCCAGCCGCCCGCGTCGCCGCCGCCATCGAAGTGCTCGCCGACGTCGAGGCGCGCCGCCGACCGGCGGTCGACGCGCTCAAGGACTGGGGCCTGGCGCGCCGTTTCGCCGGCTCGGGCGACCGCGCCGCGATTGCCGGCCTCGTCTATGACGCGCTACGCCGCAAGGCTTCGTCCGCCTGGCTGATGGGCGATTCGAGCCCGCGCGCCGTCATGATCGGCGCGCTCAAGCAATTGCGCGACCTCGACGAGGCGGGAATCTCGGCGCTGTTCAGCGGCGAGGGCCACGCGCCGGCGCCGCTCTCCGAGGCCGAGCGCGAACGGCTCAGCTCCGGCGATCTCTCCGGCGCGCCCGATTCCGTTCGCGGCGACTATCCCGAATGGCTCGCCGCCGCCTTCGCCGAAAGCTGCGGCGACGACGCGGTCGCGGAGGGCAGGGCGCTGGCCTGTCGCGCGCCGGTCGACCTGCGGGCTAACACGCTCAAAGGCGGCCGCGATCGCGCGCTCGCCGCGCTCGCCCATCTCGACGCGCAGCCGACGCCGCTGTCGCCGGTCGGCCTACGCATCGCGGTGCGGGTCGACGGCCGCGGTCCGGCGCTGTCGGCCGAGCCCGCCTACGTCAAAGGTCAGGTCGAAGTGCAGGACGAGGGCTCGCAGCTTGCTGCGCTCCTCAGCGGCGCCAAGCCGGACATGCAGGTGCTCGATCTCTGCGCCGGCGCTGGCGGCAAGACGCTGGCGCTGGCGGCGATGATGGAGAACCACGGCCAGATTTACGCCACCGACGACGACGGCCGACGGCTGACGCCGATCTACGACCGGCTGGCGCGCGCCGTCGTTCGCAACGTCCAGGTGCGCGCGCCGCGCGGCGAGCGCGAAATGCTCTCCGATCTCGCCGGGCGCTGCGACGTCGTGCTGATCGACGCGCCCTGCACCGGCTCCGGCGCCTGGCGGCGCAGCCCCGACGCAAAATGGCGCGTGCGCCCCGGCGCTTTGGAGCAGCGGATCAAGGACCAGAACGAAACCCTTGAACGCGCGGCGAGGTATGTAAAGGCCGGCGGCCATCTGGTCTATGTCACCTGCTCGCTGCTGAAGGCCGAGAACGAAGATCGCATCGCCGCCTTTCTCGCCGCTCACGACGAATTCCTGCCGCTCGAGGCGGCGCATTGGGCTTCCGTCTGCGGCCTGCCGGCGCTCGCGGCGCAGGCCTCTTCGCTCGGCGTCGGCTTCCGCTTCAGCCCCTTGCGCAGCGGGACGGACGGGTTTTATGTCGCGCCGCTGACCCGCCCGGCGTGAGGTTTCGCCGCGCCAGACGAAGGAGAAGGGGATGCATGGCTCGCTCGGGATCCTGAGCACCCAATATGGCGGCTTCCTCGCGCTGATCGTCATTGGCGGCCTCGCCGGCTGGATCGCCGGCAAGATCATCGGCATTCGCCACGGCATTTTCACCAACATCATCGTCGGCGTCGCCGGCGCCTGGATCGGCTCCGAGCTCGCCGACCTCGCCCATGTCACGGTGCATGGCACGCTCGAGCATTTCGTCGCCGCCCTGGTCGGTTCGGCGGCGCTTCTCTATATCTGGCAATTGATCAACAAGCGCGGCTGAGCGGCCCACCCGACGGGCCGCCGCCGCAGGAGCTTTCATGACCGTCCTCATCGATCGCGTCGGCGGCGCGGCGCGGCCGCGCCACCCGGAAAAGGCGCATCGGCCCGACCAGCCCTCGGCCAAGAAGCCGGCGTGGATTCGCGTCCGCGCGCCGGGCTCGACGCCGGGCTTCGCCGCCACCAACCGCATCATGCGCGAGCACAAGCTCGCCACCGTCTGCGAGGAGGCGAGTTGCCCCAACATCGGCGAGTGCTGGGAGAAGAAGCACGCGACCTTCCTCATCATGGGCGACACCTGCACCCGCGCCTGCGCCTTCTGTAACGTGCGCACCGGGCTGCCCGACGCGCTCGACGCCGCCGAGCCGGCGCGGGTCGCCGACGCGGTCGCCAAGCTCGGCCTCTCTCATGTCGTGGTGACCTCGGTCGACCGCGACGACCTCGCCGACGGCGGCGCCGAGCATTTCGCCCGCGTCATCGCCGCGATCCGCGACGCTTCGCCGGCGACGACGATCGAAGCGCTGACGCCCGATTTCCTGCGCAAGGACGGCGCGCTCGAAGTGGTCGTCGCCGCCAGGCCCGACGTCTTCAACCATAATCTCGAGACGGTTCCGTCGAAATATCTGACCGTGCGGCCGGGCGCGCGCTACTTCCATTCGCTGCGGCTGCTGCAGCGGGTCAAGGAACTCGACCCGACGATGTTCACCAAGTCGGGGATCATGGTCGGGCTCGGCGAGGAGCGCGCCGAAGTGCTGCAGGCGATGGACGATCTGCGCAGCGCCGACGTCGATTTCCTCACCATCGGCCAGTACCTGCAGCCGACGCCGAAGCACCATCCGGTCGTGCGCTTCGTCGAGCCCGACGAATTTGCCTCCTATGCGACCGTCGGCGCCGCCAAGGGCTTCCTGCTCGTCGCCTCGACGCCGCTGACGCGCTCGTCGCATCACGCTGGCGAGGACTTCGCCCGGTTGCGGGCGGCGCGGCTGGCGCAGGCGGCGGCGCTGAGGGCTCGGGACTGACCGGTTTGGGGAGCCCCCGGCCGGTTCTATTGACCCTGCCGGACCAAGGCTGTAGGCACAACCCGCCCTGAAGGCGAGACGAGCGCGTAGCTCAATCGGTAGAGCATCTGACTTTTAATCAGGGGGTCGTGGGTTCGAGTCCCACCGCGCTCACCATTTCAGTTTGGACGGCTCGCACCTCGGTCGAATACCCGCGTTCGTGTCTTCGTGGCGCGCGTTCGTCGCCAACAGCCGGACACGGGAAAGTCGGGCCGGGCGTGTTTGCACGGCTAGGGTCAGTTCTCCGAATTAGATAACTATTTGAGTTAAGGTGAGAATCCACGAGTTCTGCGCGATCCGACCGCGCGCGTGGCGAAGTGTTCGTAACCAGCCGCCTTCCCGTTCGTCCGCGGGCCGCGTCGATCGCGCGATCCCTCTGTTTTCGACCTCCTCGTTGCGCTACGAAATGGCTCGGCCTGCCCGCCGTGCCGGGTTGCGCGATTGGGGACGGCGCTCAAGAAAAGGGCGGAACAGGCCGACAGGGAGGTCAAGCGACGATGGGCGCCATCCAGTTGCAAGCGGTGGGCAAGGCGTTCGGCGCGGTGAACGTCATCAATAACGTCGATCTCGACATCAAGGACGGCGAGTTCGCCGTCTTCGTCGGGCCTTCGGGCTGCGGCAAGTCGACGTTGTTGCGGCTGATCGCCGGGCTCGAGGATCTGACCGCGGGGCGGGTTCTCATCGACGGCAAGGATGTCAGCGATGTTGGCCCGGCCCAGCGCGGGCTGGCGATGGTGTTCCAGTCCTACGCGCTCTATCCGCACATGAGCGTGCGCGCCAACATCGGCTTCGCGCTGAAGATGGCGGGCGACAAGCCCGACGTGATCGCAGGCAAGGTCGGCAAGGCCGCCGCGACGCTCAACCTCACCGACTATCTCGACCGCAAGCCGCGCCAGCTCTCCGGCGGCCAGCGCCAGCGCGTCGCGATCGGCCGCGCGATCGTGCGCGAGCCGAAGGCGTTCCTGTTCGACGAGCCGCTCTCCAACCTCGACGCGGCGCTCAGGGTGCAGATGCGGGTCGAGATCGGCGAACTTCACGAGGCTCTCAAGACGACGATGATCTATGTCACCCACGACCAGGTCGAGGCGATGACCATGGCCGACAAGATCGTCGTGCTCGATCGCGGCTCGGTCGCCCAGGTCGGCTCGCCGCTCGAACTCTACAACAAGCCGAACGGCCTCTTTGTCGCCGGCTTCATCGGCTCGCCGACCATGAACCTGATCAGGGGCGCGCCCGCAGCGAAGCGGGGGGCCGAGACCATCGGCATCCGCCCCGAGCACGCCGACGTATCGACCACTTCGGGGGAGTGGCCGGCGAAAGTACGCCTAGCCGAGCACCTCGGCTCCGACACGTTCGTTCATGCGGAGGCCGAGGGCATCGGGCCTCTCACCCTGCGGCTCGAGGGCGAGGCAGCGCTGACGCCGGGCCAGAGCATATTCGTCACCCCGCGCGAGGCGCACCTGCATCGGTTCGACAAGGACGGCAGGAGGATCGACTGACGGCGGAGGAGCGGCGGCGCACGGAGGTCGACTCCTCGATGCGAGACGCCGCGACAGCGTAACGTCGGACCCGTGCGGCATTCATCGGTGGATACGAATTCATGAGCGTTAAACTTTCCGCCGCCGCACTAGCCCACATGCCTGCGGGAATCGCGACGCCGAAATATCGACGCTCCGATCTCAGTCCCGGCATTGTTCACTTCGGCGTCGGCAATTTTCACCGCGCGCATCAGGCGGTCTATCTCGACGATCTGTTCAACGCCGGCCGCGACCGCGATTGGGCTATCGTCGGGGCGGGGGTGCGCGACCCGGACGTGACGGGGCGCGAGAAGCTCGAGCAGCAAGACTGGCTGACGACCGTCGTCGAGC
>NZ_JBEKVH010000024.1:0-57946 GCF_049514155.1 Roseiarcus sp. | reverse complement strand
CTGGAACGCGATCTTCGAACCGGCCGAGAGCATCGGCAGGGTGAAGGTCACGCCGCCGATGACGCCGAAGCCCCATGTGTCGGCGCTCGACTCTAGCGACGCGATCGTGGGGTTGGCGATCGGGAACAGCGTCTCGTTGATCGTCCCCGCGATCGAGTAGCGGTCGTTATGCGCGACGCCGGCGAGATGGGCGCCGCCCCAGCTCTGGGTCACGTCCAAGCTGGCGACGATGTCGGGCGCGCGAACGCCGAGCGCCTTGCCGCTGATCGAAGTGACGTTGCCCGTCCCAAGGATGAAGAAATTCGATGAGCCGAATGGGAACCCGATGTTGTCTGCCGCTCCCGCGAAGCCGGACACGCTCTCGTTCTGCTCCAACGACACGGTGGCCGAGAAGCCGCCGCCGAAGGTCGCGGTATAGGCCAGCAGGTTGATCGGGGTGCCGCTGTGGTCGGGCGAGAAGAAGTCCTTCCAGGTGTCGCCGCCGGCGAGGTAGTCGTAGAACGAGCCGTGCTTGCCGGCGGTGATGCCCGCCCATTGCACGTAACCGGCGTTGAGCGTCACGTCGGCGCCGGGCGAGCCCGCGTCGAAGCGGCTGTCGCCCGAGTCGCCCTGCAGCTCGATGTGAGCGAGCAGCGGGCCCATGGCGGTGTTGGTCACCGCGTCGAAGTTGACCTGACCGCGGGTGTAGTAGCCGATGTCGTTGACTTGCGTCGCCGCGCTCTTCAGCGTCATCGCCGGGTCGCCCCACGTAACGTGCGGCGAAGAGTGGTGCAGGTACACCTTGGCGAACTCGGACAGAGGCGCCAGCGTATATTCGTCGCTGACGTTGCCCATGGCGATCTGCGCGTTGACGTAACCGCTGATCTTCAGGCAGGTGTCGGAGCCCGGGATGATGAAGCCGGCGATGTCGCCGACCTTGCAGACCTTGACGTATTCAGCGGCCGGCGCGCCCTTCTTGGTCGGAAGATCGGCAGCCTGCGCGCCGGCGACGACCACCAGAGTGGCGGCCGAACCGAGCAATAGGCTCTTGGTGAATTTCATATCGACGCCCTCCAGCCCGCTCCCGTCTTGATCGAGCGGGAACTCCCCGTTACGGACTTGCTTACCGTAACGTCAGCGACCGACCCTATCCAAGTCACGCCGCAATTCAATTGCAAAATTGCAAGATTGTCGCCTCAAAACGACCTTCTTAAAGACTGTTGCAGAAAAGCAACAGGCGGGGGCGAAACGCCCGCTTTGGCCTTGGCGCGCCTTGCTCCAGGCGTCTAACGCGCCTCAAACCGCAACGGCCGCTGTCCGCCCAAGATCGCCGAGAAGACCTGGCCGGTATGCCGTCCGCCTTCGAGAACCGCCTCAAACGGAAACCGGCTGGCATGGGCGCAACCCGGCCGTAACGCCTCGGGCGCCGCAAAGCCGGCGCGCCGCCCACAGCCGATCCGCGGCGCCGAGAACCAAGCATCAGATTTTGGCCGCCGGCGCGTCGCCAGCGCCGGCGCCCCATCGGCCGACCGCCGGCGCTTGCCTCGCTGCGCCGGCCGCCCCACAATGGCGGCCATGCCCGCCGCCGCCTCTCCGCGCATCTTCGACGTCGTCGTCGCCGGCGCGGGGCCGGCGGGGCTCGCTTTCGCCGCGGCGGTCAAACAGGCGTTGGGGGCGGGGATCGCCGTCGCCCTCGTCGACCCGCGCCCCGACGCGCGCGACGGACATTTGCGCACGGTGGCGCTCGCCGAAGGGCCGCGCCGCCTGATCGCGCAGGTCGGCGCCTGGACGGCGCTGGCGCCGCTCGCCCAGCCGATCCGCCGCATGGCGATCTACGACGGCCGCACGCGCGATGCGGTCAGGATCGAGCAATTGCGCTTCGGCGGCGAAGACGACGAAGCGCTCGCCCATATGGCGTTCAACGACGACGTCGCGACCGCGCTTCGCGCCGCCGCCGCGGCGCTCGGCCTCGAGACGATCGCCGCCGCCGTGACCGCGTTTGCGCCCGGACGCGACATGGCCGAGCTCGAACTCGGCGACGGCCGGCGGCTGAGGGCGCGACTGGTCGTCGCCGCCGACGGCGCGCGCTCGCGGCTGCGCGCGCTCGCCGACGTTCCGACCGTCGGCTGGGACACCGGCCAGACCGGCATGGTCGCGACGATCGCCCATGAGCGCGACCACGAGGGTCTCGCCGAACAGCATTTCCTGCCCGGCGGCCCGTTCGCCATCCTGCCGATGCGCGGCCGCCGCTCCAGCATCGTCTGGAACGAGCGCCACGCCGACGCCAGGGCGATCGCGGCGCTGGCGCCCGAGGATTTCCTGCGCGAGCTCGAATATCGCTTCACCTTGAAGCTCGGCGCGCTGAGCCTCGCTTCGCGCGTCGAAGCCATTCCGTTCGCGTTCCGCTTCGCCCGACGCTTCGTCGCCGACCGTCTCGCGCTGGTCGCCGACGCCGCCCATGTCGTCCATCCGCTGGCGGGGCAGGGGCTCAATCTCGGCCTGCGCGACGTCGCGGCGCTCGCCGAGGTCATTGTCGAGCGCATGCGGCTCGGCCTCGATCCCGGCGACGCGACGACGCTGCAAACCTACCAGCGCGCGCGCCGCTTCGACGTCGTCTCCTCGAGCCTCGGCATGGACGCGCTGAACCGTCTGTTCGCCAACGATCTCACGCCGCTGCGCGCCGCGCGCGATTTCGGCCTGAGGGTCGTCGATCGCCTGTCGCCGCTGAAGCGGCTGCTCGCCGCCGAGGCGGCGGGCGACGGCGTCAAGGCGCCGCGGCTGCTGCGCGGGCTCGCGCTATGAGCGACGCGCAGAACTGGAGCGCGCGCACGCGCGCCGCGCAGGCGCTCGGCCGCATCGACGAGGCGACGGGCGGCCTGGTGCCGCCGCTGCACGTGACGACGACCTTCATCCGCGATCCCGCCTACGCCGACTGGAGCCGGCCGATCTACGGCCGGCCCGACAATCAGACGGCGCGCGAAGCCGAAGCCTTGATCGGCTCGCTCGAAGGCGCCGCGGCGACGTTTGTGTTCGGCTCGGGCATGTCGGCGGCGATCGCGCTGTTCCTGAGCTTGGGTCCCGGCGCGCGAATCGTTGCGCCGCGGCGGATGTATTGGGCTTTGCGCCATTGGCTGAAGGACGAATCGGCGAATTTCGGCCTCGAGGTTGCGTTCACCGACCCCGAAGATCCCGCCGCGCTCGCCGCCTGCGTCGCCGAGAAACCCACGCGCCTCGTCTGGCTGGAGACGCCGAGCAATCCGCTGTGGAGCGTCACCGACATCGCCGCGGCGGCTTCGATCGCCCATGCGGCGGGGGCGGCGCTGGCGGTCGACTCGACTTGCGCGACGCCGATCTTCACCCGGCCGCTCAAGCTCGGCGCCGACGTCGTCATGCATTCGGCGACCAAGTATCTCAACGGCCATTCCGACGCGATCGCCGGGGCGCTCGGCTTCGCGCGCGGCGACGGGCTGGCGGCGCGGGTCGCCGACATTCGCAAGCTGCACGGCCTCATCCTCGGACCGTTCGAGGCGTTCCTGCTGATCCGCGGCTTGCGCACGCTCGATCTGCGCGTGCGCGCCGCGGCGGCCAACGCGTTCGAGCTGGCCGAGCGCCTGTCCAATCACGCCGCCGTCGCCGAGGTCCTCTATCCCGGCCGGCCCGATCATCCCGGCCACGCGATCGCCGCCCGACAGATGCAGGGCGGCTTCGGCGGCATGCTGTCGATCCGCGTGCGCGGCGGCCGCGACGCGGCGATCGCCGCGGCGGCGCGCGTGCGCCTGTGGAAGCGCGCGACCTCGCTCGGCGGCGTCGAATCGCTGATCGAACACCGCGCTTCCTACGAGGGCCCGGAATCGCCGTGCCCGCCCGATCTGCTCCGGCTGTCGGCGGGAATCGAGGACGTCGAGGACCTGTGGCGCGACCTCGACCGGGCGCTCAACGGGTAGGGGTCAAGGTCGGCCTTGGCCGCTCGCTGTCGCGCCGCAGCTTTTCGTCGCGAGCTGGCGACAGGATGTCGCGGCGGTCGGTTTTCGCATCGGGACCGAACTGCTGTAAAAGCCGGCCGCGTTCGCAGCCGCCGAGCGGACGGTTTCGAGGGATCGCATGAGGCTCGCCGTCACCGGACTTCACGGGCAGGTCGTCAGCGCGATGATCGAGCGCGCGCCGCGCGGGGTCGAGATCATCGCCCTCGGCCGGCCGCGGCTCGACATCACGGTTCGCGACGCGGTCCTGGCGGCGTTGCGCGCCGCGCGCTGCGACGTCATCGTCAACGCGGCGGCCTACACCGAGGTCGACAAGGCCGAAAGCGAGCCGGAGGCGGCGATGCGCGTCAACGGCGAGGGGGCGGGCTACGTCGCCGAGATCGCCGCCGAGTTGCGCGCGCCGCTGCTGCATCTGTCCACCGACTACGTGTTCGACGGCGCGCTCGACCGGCCCTATCGCGAGGACGACGCGACCGCGCCGATGGGCGCCTACGGGCGCTCAAAACTCGCCGGCGAGCGACGGATCGCCAGCATCCACGCGAACCACGCGATCCTGCGCACGGCCTGGGTCTACAGTCCGTTCGGCGCGAATTTCGTCACGACGATGCTGCGCGTCAGCGAGGCGGGCGGCGAAGCGCGCGTGGTCGCCGACCAGCGCGGCAATCCGACCTCCGCGCTCGACATCGCCGAAGCGTTGTTCGCGATCGCCGAGCGATTGCGCGCCGATCCGTCGCCGGCGCTGCGCGGATTGTTCCATCTCACCGGCCGCGGCGAGGCGAGCTGGGCGGAATTCGCCGAGGCGATCTTCGCCGAGGCCGCCGCGCACGGGCGCGCGCCGGCGCCGGTCAAGCGAATCGCGACGGCGGACTATCCGACAGCCGCCCATCGACTGGCGAATTCGCGGTTGGACGCTTCCAGGCTCGCCGCGACCTTCGGCCTGACGCTGCCGCACTGGCGCGATTCGCTGAAGTCATGCGTGGCGCGCCTGCTGGCGCCGCAGGACGCGAGAAAGCCGAGCCTCGCCCGGTAGTTCGGCGAGGGGTTTTCACGCGCTTCAACCCGGCCGCCGGGCGTTGCTTCGGCGAGAGGCGTCGACTGTTTACGCGCGCCTTCTGCGGATGACTCGGCGTTTTGTCGACGGCGCCCAGAAAAACGCGCGCGCAGCGGCTCTGGCTGGGATCGCGCGCGACGGCGATCGGCGTGCGGGCCATCGCCTCGGCGGCTTCAGCGCCGGTCTTCGTCGGCGGAAGAGTCTCTTCCCCCGCGATCGGCGGGATCGCGCTCGTCGATGCCGTAGTGCTGCCGGGCTCGGCGGAGGTTCTCACGCAGCGCCGCGAGGCGCGCGAGAAGCTCGGCCGTCGACGGCTCGGCGGCGTCCGTCGCGCCTTCTTCAGCGTCTTGCGTGACGACGAACCCGAGGGCGGCGCCGTACGCCGCTGCGCCCGCCTGCGCCAGCGCCAGCGCTCTCGGCGACGCCTGTCCGCGACCGCTGAGTTTGATCGCGAATCGGGCGAGGCGAGCCAGCAGCGCCGCAAACGGGTCACGAAGCGGCGCCGCCGCCGCTGGCGAAATCGACGCGTAGGACAAGGCGTTCATGAGTCATCTCCACGGCAGGCTGTGCGTTTGGGCCGCGCGCGTTTAGGCTGCGCGCAAGCCATCCGGCGGACGGCGGCTCGCGCCGCCGGTCTTGGCGACCTCCCAAATGCAACTCAGCTTCGGCGCGTCGGGCGCACAAATCCACCGCCCGACCAGCCGCACGCGTTGGGCGCGCGGCGCGCGAGCGTCGACGTAGTCGCAGCTTGGGACGTCGGCATTGACGAGGCGCAATGGCGTCGTCGCAAAATGCATCGCCTGTGCGAACATGGTTCGCCTCTTAATCGCGGTCTTGCGCGGGTCGGCAAAGTGAGCCGCCGCACGGCCTCGCCGGCCGCGCGCGCTTGGGCTCAGGCGCCGGCTCGGCGAAAGCTTGCGCTTCGCTTCGGCATGCGCCGCGCGGCTGACGTCGCGTCGCTCACGTCGGGTCGTCACCGACCGACCCGCGGATTACCATGCGTCATTTGATGATTTATTGCCGCGCGCTTCTTTTGCTGCGCCTTCGCCGCGCAGCGTTTCCGGCGCGTTAAGTCGTATCGTAAATATCCTGTGACGGCGGTCTCGCGGCGGCGGCGGCCGCGCCGATCGACCTCTCGCGTTTCAGCGCCGCTCAGGCGCTGCAGGGGCCTCCGCCGTCACGGCCGCCAGGGGAAGGTCCAGGTCTCGGTCAGCGCCTTGTTGGCGGCGCGCAGGAACACGCGCACGTCGCAACTCTGTCCGGGGTCGATGGCGACGTCGATTCCGGCGCGGAAGCCGTTGACGTGGGCGTTGGTCGCCAGGAACGTGCGCAACACCCGTCCGGCCGAGGTCGTCGCCACCACCTGAACCAGCGTCGGATCGCTGAGGTAATAGCCGAGATCGCCGCCGGCGAAGTCGATCAGGAAGCGCGTCGCGCCGGGCGGCAGCGGGTCGGCGGCGCCGAGCGCCTTCGGCATGGCGCGGAAGGTGTTGATCGCCCGCGCGCCTGGCGTCAGCCGCGAATCGCTGAACAGCGCGGTGATGCGGTAGCCGTAAGACATCGAGTTCCCGGCGCCGAAGCTCTCCTTCGGCGTCCAGCCGACGACGATGTTGTCGTTGCTCTCGTTGTCGGTCGGCAGCTCCAGCAGTTCGACGCCGCCGTCGCGCCAACCCTCGTGCGGCTCGATCCAGTAGCTCGGCCGCAATTGATAGGCGAGATCGAGGTCCTGATAATGATCGAAGGTGCGGTCGCGCTGCAGCAGGCCGAAGCCGCGCACGTTGTCGTCGACGAAGATCGAGACGGCGGGCGCCGCCGGATTGCTCAGCGGCCGCCAAATGTACTCGCCGGCGCCGGTGTGGATGAGCAGGCCGTCGGAATCGTGCAGCTCGTCGCGGAAGTCGTCACGTCGACGCTCGTCTCCACCGACGGCACGATTTCGAATTGGAACGCGCCGGTGACCGACTCGCTGTCGAGCAGGGCGTGAACGACGATGCGGTCGGCGGTGGGGTCGGGCGTCTCGATCCAAAACTCGCGGAAGAACGGGAATTCCTCGTCGGCGCGCGCGCCGGCGCCGATGCCGAGGCCGCGCGCCGACAGGCCGTAGCGCTGGCCGCGGCCGAGGAAGCGGAAGTAGCTCGCGCCGAGGAAGGCGATGACCTCGTCCATCACAAGGGGCGCGTTGAGCGGGTAGTGGAGGCGGAAGCCGGCAAAGCCGAGCGTGATGGGAAGATTGGCTGGCGGCTTGTTGCGGCCCCAGTCGAACATCCCGGGCGTGTAGGGGATCGGCGCCGGGATGCCGTCGCGCAGAACGTTGACCACCACCGGCCGGCGATAGAGGTGGCCGAGGTGGAACAGCTCGAGGCGGAAGCTCGCGCCCGGCTGGCCGAGCAGCGGCTTGTCGGACTTGAAGCGGATGTCGCGCCAGGCGTCGTAGTCGAGGCCGGCGATGCCTTCGGGCAGCGGCGGGATCGTCGCGTCGAACGGCGCGGCGGCGAGATCGCGCGCGCGCTTGACCACGTCGCCCATGCCGAAGGCCGGCGGCTGCTGGGCGAAGGCCGGAGCGAGCAACCGCACACTGGACACGGCGACGACGCTGGCCAGCAACGTTCGGCGATTCAAGGACGGCATGAGACTCTGACGTTCAGAAGGGACGCCATGACGTAACGCGCCTCGGCGAGCGAGGCAAGACGGCGCATCGGCGCGGAGGCCGGTCAGTGCAAGGGGCCAAACGGCCCGAACGGGCCGCCGTTGTTCACCCGCGCTTCGAGCCCGACCGTGAGGTTGTTGGTCACCGCATAATCGAAGCCGACGCCCGCCGTCCCGACCGCCTGCACCGCGCCGGGTCCGGCGAACAGGCCGTTGACCGACTGGCCGAGGTCGCCGAAGTCGGCGCCGTAGCTCGGCCGCGCCAGCGCCGCGCCCGCGACGACATAGGGGGTGAGCCGGCCCATCGCGTAGCCGAGCTTGACGTCGGCCTCGCCGAAGCTGAAGCCCCGATAGGGGCCGCTGGCAAAGGCCCACGGGCTGTAGCCGGTGGCGAAGCGCACCCCGAGGATGACGTTGTTGTCGAAGCGGTGGTCGTAGCCGCCGAACACGTCGCCGCCGGCCTGCGCCTTGGCGCCCTTGAAAGAGACCACGTCGATCCCGGCGCCGACATAGAATCCCGACCAATTGGGGGCCTGAGTCATCGGATCGGCGGCGAGCGAGGGCAGCGGCGAAGAGGACGGATTGGGCAGGTCGGCCGCCAAAGCCGGCGCCGCAATCAGGCCGCAGGCGGCCACGATAGGGAGAAACGCTTGGCGATTCATGGCGGTCATCAAGACGCCGCGGGACTACGGCGTCAAGATGGCGCGCCGATCGCCGCCACGACTCCGCCGAACTGGAGGGCGGCGCCGAGGGCGACGCAAGCATGCCAGATCGCGTTCTGGAATTTCAGGCTGCGCCAGACGTAGAAAGGCACCCCGGCCGAGTAGATCAGCCCGCCGGCGACGATCAGCGCCAGGGCGGTCGCCGGCAGCGTGGCGGCGAGCGGCTTGATCGCGACGATCGCCGACCAGCTCAGCGCCAGATAGAAGCCGACTGCGCCGCGGTCGAGCCGGGTCGGCATGAACAGCTTGGAGGCGACGCCGACGATCGCGCCGCACCAGACGAAGGCGACCAGGGCGACCGTCCACCATTGCGCCTGCACCAGCGCCATCAGCGCGGTATAGGTGCCGGCGATCATCAGATAAATTCCGGAATGGTCGCAGCGGCGCAGCCAGCGCTTGACCGCCGAATCGGGAACCATGTTGTAGGCGAAGGAGAAGCCGAACATCAGGAAGAAGCAGACGGCGTAGACGATCAGCGCCGCATATTCGGCCGCGCCGCCCTGCACCGGCGCGAGGGCGAACAGCAGCGCAAACCCCGCCGCGCCGGCGATCAGCGCCGCGGTGTGGACGACGCCGTCGGCGAAAATCTCGGCCACGCTATAGGGGCGGCGATGCCTGGCGGGCGATCGTTCGGTGTTCGACACGCTGTTCTCCGAGATCCGAGTGGACGACGCGCCGCCGCGCCGGCGGCGAACCCCGACATTTCTTCCGCCTGCAGCACAGCAATTTTGGCGCCCCAATCGTGTCGGAATCATGTCTGGCGCGCCTGGGGCGGCCAAGCGCTCACATCGAAATCGACCCGTCGCGGAAGTCGGAGCGGTCGAGCCAAACGTTGACCAGCGCCGGCCGGCCGGCGCGCGCGGCGGCGCGGGCGCGCGCGAGGCCGTCGGCGATCTCGCCGTCGTTTCTGACCAGGATTCCCTCGGCGCCGAACGCCGCCGCAACTTCGTGATAGGCGGCGCGGGCGAGCGTCACGCCGACGTCGTCGCCGAGCATCTTCACCTGCTCGCGCGCGATCTGCGTCCAGCCGGCGTCGTTGCCGACGACGGCGATGACCGGGATCTTGTGCCGGACGAAGGTGTCGAATTCGGCCAGGCTCCAGCCGCAGGCGCCGTCGCCGAACAGGATCCAAGTTTCCGCGCCCGGCCGTTCGAGCGCGGCGGCGAGCGCAAAACCGGCGCCGACGCCGAGCGTGCCGAAGACCCCGGGATCGAGCCAGCCGCGGGCGCAGCGCGGGCGCAGCGTGTAGGACGCCGTGGCGACGAAATCGCCGCCGTCGGCGACGAAGACCGCGTCGTCGGCCGCCGCCGAATCGATCGCCCGCAACAGCGCGATCGGGTTGACGAATTCGCCCGCCGTCGTCGCCCGCGCGTCGATCTCCTGCTCGCGCGCCGCGTCGCGCGCGCTTAAGGCGGCGAGCCAGTCCGGACGCGCGTCGGCGAGGCCTTCGACGCGCGCGGAGAGGCGGACGAGGAAATCGCCGGCGTCGCCGATCGCCGCGACGCTGGGGCGGCGATTGAGCCGCGCCTCGCGCGCGCTGCGGTTGGCGGCGATCAGACCCGCCGAGCGGCGCACATGGCGGCCGTAATCGAGGCGGAAGTCGCAGGGCGCGCCGGCGAGCAGCACGCAATCGGCTTCGCGCAAGGCCTGGCGGCGCTGGTGCAGCCGCTGCAGCGGGTGGCTGCGGCCGAGCAGACCGCGCGCCATGCCGGAAAGATAGACCGGCGCGCCGAGCCGCGACAGCGCCGCGGCGATAAGCGTCGGGTCCTCGGCGCCGACCAGCGCCTGGCTGCCGACGACGATCAGCGGCCGATCGGCCGCGGCGAGCCGCGCCGCCGCCGCTTCGAGCTGCGCCTCACTCGCCGACGGCGCGACAACCGCGCGCGGCGGCGCCGGCGGCTCTTGGCCGGCCTTGGCGAACAGGCGGGCGGCGTGGCGCTCGAGATAGAGGCGCATCAGGCGATCGGCGATCGAAGTCCCTTTGCCCGCCGCGTCGCCATACCATTGGCGGATGGTCTTCTCGTCGTAGAGCAGATCGACCGGGCATTCGACAAAGACCGGGCCGGGCACGCCTTCACGCGCGATCGCCAACGCTTCGGCGATCGCCGGGGCGAGGTCGCGCACGCGCCGCACGCGCTTCGCCCATTTGACGAACGGCGCGACCACCGGCCCCTGGTCGATGTCCTGCAGCGCGCCGCGGCCCTGCAGCGCGGTCGGCGCGGCGCCGCCGATCAGCAGCAGCGGCGATTGCGCCAGCTTGGCGTTCTCGAGCGCGGTCAGCGCGTTGGTGACGCCGGGGCCGGCGGTGACCGCCGCGACGCCGGGCTTGCCGGTCAGCCGCGCCACGGCGTCGGCGGCGAAAACGGCGGTCGCCTCGTCGCGTACGTCGACGACGCGGACGCCGCGCGCCTTGGCGGCGACCAGGATCGGCGCGATGTGGCCGCCGCAAAGGGTGAAGAGAAAGCGCACGCCGTGCGCCGCCAGCGCCGCGGCGACGCGGTCGCCGCCATGCGCATAGAGAGAAGACGAGGCGGAGGGCGCGGGCGTTTCCATCGCGCGATCCTAGCCGATCCGGAGGGGGAGCGCGAAACGCGGGGCGGGCAGGGGCCTTGACGGCGGAAGGTCAATCCGTCGAAATCGCGGCGCAACGAAAGGACGGGACATGAGCGAGCGGAAAACAAGCGTCATTGTCGGCGGTTCGAGCGGCATCGGCTTCGCCGTCGCGCAAGCCTTGGCGGCGCGCGGCGAAAGGATCGTGTTGACCAGCCGCGACGCGGGACGGGCCGAGGCCGCCGCGCGCAAGATCGGCGGCGACGCGATCGGCCTGGGGTTCGACCTCGCCGAGCCGCACACGATCGCCGGCAAACTCGCTGGCGTCGGGGCGGTCGACCATCTCGCCATTCCCGCCGTCGAGCGCGACCGCAACAGCGTCAAGGACTACGACGTCGCCCGGGCGATCCGCCTGGCGACGATCAAGCTCGTCGGCTATGTCGAGGTCATCCACGCGCTGCTGCCGCGCCTGACGGCGGACGCGTCGGTGGTGCTGTTCGGCGGCCAGGCGCGCGAGCGGCCCTATCCGGGCTCGACCACCGTCACCGCGGTCAACGGCGCGGTGACGACGATGGTGCGCAATCTCGCCTACGAGCTGCCGTCGATCCGCTTCAACGCGATCCATCCCGGCGTCGTCGCCGACAGCGCCGCCTGGGCCGGCAATACGGCCGTTCTCGAACGCACGCGCGCCCAGACTCCCGGCGGCCGGCTGGTGACGGTCGCCGACTGCGTCGCCGCGACGCTGTTCCTGCTCGACAACGCGAGCATGAACGGCGCCAATCTCGTCATCGATGCGGGCTGGGGGCTGGTGTAGGCGCCTGACGCGAACGGCGGCGGCGCCAAACCGCCTCATGGTCTGCGAGCGCGGTATCCCTTCGCGGCGACCCGCTCTCGCCGCCCCGCGCCCCCCTCAGTCGCCGTTCGTCGGCTTCACCGATCCTGCGACCGCGGCGACCGGTTTCTGGCCGGGGTCAGCGATGCGCACCTGATCGCCCTCGGCGATCCCGTCCGGGGGCGCGGCGATGACGCGGTCGTCGGCCTGCAACCCTGAGCCGATCTCGATCTCGCTGCCGAGGTCGCGCGCGATCGTCACGGTTTTCAGCAAGACGCGATCGTCGGCGCCGACGGTGGCGACGCGCAGCCCGGCCTGATCGAAGATCAGCGCGCTGACCGGAATGCGAAACGATCCGGCGCCGCCGGCGAGATCGACCTGCACATTGGCGGAGCCGCCTGGCATCAGCGCGCCGTCGGAATTGTCGACCGTCAACTGCATGTGGGTCGTACCGGAGGCGACGTCGACCGCGCGCGCCGAGGCTTCGACGACGGCGGGAAAAGCGCGGCCGGGATAGGCGGGCGACGCGCAGCTTGTGCACGTCGGAGATGACGAACATCGCCAGCCCGGCGCTCGAGCCGGCGCTGATCAGCGCGCCGACGTCGGTGTTGCGCTCGGTGACGATGCCGTCGAACGGCGCGGCGACGGTCTTGTAGCCCGCCAGCGCCTCCAGGCGCTGGACGTTGGCCTGATCGGCCTTGACCGCGGCCTGCTTGTTGGCGAGGTCGGCTGCGCGCTGATCGACGTCCTGCTGGGAAACGGCGGCGGACGTCAGCAGCGTGCGGCCGCGCGACAGCGTGACCTCCGACAGTTTGGCGCTCGCTTCGGCGCTGGTCAGGTCGGCGCGCGCCTGCAGCAATTGCTGGTCGAGGTCCGGCGCCTCGATCTCGGCGAGCGTTTGGCCCGCCTTGACCGCGTCGCCGATGTCGACCTTCCAACTCTTCACGTAGCCGCTGACCCGCGCATAGATCGGCGCGCGCAGATTGGCCTCCAGTCGGCCGGGCAGGTTCAGGCTCGCCACGCCGGGCTTGGCGTTCAGCGCGACGATCGCCACGGTCGGGATCGCCTGGGCCTCGGTCCAGTCCTGCAGTTTGGCGCTGCTGTTGTCGCGTTCGACGATGCCGGTCACGACGAGAACGATTGCGACCGCGCCGGCGATGACGCCGGCGAGGGCGAGCCTGCGCTTGAAACCGCTTCGGGCGGCAGGATCAGACATGGGCCGGGGACTCCGACGGCTCTGGTTTCGGATCAGGAACCCGCTTGTGCGCCAGACTGAAGACGACGGGAACGAAAATCAACGTGGCGACAGTCGCGAAGATCAGGCCGCCGACCACCGCGCGTCCCAGCGGCGCGTTCTGCTCGCCGCCTTCGCCGAGCCCGAGCGCCATCGGCGCCATGCCGATGATCATCGCCAGGGCGGTCATCACCACCGGCCGGAAGCGCACGAAGCCGGCGTCGAGCGCGGCGGCGACGGGATCGCCGTGCTCCGCGTAGCGTTCGCGCGCGAAACTGATCACCAGCACGCTGTTGGCGGTCGCCACGCCCATGCACATGATCGCGCCGGTCAAGGCCGGCACGGAGAGGGTGGTGTGGCTGACGAACAGCATCCAGACGATCCCCGCCAGACCCGCCGGCAGCGCCGAGACGATCACGAACGGATCGGCCCAGGACTGGAAATTCACCACGATCAGCAGATAGATCAGCACGATCGCGCCGATCAGGCCGAACAACAGGCCGGAAAAGGCGCCGTTCATCGTCTGCACCTGTCCGAGCATCGCCACCGCGCCGCCCTTGGGGACGTTTCCCGCGGTTTCGCGCAGCAGCTTGGCGACGTCGTCGGCGACCGCGCCGAGATCGCGCCCCTGCGGCGTCGCGTAGATCTGCACGATCGGCAGGATGTTGTACTGGGAAACGACCGCATTGCCTGTCGTTCGGGTGATCTTGGCGAGGCCGCCGAGAATCGGCGACGTCGCGCCGCCCGCGGCCGAGATCGGCACCGTCTCCAAATCGCTCAAAGTGTCGAGCCGGTATTGCGGCGTCTGCATGACGATCGAATAGGAGACGCCGGTCTTGGGATCGAGCCAATAGGTCGGCGACACCTGGCCGCTGCCGGCGAGGTTGACGACCAGGCTGTTGGTGACGTCGCGCTCGGTCAGCCCGACATACTGGGCGCGCGTGCGATCGACGTCGACGTCGAGCGTTGGCTCGCTGGGGGATTGCTGGATGCGCGCGTCGGCGACGCCGGGAACATGGCGGATGCGTTTGAGCAGAAGATTGGCGTAATCGAAATCGGCGGCGAGATTCGCGCCCGAGACTTGCACGTCGATCGGCGCCGGGGCGCCGAAATTGAGGATCTGGCTGATGATGTCGGCCGGCAGAAATCCGAATGTGACGCCTGGGAACCGGCGCGGCAGCTCCGCGCGCAACTGGCGGACGTAGTCGGCGGTCGGGCGGTGATCCTCGGCGAGCTTGATCTGAACGTCGCCGTCCTGCGTGCCGATGACGCCGGTGTTGCTGTAAGTCAGATTGATGCCGCTGACCGGCATGCCGACGTTGTCGACCAGCGTCGCCAGTTCCGTCGGCGGAATGATCGTGCGGATCACGCTCTCGATCTCGGCGAATTGCTTGGCGCTCTCTTCGACCCGCGTGCCGACGCGAAGCCGCGCGTGCATGAGGATCTGGCCGGTGTCGACGGAAGGAAAGAAATCCCGGCCGAGATAGGGCGTCAGCAGGAAGGAGGCGGCGACGAAAGCGAGAAAGCCGACGATGAAGATCGCGCGGCGCGCCATCGCCAATTCGAGCGCGCCGCGGTAGCCCTCGCGGATATGCTCGAAGCCGGCTTCGAAGGCTTGCTGGATCCGCACCAGCGGGTTGCGCGAGGCGGCGCGGGCGCCGTCCTCCAAATGGGACCGATGCGGCTTGAGCAGATGATTGGCCATCGTCGGCACCAGCGTGCGCGACAGGATGAAGGAGCAGATCATCGCGAACATGACCGCTTCCGCCATCGGCACGAACAGGAAGCGCGCGACGCCGTCGAGGAAGAACATCGGCACGAAGACGATGCAGATGCACAGCAGCGACACGAAGGCGGGCGTCACGATCTGGCGCGCGCCGTCCATGATCGCCGGCTCGACCTGTTTGCCGTGCTCGAGATGCCAGTTGATGTTCTCGATCGTCACCGTCGCGTCGTCGACCAGAATGCCGACCGCCAGCGCCAGGCCGCCGAGCGTCATGATGTTCAGCGTCTCGCCGATCGCCGACAGCGCGATGATCGAGCCCAGCACCGCCAGCGGGATCGAGGTCGCGATGATCAGGGTCGAACGCCAGGAGCCGAGGAACAGCAGGATCATCAGGCTGGTCAGCGCCGCCGCGATGACGCCCTCGCGCGCGACCGACGCGATCGCGCCGCGCACGAACAAGGATTGATCGCCGAGCAGGGCGACCTTGAGTCCCGACGGCAACGCGTCCTTCAAATCGATCAGCCGCTGCTTGACGCCGGCGATGATCGCCAGCGTCGAGGCCGATCCGTTCTTGAACACCTGCAACAGCACCGAACGATTGCCGTCGACATGGACGATGTTGGTCTGCGGCGCATTGCCGTCGCGCACCTGCGCGACGTCGCGCACGTAGACCATCGCCCCGTCGACCGTCTTGATCGGCAGGTCGCCGAGTTCGTCGAGCTGCGAGGGCGCGTCGTTGAGCTGCACCGCATATTCGTAGGCGCCGATCTTCTCGGAGCCGGCCGGCGTGATCAGGTTCTGGGCGGCGAGCGCGTTGGCGACGTCCTGTCCCGACAGGCCTCTGGCCTGCAAGGCGGCGGGATCGAGGTCGATCTGGATCTGGCGCAGCTTGCCGCCGAACGGGTAGGGGATCGCCGCGCCCGGCACGGTGACGAGCGGGGTGCGCACCTGGTTGATGCCGATGTCGGCCAGCCGCTGTTCGGTGAAGCCTTCGCCCGACAGCGCCACCAGCACGATCGGCACGGTCGAGGCGTTGTAATTGAGGATCAGCGGCGGCGTCGCGCCGGGCGGCATCGCTTTGATCAGGGTCTGCGAGATCGCGGTGACCTGGGCGTTGGCGGTGCGGATGTCGACGTTGGGCTGAAAGAAGATCTTGATGATGCCGAAGCCGTTGTAGGAATTGGCCTCGATATGCTCGATGTCGTTGACGGTGGTCGTCAGCGCGCGCTGGAACGGCGTCGTGATGCGCCCCGCCATCTGATCGGGCGGCAGGCCGGTATATTGCCAGACGACGCTGATCACCGGAATGCGGATGTCGGGGAAGATGTCGGTCGGCGTCCGCAACGCCGCCAGCGGGCCGATGATCAGGATCAGCAGCGCCAGCACGACGAACGTATAGGGGCGCGTCAACGCTATGCGAACGAGCGCAATCATCGTCGGGGCGTCTCGGTCATCGCAAAGAAGAACTCGTCAGGCGGCGCGCCTTGGCGCAGGCCTACCAGAATTGCTGGTGTTTCCGCTATCACTTTGCGGTGAAATGTCAGCCGGCGGGCGGCGGCGGGAGCGAAGGCTCAGATCCCGCCGACGGCGGCGGCCGCGCCCAGACCCAGCGCGGCGGCTTCGGCGCGGCCGCTGGCCGCGCCTCCGCAAGCGAAAACAGGAACCGATGGCGCGGCGCCGGCATTCCGGGATTACTTGACCACTTCCCAGAAGATTCCGGCGACCGCGACGAAGCCCAAGGTGAAGACCAGCGTCCGGATGAACGGGATCGCCAGCCAATAGACGATCGCGTGCGCGAGCCGCAGCCAGAAGAAGCTCGCCGCCCAGAAGGCGGTCATCGCGTCGGCCTTGCCGGCGAGGTTGGCGACGATGACCAGCGCCGCGAACGGCGCGAAGCTCTCGACCGCGTTCAGGTAGGCGCGGTGCGCGCGCTGGCCCCACAGCGGCACCGGACGCGGCTTCGGGTCGACGTAGTTTTCCGGCGCGAGCAAGCCGTTCGTCATCACCTGGCAGGCGATGTAGGGAATCCACAGCGCCGCCGCGAGCCCGGCGGTGAGCGCGAGATACCAAAGATCGGTCGTCATGATGCGGTTCTCCCCTGTGTCGGTTTGTTCGTCACGTTGCGCCCGACCCCGCCAGTCCTAGCCCATTCGCGGCCGGCTCACAGGAAGAGTCGAACGAGGG
Organism: Roseiarcus sp.; assembly: GCF_049514155.1. Lineage (GTDB taxonomy): Bacteria > Pseudomonadota > Alphaproteobacteria > Rhizobiales > Beijerinckiaceae > Roseiarcus. The sequence continues at coordinate 41,042 of NZ_JBEKVH010000024.1, read as the reverse complement.
GAGGGGATTTCGACAGGCGAGGGCGGATGGCGGCGAATTATTCGCAGAGCGGGCGGGCGGGCGTCGCGTCCTGTTCGCCGCGGCCCTTGAATGCGCGGCGCTCAGCAAGCTTGCGGATCGTCGATGGCGCGCGGGCGCGGCGCGATTATATAACACACTAATTATGTATAAAGGCGCATCGTCTGCGAACGATCGCCAGCGGACGCCCGTCCAACGTCACGCCGCGGAAGAAAACCGCCGCGCAAACCGTTGAAATGACGAGTTCGCCGGAAAAGCGTCAGCTGGCGCTTCGGCCCGTCGCGCCTTTCTACGCCGCCCCTTCCGCCGCCGTCGCGCTCTTGGCGCGTTCGGCGCGTTTGCGGTCGTTGGGGTCGAGCAGGGCCTTGCGCAGGCGGATCGACTTCGGCGTCACCTCGACCAGTTCGCCGTCCTGGATGTAGGCGATCGCCTTTTCCAGCGTCATCTGGATCGGCGGCGTCAGCCGCACCGCTTCGTCCTTCGAGTGGGTGCGGATGTTGGTGAGCTTCTTGCCCTTCATCACGTTGACTTCGAGGTCGTTGTCGCGCGTGTGCTGGCCGACGATCATGCCCTGGTAGACCTTCCAGCCCGGCTCGATCATCATCGGCCCGCGGTCTTCGAGGTTCCACATCGCATAGGCGACCGCCTCGCCCTTGTCGTTGGAGATCAGCACGCCGTTGCGGCGCCCGGCGATGTCGCCGCGCCAGGCGCCCCAGTCGTGGAAGACGCGGTTCATGATCGCGGTGCCGCGGGTGTCGGTGAGCAGTTCGCCGAGATAGCCGATCAGGCCGCGCGTCGGAGCGAGGAACACCAGCCGCAACCGGTCGCCGCCGGAGGGGCGCATCTCGATCATCTCGCCCTTGCGCTCGCTCATCTTCTGCACCACGACGCCCGAGTGCTCCTCGTCGACGTCGATGACGACTTCCTCGATCGGCTCCAGCAGTTCGTCGGTCGTCTCGTCGCGCGTGGTGAGCACCTTGGGGCGCGAGACGCCGAGCTCGAAGCCCTCGCGCCGCATGGTCTCGATCAGGATGGCGAGCTGCAACTCGCCGCGCCCCGAGACGACGTAGGAGTCGGTGTTGGGCGCCGGCTCGACCCGCAGCGCGACGTTGCCCTCGGCCTCCTTGTACAGGCGGTCGCGGATGACGCGGCTCGTCACCTTGTCGCCCTCGGTCCCGGCGAGCGGGCTGTCGTTGACCGAGAAGGTCATCGACAGGGTCGGCGGGTCGATCGGCTGGGCCAGAATCGGCTCGACCTCCTCCGGGCTGCAAAGGGTGTCGGCGACGTTGAACTTCTCCAGGCCGGCGATGGCGACGATGTCGCCCGCCGAGGCTTCGTCGATCGGCGAATGCTCGATGCCGCGAAAGGCGAGGATCTTCGACACCCGGCCGTTCTCGACCAGATGGCCGAGCCGATCGAGCACCTTGACCGGCGCGTTGGTCTTGATCGTGCCGGAGAAGATGCGGCCGGTGATGATGCGGCCGAGATAGGGATTGGCTTCGAGCAGGGTGCCGAGCATGCGGAAGGCGCCGGCGCCGACCTTGGGCGGCTCGACGTGCTTGAGCACCAGATCGAACAGCGGCGCCATGTTCTCCTTCGGGCCGTCGGGCGCATTGGCCATCCAGCCCTGCTTGGCCGAGCCGTAGATGATCGGGAAGTCGAGCTGCTCGTCGGTCGCGTCGAGCGCGGCGAACAGGTCGAAGCACTCGTTGACGACTTCGCTCGGCCGCGCGTCGGACTTGTCGACCTTGTTGACGCAGACGATCGGCTTCAAGCCGATCTTCAGCGCCTTGCCGACGACGAACTTGGTCTGCGGCATCGGCCCTTCGGCGGCGTCGACGAGCACGATCGCGCCGTCGACCATCGACAGGATGCGCTCGACCTCGCCGCCGAAATCGGCGTGGCCTGGCGTGTCGACGATGTTGACGCGCGTGTCCTTCCACACCACCGAAGTCGCCTTGGCGAGAATGGTGATGCCGCGCTCGCGCTCGAGGTCGTTGGAATCCATCACCCGCTCGGCGACGCGCTGGTTCTCGCGGAAGGCGCCCGACTGCTGCAGCAGCCGGTCGACCAGCGTCGTCTTGCCGTGGTCGACGTGGGCGATGATGGCGATGTTTCTCAGTTTCATGCGAGTCCAGGCTTTCGGCGCGGCGCGAATCGAAAGAGGCGGCGGCTGGCCGCGCCTTCCCTCGATGGCCGATGTGACGGGAGTGCGACGAAACGCGCGCCCGCGAAGCCGCGCTTCCGATTTTGCGGCGCAATACACGAATGGCGGGCGAAAGGGAAGGGCGGCGACGTCCGTCTTTCAGCGCGGCGGCGGTGCTGCTAGGCTGAAAAACGAGACGGGATCGCGAATTGGGAACGACCATGACAAAAACGACGCTTTACCACACCCCCAACGGAGCGCTTGCCGTCCACCAGTCCGCCGGAGACGGTCCGCCGATCGTGTTGGTGCACGGCAATTCCAGCTCGGCCCGCGCGTTCTCTCGCCAGCTCGAAGGCTCGCTGGGCCGCCGCCGCCGCCTCGTCGCCATCGACCTGCTCGGCCACGGCCGGTCGGAGAACGCCAGCGATCCCGCCGCCTATCTGCTGCCCGGCCACGCGCTGGCGCTGGTGGCGATCGCCGGCAATTTCGGCCTCGACCAGGCCTTGTTCGTCGGCTGGAGCCTTGGCGGCCACATCGTGCTCGAGGCGGCGAAAGACCTGCCGCGAGCGCGCGGCTTCGCCATTTTCGGCGCGCCGCCGGTCGGGTTCCCGCCGGCGATGGCGGAAGCGTTCCTGCCCAATCCTGCGATGGCGGCTGGCTTCTCGGCCGACGTGACGCGCGAGCAGGCGGAAGCCTACGTCAAGGCGTTCTTCGCCCCTGATTTCGCCGACATTCCCGCCTTCTTCGTCGAAGACGCGCTGCGCGCCGACGGCCGCGCGCGCGAGCAGGTCGCCGCTTCGATGGCGCCGGGCGTCTCGCGCGACGAAGTTCAGGTCGTCGCCGGCTTGGAACAGCCGCTGGCGGTCCTGCACGGGGCTAAGGAGCAGCTGATCAACGGCGCCTATTTGGCCAAGCTGACCATGCCGACCCTGTGGCGGGGCGCGGTGCAGAGGATCGACGCCGCCGGCCATGCGCCGCAATGGGAGACGCCGGTGGCGTTCGACGCCCTCATCGAGGCCTTCGCCGCCGACTGCGGCGGCTGAGCGGCGGAGCGGGTTCTTGCCGGATTGTTAAGCCTCGGCGCCTAAGGCTGGCGGGTCTCCGCCCGCCGCCGGTCCGCCATGCGCCTCGCCCGTCCGCTCGCCGCCGCGCCCGTTCCCGAGGGGATCGTCGCGCGCGCCGCCGTCGCCGCGGCGGCCTCTGCGCGCTCCGCCGCGCCGCTCGCCCTGGCGCTGGCCGCGCTCGCCGCAGCCATCTTCGCGCAGGCGCGCTTCGGCGCGATCGCCGACGTCTCGTGGATGATCACGATCAGCGAGAAATGGCTCGACGGCGCAACCCCTTATGTCGATTTCATCGAGACCAACCCGCCGGCGGCGATCCTCCTCTACCTGCCGCCGGTCGCGCTGGCCCGGGCGCTGGGCGCGCACGCCGAATTCGTAGTCGCGGCCTGGGGCTTCGCCGCCTGCGCCGCCGCGGTCGCCGCCGCCGCGGCGATCCTCAGGCGCGCCGGGCTGCTCGGCGAGCTAGGCCCGGCCTCGCTCGGCGCGGCGCTGTTCGCCTTGACGCTGCTGCCGGGCCGCGCCTTCGACGAGCGCGATTTTTTCGTCGCGCTGCTGGCGCTGCCGGCGCTGGCGGTTGCGGCGGCGCGCGCGGCGGGCGCGGCGCCTGGCCCGCGCGCGGCCGTCGTCGCCGGCCTGTGCATGGCGGCGGTCGTCGCCGTCAAACCGCCCTATGGGCTGCTGTTCGTCGGCCCGGCCGCCTATCTCGCGGCGCGGCGCGGCCTCGGCGCGACGCTGCGGGCGGGCGAATATGGACTCGCCGCCGCCGCGGCGCTCGCCTATGCGGGCGTCGTCGCCTGGCGTTTTCCCGCCTATGTCGGCGACATCCTGCCGGCGGTCGCCGCCGCCTATCTGCCGGTGCGCGAGACGGTGCGCGACCTCATCGTCAACGCCGCGGTCGTCGCATGGGCGGCGCTGGCGGCGGCGCTCGCGCTGGTCGCCGGGCCGCGCTTGCGCGCGCCGCTCGTCGCGACGCCGGCGCTGGCCGCGCTCGGCGCGCTGGCGACCTTCTTCATCCAAGGCAAAGGCTGGCTTTATCAGGCCTATCCGGCGCTGGCGCTGATCGCGCTCGCTTTCGGCGCGGCTCTCGATCGACGCGGCGCGACGCCGGGGCGGCTCGCCGTCCTCGTCGCCGCGGGCGTCGCCGCCGCGCTGGTCGGTTTGCTGACGCCGCTGCCGCCCTTCGCCGGCGCGGTCGCCGTCACGCTGATCGGCGGCGGCGCGCTCGTCGCCGTCTGTGGTCGCCGCATGGTCGCGGCCGAACGCGAGACGCGGCTGGCCGAACTCGCCGCGGCGGCGCTCGCCGGCGCGCTGTGGCTGTTCTTCACCGCCCCGCCGACCGCGCCCGATCGCGACTTCGTCCGCGCCGTCGCCGCGCTTGGGCCCCATCCCCGGCTGGCGGCGGTCGCCGAAGGGCTCGGCATCGGCTTTCCGCTGGTCAGGCAAGTCGACGGCGTCTGGGTCCAGCGCAACCAGGGGATGCTGCTGACGTCGGGCGCCCGCCGGCTGATCGACGAGAACCCGGGCGATTCCGCGCTTGCCGCGCGCCTGGCGCCGATCGTCGCCCGCGATCGCGACATCGTCGCCGAGGATATCCGGCGAAACCGCCCCGACGGAATTCTCGTCAACACGGTGAATCCCCGCTTCCATCGCTGGGCGATGACCGATCCGACGCTCGCCGCCGCGCTCGCCGATTACGCGCTCGCGACCTCGAGCCGCGCCGCCGACTGGCCGATCGATCTCTATGTGCGCAAAGACGAAATCGAACTGCGTCGGTCGTTGCCCGAACCCGGCGAGCGGTCGACGCCTTAGCCGCGCCGCCTGGAATCGCTTCGACGGCGCGGATCAGCCGCGGGAACGCCGCAACGAGGTTATCCACACCCCTCGCTTTCTAAGGTTGCAAGAAGGAGTCGTTTACGGACGTTGCGTAAGGTCTCCACGCCGCCATGAAGGGCGGTTGGAGTTTCCCGATGATCGGAAAACTGGCTCATGTCAGGAGCCGCCGCGACGTCCTGATCGCGTCGCTCGTCATCACTGGCGTTTCGGTCGCTTGCGCGATGCTTCTGACCGCCTGCGTGACGCGGTCGGCCAAGAGCGCAGTGGATTTCGGCGCGTTGCGCAACGCAGCGGAAATCGCCGCCGTCATCGCCTTCGCCATCTCCTTTTTGGTGGTCGACGCGATCCGCCGCATCCTCAAGGGCAAGCGCTCGATCGAACGTCTCGCCATGACCGACGACCTGACCGGCCTCTCCAACCGGCGCGCTCTGCTCGCCGCCGCCGAGCGGGCGATCGCTCGCATCGACGGCGTCGCCTTGCCGCCGGCGCTGCTGATCGTCGATCTCGACCATTTCAAGCGCGTCAACGACGTCTATGGCCATCGGGCCGGAGATCAGGCGCTGCAAGCGGCGGCTGAGGCGCTCGCGCGATCGGTGCGCGGCGACGTCGATTTCGTCGGCCGTCTCGGCGGCGAGGAATTCGTCGTGCTTCTCGCCGCGGCCGACGAAGAGACGGCGCGCCGCGCTGCCGAAAGCGCCAGGGCGGCGATTGCGGCGATGCGCGTGGCGGCGCCCAACGGCGAAATCGCCGTCACCGCCAGCATCGGCTATACGCCGCTCGTCGCCGGGGACACCGTTTCGACGGCGCTGCAACGCGCCGACGAGGCGCTCTACGCCGCCAAGCGGGCGGGGCGCAATCAGATCGCTTCGCGCGCGCCGAACGCCGACGAACGCCCTGCGGCGACGGTCGAGGGCCGGCTGCGCCGCGACGCGCCGGAGCGGTTGCGTCGATCGGCGTAAGCCGCCTCGTCAGCGCGCGCCGGTCGCCGCCGCCAGCGCCCGCCACCAGGCGACGTTGGCCGCCCAATTCCAGTTGGCCGCCGGCGAGGGCGACGGCAGCAGCCAGACGCGGGTTGCGCCGATCGTCTCCCGCTGCTCGCCGAAATCGGCGCCGCGGCGCAGATATCGACGTCCCGCGGTCAGGCTGGTGAAGGCGAGGATCGCCGGCGCGCAGGCGCGGATCTTCGCCTCCATCGCCGCGCAGGCGGCGCGCCCGAGCGCGTCGACCGGCAGCGCCTTGTCCATGCCGCTCGCCGTCTTGGCGATGTCGGTGAGGCCGATCCCGAACTGCGGCAATAGTGCGAACTCGGAACAGTCGAGCCGTCGGTCGGTCAGGCCGACCTCGTGCAAGGCGCGCCAGAACTTGTTCTGCGGATGCGCGTAATAGCAACGGCGCCGCGCCGATTCCGTCCCGGCCGCAGTGCCGCAGAACACGATCCTCAGGCCCGGCGCCAGGACGTCGGGCAGGATCGGCGCGACCGGTCGCTGCGGGTCAGATCGTCTGGTTATAGGCGCCGACCTCTGGGTTCTCGCGCAGCACGGCGTCGACCGCGGCGAACATCGCCCGCATGCGCGCTTCCGACGCCGGGCTTTCGACCACCACCACCAGCTCCGGCTTGTTGGACGACGCGCGCACCAGGCCCCAGGTTCCGTCCTCGACGGCGACGCGCGCGCCGTTGACCGTGACGATATCGCGGATCGCCTGCTGGGCGAGCGTCTCGCCGCGCGCCCGCATCGCCTGGAAGCGCGCGACGACGCGGTCGACGACGGCGTATTTCGCCTCGTCGGCGCAGTGCGGCGACATGGTCGGCGAGCCCCAGGTTCGCGGCAGCTCGCGATAGAGATCGGCCATCGACTTGCCCGGGTTGCGATCGAGCATGTCGAGGATGGCGATGGCGGTGACGAAGCCGTCGTCGTAGCCGCGCCCGATCGGCGCGTTGAAGAAGAAATGGCCGGACTTCTCGAAGCCGGCCAGCGCGCGAAGATCGCGCACGCGCCGCTTGATGTGGGAATGGCCGGTCTTCCAATAGTCGACCTTGACGCCGAGCCGCCTCAGCTCCGGATCGCTGGCGAACAGTCCGGTCGATTTGACGTCGACGACGAAGGTCGGGTTCGGATGCAGTTTGGCGAGGTCGCGCGCCAGCATGACGCCGATCTTGTCGGCGAAGATTTCGTTTCCCTCGTTGTCGACCACGCCGCAGCGGTCGCCGTCGCCGTCGAAGCCGAGCGCGACGTCGGCGCGATTGTCCCTCGCCGCCGCCGCCATCGCGTGCAGCATGTGCAAGTCTTCGGGATTGGGGTTGTAGCGCGGAAAGGTGAAGTCGAGCTCGCAGTCGAGCGGAACGACCTCGGCGCCGAGCGCCGACAACAGCCGCGGCGCGAAGGCGCCGGCGGTGCCGTTGCCGCAGGCCGCGACGACTTTCATCTTGCGCTTCCATTTCGGCCGGGCGGTCAGCTCGGCGATGTAGCGGGCGGGAAAGTCCTCGATGAATTCATAGGCGCCGCCGCCGCTCGGGCGGAACGCGCCGGCGAGCACGATGTCGCGCAGCCGTCCCATCTCTTCCGGTCCGAACGTGACCGGCCGCGCGGCCCCCATCTTGACGCCGGTCCAGCCGTTGTCGTTGTGCGAGGCGGTGACCATCGCGACGGCGGGAACGTCGAGCGCAAACTGGGCGAAATAAGCCATCGGCGTGATCGCGAGGCCGATGTCGCGCACCCTGGCGCCGCCCGCCATCAGTCCGACGATCAACGCGCTCTTGATCGCACCCGAATAGGAGCGGAAGTCGTGGCCGACGACGATCTCCTTGGCGACGCCGAGATCGCCGAGCAGCGTAGCGAGGCCGAGGCCGAGCGCCTGCACGCCCATCAGGTTGATCTCGCGCTCGTAGAGCCAGCGCGCGTCGTATTCGCGGAAGCCGGTCGGCTTGACCATCGGCCGCGCTTCGTAGTCGTAGGTGTTGGGCTCGAGCTTGGGTAGCGGCTTCGGCAACAAGGGCGGCTCTCGATGGATCGGCGTCGCCCATGCCTAGCCGATCGCCGCGCCGAGCAAAAGGGTCTCGACGCCTACTGGCGCAGCACCAGCGTGCCGTCGCGCTGCTCGACGCTGACGAGCCGCTTGAGAAAGCTCGCGCCGAGCAGATTGACCGAGGACGCTCCGGGCGGCATCACCACCGCCTGCACGTCGTTCATATAGATCGCGCCGAGGCTGACCGAGCGCAGCGTGACCGGACTGGCCAACGCGACGCCGTTGGCGGTGTTCATCCTCCAGCGCGGCCGCGAGGGATCGAGCGCGACGCCGAGGCGCGCCGCGGTCTCCGACGTCAGCGCGACGACGGTCGCGCCGGTGTCGATCATCACGTCGACCCCCTGACCCTCGATCAGCGCCCGGGCGCGGTATTGGCCGCCTGCGTCGGCGGCGATCGAGGTCGCGCGATAGGTCGGGGCGGGCTCGGCGGCGGCGACGGTAGCGAGGGCGGCTGGCGCCGGGGCGACGACGGCGGCGGAAGGGGCGCCCGGCGCGGCGCGGCCGCCGAGCCCGACCAACAACGACGGGGCGGCGAAGGCGATCGTCAGCGCGGCGATCGCAAAGATGAGGGCGTTCTTCAGCATGGCGGCGGCCTAAAGCCGCGATCGAACGCGGCGGCTCGACGGCCAAATTGCCGAAGAGGCGCCAATATCCGGTTAAATCGAATCCGGCGGAAGCGTTAACGGCGCGCCTTTCGAGGGCGCGCCGCCAAATGAATCGTGGTTTCGTAACCAAATCGCCAACGGCCGCGCGATCAGGAGAGCTTGATCGGGCGGTCGGGGAACGAGAGTTGCTCGCGCGAGCGCCAACTCGGCCGAACGTAGTTGATCTCCATCAGCCGACGCACGCCGACGATCTTGCGCGGTTCGAAACCGTGCCAGGTGTTCTCGCCGGGAATGAAGATCACCGCGCTGTCGAACTCGGCCGACGCGCTCGCCACCAGGCGCCGGTTGGAATCGTAGATGTCGGTGCCCCAACCCTTCGCGTCCGGCCCGAGGCAGAGATAAATCACCATCGAGAACAGCTTTTCCGGGATGTCGTGGTGCGGCTCGAGCCACGAGCCGTCGATGTCCTGGATGTACTCCATGCGCAGGTACGAGCCTTCGACGTCGAATTCGCAGGTCTCGCCGATCAGCTTGGCGACGTCAGGACGTTGCAGGGCGTCGCACAGCGCCGCGCAGGCGGCGAAATCGGCGCGCATCTTCGGCGTGAAGAAGGTTCGCACGGCGTTGTAGGTGCCGCGCGTGCCGTCAGTTTTGCCGAGCCGCGGCGGGTCCACCGGCAGCGCGAGGATGCCGGTGCACAGAGCTTCCGGATAGATCTCCTTCAGGTTCCAATGGCGATAGGGCCAGTCGTCTCGCTTGGCTGCTGCGAGGGAGCGTTTGAAATGCTCGGCGACGGCGGCCGAGTCGATCGGCGGCGGATAGATCATGGCGGACTCTCCAATAAACGGCGCGGCGCGCGCCGGCGCGAAGCCGACACGACGCGTCGAAGGCGCAATGTCTCAGCGCGCGAACAGGCGGCGCGGCGCCAAATCGATCGCCCTGCGCAGCAGCGGCACCGACTTCGCGTAGGCGCTCCAGCTGTGGCGCCAATATTCCTTCTTCACGTACCAGTCGGAGTCGACGTAGCAGAGCTGCAGACTCGCGCGCTTACCCTTCTGCGGCAGGAAGCCGTGCCACGAGTGATCGCAGACGCGGAACATCAGCATCTTGCCGTATTCGGGGGCGTATTCGAAGGCGAAGTCGTCGCGGTTGTCGCTGCGCAGCACCCTCAGCTTGCCGCGCTCGTACGGCCAATCCCAGCTGAAGCCGACCAGCACGGTGATGATCTTGTGCTTCGAGTCGGGGTGTGAATAGCCCTCGTTGTAGTGGCCGCTGGTGTTGCCCATCATGACGATGCAGGGCGGGCATTTGCTGAGGTCGATGTCGAATTTCTTCTCGACCAGGCTGCGGAAGCGCACGCTCAGAAGCTCGTCGATCACCTTGCCGAAATTCGACCCATATTTGAGATCGGGCAAGCCGTAGCTGCCGCGGTCGGGAATGACCGGCGCGTCGTTGAGCACGGGCTCCTTCAGGCTCGGCGGCATCACGTCGTCGACGAAGCAATAGTCGTAGGGGTCGTGACGCAAGTCCGCGCCGGCGATCGCCGATTCATTGATGATCTTAAGCGGCGCGTTGTCGTCCTGCATCACACCCTCCATTCGTTCCGCCCCTGTCGCGGCTTGCGCCGGTCTTTGGACGGATCCCGATTCTCGCCTCAGAACGCGGGCACGCCGGGCTTTTGGATCGTTTTGGCCGCGATCCCCTCCACTTCGATCAGCCACTCCGGCCGGCACACCGGCCCCTGCACGATCTGAAGCGGCAGGGACGGGAAACGCTCGCCGAGGCGGTTGCGCACCCGGCAATAGTCGCCGCGGTCGCGCAGATAGACGATGAGATGGGTCAAGTCGGCGAGCTGCATCTCGCCGGCGACGAGCAGCGCGTCGACGTTCTCGAGCGCGCGGTCGAGTTGGCGCAGCACGTCGCCAGGGTGGACGACCCAGCCCTCGCCGTCGATGCTCGCGGTGCCGGACATGAAGATATGGGCGCGGTCGCCGTAAGCGAGGCGGGTCGCCCGCTCGAAGGTGACGCCATAGTCCTTGGTCGCGCAGAGGTGGTCGAAGTCGTTGAGATAGGACATCTGCCCCGGCGCGAGTCCGAGCACCGAATAGGCGTCCATCGCCACCAGGTCGTAGTGGTGGGCGCAGGCGCCCTCGATGCCGGTCGAGGCGATGAAATGCGTGTCGCCGGTCAAGCCTTCGCGCTTGAAGATCTCGGCGCGGCTCTTGACCATGTCCGTGTAGAAGACGTCGACGTCGCGGATGTAGAGCCAGGTCCGCACGCAATCGTCGCGCAGCGTGCCGCCTTGTGCGGCGAGTGCGCCGATCAGGTCGCGGAACACCTCGCGCGTCTGGTCGGCGGCCGAGGCGGGGCCGACGTCGGCGGCGGCGCACATCCGGGTGCTCCACAGATGGCGCCGTCCGCCCATCTCGACGAGTGTGTGATGATGGCCGAGGGTGCGTTTGACCGCCGGCGCGTCGCGCTCGACGTGGTAGGCGAGCAGCGAAAGCTTCGCGCCGTGCGCCGGCGGCTGCTGGACGATCGACACCGCCACCGGGCCCTCGTCGGGCGCGCTCATCAGCTCGCTGACGCGTACGCGCTCGGCCTGGTTCATCGCGTCGCTGAGGAAGACGCGGCGGAAGATGGCGCTGCCCGGCTGCAGGCCCATCTCCGCCTTGGCGGCGAGGTAGCCGACGCGCAACGCCTCGAGTTGATCGAGGAAGGCGAGGTCGGGCTCTACGTCAACCGACAGATAACATTCGCGCGCGCCGCCAGCGCCGATAACCTCGCGGCCTACGAAACCCTGATGCCCCATTGCGCTGCTTTTCTTCTCGAGCCGACGCCGCTACGGCGACGGCGCGCGGCCAGCGTTGCGAAATTGCATAGCCCAGAGGGGTCTCGCCCCTCGTTGACGCAAATCAATCAATGCGGCGAAAAACGAGCGCGTTCTGTCGTCTGCGCGACGAGACGACGCAGGCGCGCGGAGGCGCAATGCAGGATAACGAGTTTCCGAGCTTGCTGGCGCGCGCGTTCATCGGCGCGGCGCCGAAGCCGGCGCTCGATCTCGGGGCCGCCGCCTTGCTTTCGGCGATGCGCCGCAATCATCCCCATCTGTTCGCCATGCTGGCCGAGCAGCGGCAGACCCGCATCCTCGTCGAGCTGACCGACCCGCCGCGGCGCTTCCTGCTGCAATACGGCGACGGCGCGCCGTCGCTCAGCGTCGCCGACGCCGCCGGCGACGTTGCGGCCGACGCCGAGCTGAAGGGCGGGCTCGAGGCGATGATGGCGTTGCTCGAGGCCCGCGTCGACGGCGACGCGCTGTTCTTCACCCGCGAACTGACCGTCAGCGGCGACGCCGCGGCGGTGGTTACGCTGCGCAACATTCTCGACCGCGAGACGATCAGCGTGCTCGACGAGGCGTCGTCGCTGTTCGGGCCGCTCAGACGCATGGCGCGCGCCGCGATCGTCAATTGGGAACGCCGCGCGACGCGGTTGCGCGCGGCGCTGGCGCCGCCGGCGGCGAGCGGCGAGGGGGCAGGGATGGGCGAGGCGGAGGCGGCCGAATTGCGCGCGCAGATCGAAGCGTTGAAGGCGCGGCTGAGCAAGCTCGAAGCGCATCAGCGCCGGAAAGAAGGCGCGGCGGCGTGAGGGCGGTCAATTATCTCGAACTCGTCTGTCCGGCCGGCACGCCGGCCGCCCTGCGCGCCGCGATCGACGCGGGCGCCGACAGCGTCTATTGCGGCTTTCGCGACTGCACCAACGCGCGCAACTATCCCGGCCTCAACTTCGACGACCGCGAGCTCGCCGAGGGGATCGAATACGCCCACGCGCGCGGCCGTTGGGTGCTGGTGGCGATCAACACCTTTCCGCGCGCCGGCGATCTTTCGCCGTGGCGACGCGCGCTCGACGCCGCCGCCGCCGCCGGGGCGGACGCCGTGATCCTTGCCGACATCGGCTTGCTCGACTACGCGGCGCGCCGCCATCCCGGCCTGCGCCGCCACCTGTCGGTGCAGGCGGCGGCTTCGAACCCGCTGTCGATCGACTTCTATCGCGAAGCTTTCGGCGTCAGCCGGGTGGTGCTGCCGCGCGTGCTGGCGGTGAAGGAAGTGGCGGCGTTGATCGCCCGGATGAAGATCGAGGCGGAAGTCTTCGCCTTCGGCAGCCTCGGCACCATGGTCGAGGGGCGCTGCTATCTGTCGTCCTACATCACCGGCCGCTCGCCGAGCAGCGACGGCGTGTGCGCGCCGGCCGAGTTCGTCTCCTATCGCGAGGAGGGCGGCAAGATGGTGTCGCGCCTCGGCGAGGTGATGACGAACTGCTACGCCAAAACCGAAAACGCCGCCTATCCGACGCCGTGCAAGAGCCGCCTGATCGCCCGAGGCGAGGCGTCCTATCTGTTCGAGGAGCCGGTCGGCCTCAACGCCGCCTCGATCCTCGCGGAACTCAAGGCGGCGGGGGTCACGGCGCTCAAGATCGAGGGCCGCCAGCGCAGCCGCGCCTATGTCGCCGAGGTCGTCGCCCACTTCCGCGCCGCGCTCGACGCCCTGGCGCGCGGCGAGGAGGCCTCGAGCGCGGTCGGCGACCTGCATGCGATCGCCGAGGGCGGCAAGGTGACGCTGAGCGCCTACAAGAAGGGTTGGCGATGAGCGCTTTGACCCTCGGACCGCTGTTGTTCAACTGGAAGCTGGAGCGCCGGCGCGATTTCTATTTCCGCGTCGCCGACGAGGCGCCGGTCGACTGCGTTTACCTCGGCGAGGTCGTCTGCTCGAAGCGCGAGCCGTTCTTTGTCGACGATCTGCCGATGATCGCCGAACGGCTCGCCGCCGCGGGCAAACAGGTCGTCCTTTCGACGCTGGCGCTCGTCACGACCGATCGCGAGATGGACGAAATTCGCGCCCGCTGCGGCGAAACGACGATGATCGAGGCCAACGACGTCGCCTCGATCAGTCTCATCGCCGGCGCGCCGTTCGTCAGCGGGCCGTTCATCAACACGTTCAATGAGGCGACGGTCGATTTCCTGGTCGCGCGCGGCGCTGTCAGGATCGGCCTGCCGGTCGAGCTGTCGGCGGCGGCGATCGCGACGCTGGCGCGCCACAACCCGGTCGAGACCGAGGCGCTGGTCTTCGGCCGCCAGGGGCTGTCGCTGTCGATGCGCTGCTACCACGCGCGCGCCTACGGGCTGCACAAGGACTCTTGCCAGTTCGTCTGCGAGCTCGATCCCGACGGGCTCGCCGCCGACCAACTCGACGGCAAGCCGCTGCTGGTCGTCAACGGCACCCAGACCCTGTCGCACGGCTACGCCGCGGCGTTCGACGACCTCGCGCCGCTGCAGGCGGCCGGCGTCACCCATTTTCGTCTGTCGCCGCAGACGACCGACATGGTCAAGGTCGCAAGCCTGTTCCGCGCCGCGCTCGACGGGAGGATCGCCGCGGCGGAAGCGCAGGCCGAACTCGCCGCGCTGGTCGCGCCGACGCCGTTCGTCGACGGCTACATGCGCGGCTGCGCGGGGATGAGCTTCAGCGGCGCCGCCGCGCGCGCTTGAGGCGCGGCCGGCGACCGCGCCTGCAGGGCTTGGCCCGTTCAATCCCGGTCGAACGGCGTGGCGAAGCGTGGACGCACGCGTGGGCCGGGCTCGCCGTCCGCCGACGCCGCGGAGCGGACGACGCCCGCCGCGGCGGCGAAGGCTTCGAGCCGGGCGATCGTCGCCGCCGGCTGGCGCCAATGGCGCGCCGCCGTCAGCACGCCGACGATGTAATCGGCTGCGGCGACGCCGGGGCCGGCGTTGGCGCCGAAATAGATCAGCGCCTGCCGCGCGCCGCGCTCGCCGATTACCGGCTGGAGCGCCTTCGCGTAAAGCCCGCTGGCGAGTTGCTCGTATTGGTCGAGCGCGCGCATGTCGGCGAAGGCGACGTCCCACAGCACGCCGTGGACGTCGCCTCTGGGATCGCGCACGGCCGTCAGCCAGCCTTCGCGCATGATCGCCAGCTGGTGGCGCGCGAGGCGCGCGAGGCCGAGCGGCTTGGCGCGCGGACAGCGGCGCGCCATCGCCACGACGTCCATGTTCGAGCCATAGGCGAAATAGAGCGGCATGGGGGAAGGCTCCGCAGTTCTGTCAGCCGCTCAACCGCTGGACCTTGGCGACGACGGGCTTGTCGCGCAACTGGGCGACGATCGTGTTGAGGTGCTGGATGTCGAACACCTGCAGGTCGAAGCGCACTTCGCGGAAGTCCGATCCCGACGGACTGAACACGACGTTGTCGATATTGGCGCCGTTCTCGCCGATCGTCGTGGCGACGACGCCGAGCGCGCCGGGCTCGTTGAGGGTCGTCACCTGCAACTGGGTCGGGTAGAGCGCCTTGTTGGCGGCGTCGAGGTCCCAGCGGACGTCGAGCCACAATTCCGGCTTGTCGTCGTAGGCGACCAGGGCGGGCGAATGGATCGGATAGATGGTGATGCCTTCGCCCGGCGTGCGGATGCCGACGATGCGCTCGCCGGGCACCGCGCCGCCCTTGGGCGCGAAGCGCACTGGCGCGTCCCAGTCGACCCCGCGCAGCGGCAGCGGCTCGCCGTTTTCGCCCTTGCCCGGCACGCGGAAGACGAGGTTGGCGGCCTTGGCGAGGCCGAACCAGCCGCTCTCGCCCGGCGCGACCGCGGGGCCGGGCTTCCGCTCTTCCTGGAAGTCGGGATAGAGCGCGCGCACCACGTCCGACGAATAAAGCTCGCCGCGGCCGACGCTGATGAAGACGTCGTCGATGGAAGCGCGCGCGAGGCGCCCCAGCGCCGCCTTCAGTTTGGCTTCGGAGAATTTGCGTCCGGCGCGGGCGAAGGCGCGTTCGACGATCTGCCGGCCGAGCCCGCCGTATTGGGCTTTGGCCGCTTCGCGGGTGGCGCGACGGATCGCGGCGCGGGCGCGGCCGGTGACGACCAGGCTTTCCCAGGCGGCCGGCGGCGCGCGGCTGTCGGAGCGCACGATCAGCACTTCGTCGCCGTTGCGCAAGGTCGAGATCAGCGGCGCGATGCGGCCGTTGATCTTCGCCCCGACCGCCGAATTGCCGACGTCGGTGTGCACGGCATAGGCGAAATCGATCGCGATCGCGCCGCGCGGCAGCGCGATCAGCCGCCCCTTGGGAGTGAAGCAGAACACCTGGTCCTGGAACAGCTCGAGCTTGGTGTGCTCGAGGAACCGCTCCGAGTCGTCGGTGGCCAAAGCCTCGATCGTCTGCCTGAGGCCGCGGTAGGCGCGGCTCTCGCCGGCGTCGACCGGCTCGGGCTGGCCCTTGCTGTCCTTGTAAAGCGCATGCGCGGCGACGCCGTATTCGGCGATCTCATGCATGTCGTAAGTGCGGATCTGCAGTTCGACGCGCTGGCTGCCGGGGCCGATCACGGTGGTGTGGATCGAGCGGTAATCGTTCTGCTTCGGCGTCGAGATGTAGTCCTTGAAGCGGCCGGGCACCGCCGGCCAGGTCGTATGGGCGACGCCGACGGCCGCGTAACAGTCGGCGACCGTGTCGACGAGGATGCGGAAGCCGTAGATGTCGGAGAGCTGTTCGAACGAGATCGAATTGCGCTCCATCTTGCGCCAGATCGAGTAGGCCTGCTTCTGGCGGCCCTTGACCTCGACCTTGATGCCGCGGCGCGCGAACTGGTCGGTGAGCTCGTCGGCGGTGCGGGCGATCAGCGCGCCGTTCTTCTTCTTCAGCTCCTCGAGCCGCGCCATGATCAAATCGTAGGCGTCCGGCATCAGATAGCGGAAGGCGAGGTCGTCGAGCTCGCTGCGCATCCCCTGCATGCCCATTCGGCCGGCGAGCGGGGCGTAGATGTCGAGCGTGTCCTGGGCGATGCGCGCGCGCTTGTCCTGCGGCATGAAGGCGAGCGTGCGCATGTTGTGCAGCCGGTCGGCGAGCTTGATCAGCAACACGCGCGCGTCGTCGGCGATGGCGAGCAGCAGCTTGCGGAAATTCTCCGCCTGCTGGGCGTGCTTGGAGGCGAAGTCGAGCCGGTTGAGCTTGGTCAGGCCCTCGACCAGTCCGCCGATCTCGGCGCCGAAGACCTTGTCGATCTCCTCGCGCGTGGCGGCGGTGTCCTCGATCGTGTCGTGCAGAACCGCGGCGACGATCGTCGCGTCGTCGAACTTGAGATCGGTGAGAATCGCCGCCACTTCGAGCGGATGCGAAAAGAACGGGTCGCCGGACGCGCGCTTTTGCGTCCCATGCGCCTTCATGGCGAAGACGTAAGCGCGGTTAAGCAAGTCTTCGTCGGCGTTGGGATTGTAACGGCGAACGCGTTCGACCAGTTCATACTGCCGCATCATTGCTCGGTTCGGGCCTCGCGCGGTTCGGAGCGGGTCGGGATCGGGACGGCGCCGAGATCGGCCTTCCGCCGCGCACTATCCAGACGAGAAACGCCCCGCGCAAGCCTTTCCTCGACTTGGCTTGAACGGCCGCAGGCGTTTTCGGCCAGCCAGTCAACCGCCGGCGAGCGCGGCGAAGGCGTCGCGGGCCGCCGCCGAGAGCGGCGCCGGCGGCTTGCCGAGCGAAAACCACGCAATATCTTCGTGTTTTGTCGGTTCGCAAACGCACGGTTCGCCGGCGACGATTGTGGCGAGATAGATCGGCGAGACCCAGTGCTGGTCGTCGAGGCCGACCATCTCGACCACGCCGAGCAGGCGCTCGAGCGCGATCGCGACGCCGATCTCCTCGCGGATCTCGCGCACGACCGCGTCGGCGATGGGCTCGAGGAAGTCGACCTTGCCGCCGGGCAGGCTCCAGCAACCCGCTTCCGGCGGCTTCAGTCGCTTGATCAGCAGGATTTGCCCGTCGCGGACGATCGCCGCGCCGCAGCCGACGCCGGGGACGCGCGCGCTCACGTCGCCAGAGCGGCGAGGATGCGCGCCCACGACCGCGCGCCGCGGTGGAACGACGAGCGTTCGTATTTCTCGTTGGGCGAATGGACGGCGTCGTCGGCAAGGCCGAAGCCGACCAGCAGGCTGTCGATGCCGAGTTCGCGCTTGAACGCGCCGACGACCGGGATCGAGCCGCCGGAGCCGATCAGCATCGCCGGCCGGCCCCATTCGGCTTCCAACGCGCGGCCGGCGCGTCGCACCGCCTCGCTGCGGGTCGAAAGCGCGATCGCCGGGTTGGCGGAATAGGAGACGAATTCGGCGGTGACGTCGGCGGGCAGCCGCGCCTTGACGAAGGCGCGGAAGCTCTGAGCGATGCGCTCCGGGTTCTGCTTGCCGACCAGCCGGAACGAAACCTTGGCGGTCGCCTGGGCGGGCAGGACGGTCTTCGCCCCTTCGCCGGCATAGCCGCCGTATATGCCGTTCACGTCGCAGGTCGGGCGCGACCAGATCATTTCCAGCGTCGTGCGGCCTTTCTCGCCGGCCGGGACCGACAGGCCGACCTCGCCGAGAAATTTCTCCTCATCGAAGTCGAGCGCGCGCCATTGCTCGGCGACCTCCTCGGGCAGCTCCTCGACCCCATCGTAGAAGCCGGGCAGGGCGACCGCGCCGTTGGCATCGTGGAGGTCGGCGAGGACGCGCGACAAGACGCGGATCGGATTGATCGCCGCCCCGCCGTAAAGGCCGGAATGGAGGTCGCGGTTGGCGGCGTGGATCGTCACCTGCTCGAAAGCGAGGCCGCGCAGCATGGTGGTGATCGCCGGCGTTTGCGCGTCCCACATTTCGGTGTCGCAGACCAGCGCCAGATCCGCCTTCAGCGCCTTGGCGTTGGCGGCGAGGAAGGCGGGCAGGGAGACCGAGCCGGTCTCCTCCTCGCCCTCGAGCAGCACCGTCACGTTGCACGGCAGGCCGCCATGGGCGCGGAAGGCGCGGCAGGCCTCGAGGAAGGTCATCAACTGGCCTTTGTCGTCGCAGGCGCCGCGCGCGACGATCCGCTGACCGCGCGGTCCGTCGGCGAGGCGCGGTTCGAACGGCGGGGTGGTCCACAGGGCCAGGGGATCGGCCGGCTGGACGTCGTAATGGCCGTAGAACAGCACGCTCGGCGCGTCGCGGGTCTTCGCCTTGGCCGCGCCGACCACCACCGGCCGGCCGGCGGTGTCTTGGCGGGCGGCCTCGAAGCCGAGTTCGGCGAGTTCCCGCGTC
Organism: Roseiarcus sp.; assembly: GCF_049514155.1. GTDB lineage: Bacteria > Pseudomonadota > Alphaproteobacteria > Rhizobiales > Beijerinckiaceae > Roseiarcus. The sequence goes on along the minus strand of NZ_JBEKVH010000024.1, from coordinate 22,256 downwards.
AGCCAGTCGGCGGCGCGCGCGCAATCGGCAAAATGGGCCGGCACGGCCGAGACCGAGGGTATCGCCAGCAAGGCGAACAGGCGGTCGAGCGCCTCGCCCTGGTTGGCGTCGATGGTCGCAAGTACGTCTTCGAGCGTGGCCATGAGAACTCCGCCGCCGCGGCCGAACTCGGACGCCGACCGCATGCGCCGCAGCTTTTATCAGGCGCACGGCGCGCCTCCAACTGGGGGCGGGGCGCGTCTCCAAAGAAAACGGGCGCCCAGGTGGGCGCCCATGTGTTCGCGCCGCTTGGCGCAGGCCGGCGCCCCGGCTCAGAAGAAGTGACGGAAGACGACGTAAAGCAGGCCCGACATGATGATCGCCGCCGGCAGGGTGAGCACCCAGCCCAGCGCGATGTTGCGCAGGGTCGACCATTGCATCCCCGAGCCGTTGGCGAGCATCGTTCCGGCGACGCCGGAGGACAGGACGTGCGTCGTCGAGACGGGCAGGCCGAGGCCGTCCGCCACGCCGATCGTCGCCGCGGCGATGATCTCGGCCGCCGCGCCCTGGCCGTAGGTCAAGTGGGTCTTGCCGATCTTCTCGCCGACGGTGATGACGATGCGCTTCCAGCCGATCATCGTGCCGAGGCCGAGCGCAATCGCGACCAGGACCTTGACCCAGGTCGGGATGAACTTGGTCGAGAGGTCGAGCTGCTTCTTGTAGGCGTTGAGCGTCGAGACTTCCTCGGGCTTCAACTCGCTTTCCTTGTCCTTGGCGAGAATGCGCGCCGCTTCCGAGGTCAGATACATGTCGTTGCGCATGTTCTGAACCTTGTCGAACGGGGCCTTGGCGAGCGTGCCGTACTGCTGCACTTCGTCGGAGATCTGTTTCATCAGGACCACGAGCGAGGGATAGGTGCCCTCGGAAATCTTGTGGGCGTGCACGTAGTCGGTGACCGCAGGACGCGGGTCGCCGATAATCGCATAGCCGGCGCCGTGAGCGGCGACGATCTTGGAGGCGGCGTCCGAAGCCGAGACAAACGCCGCCGTCTGGCTTTCCGGCAACGCGCGGTTGAGCGCGTAGGCGGTCGGCGCGACGCCGATCAGGATGAGCATGATCAGGCCCATGCCCTTTTGCCCATCGTTGGAGCCGTGGAAGAACGAAACCAGGGTGCAGGTCAGAATCAGCAGCCCGCGAATCCAAATCGGCGGCGGCGCGTTCGTGGTCGGGGCCGTATAAAGCGCCGGCACGCGAATGACCGCCTTGCCCAGCAGCAGCAGCAGCGCCGAGAAAACGAAACCGAACAGCGGCGAGAGCAGCAGCGAGTTGCCGATATTTGTCACCTGGCTCCAGTCGACTCCGGCGGTGCCGTCCTGGCCGCGCAGCATCGCATTGGCGACGCCGACGCCGACGATCGAGCCGATCAGGGTGTGCGAGCTGGAGGCCGGCAGGCCGAGCCACCAAGTGCCGAGGTTCCACACGATCGCCGAGATCAGCAGCGCGAACACCATCGCGTAGCCGGCGCTGGAGCCGACCTGCAGGATGAGTTCGACCGGAAGAAGCGATACGATGCCGAAGGCCACCGCGCCGGTCGAGGTCAAGACGCCGAGCAGGTTGAAGCAGCCCGACCAGACCACCGCGATCTGCGGCCTCAGCGCGTGGGTGTAGATGACGGTCGCCACGGCGTTGGCGGTGTCGTGGAAGCCGTTGACGAATTCGAAGCCGAGGGCGATCAGCATCGCCAAGCCGAGCAGCAGGAACGGCACGATCGTCGTCGGGCCGCCGCCGGCGCCGGTGACGTCAGAGTAGATCGAATAGGCCATGAAGAACAGCGCGCCGGCGATGACGGCGAGAAAAATCAGCACCGCCCGAATATCGAGCGGCTGATCGAGTTTGACGCGCGTCGGCGCAGGTTGCGCCGCGGCGCCGGAGGCGTCGGCGATAGCGGTCATGTGCGGTGTTCCCCAGAGCGGCGGCGCCGCCGGGAATCTATCGCCAAGTCGGATGACAGGTTCGTGACGCGGCGTTCAGCTCGCTTCGGCGAGCAGCGACATCTGCCGCTTCTCCGGTTCGGCTTCCTGGTCCGTCAGCCGGGTCGGGTAGTCGCCGGTGAAGCAATGGTCGGTGAACTGGGGTCGGCGCGGGTCGCGGCCGGAATAGCCCATCGCGCGGTAGGTGCCGTCGATCGACAGGAAGGCGAGGCTGTCGGCCCCCATGAAGCGGCGCATGCCTTCGAGGTCCATGCGCGCGGCGAGCAGCTTGTCGCGCTCCGGCGTGTCGATGCCGTAGAAGTCGGGATGGGTGATCGGCGGCGAGGAGATGCGCATGTGGACTTCGCGCGCGCCCGCTTCGCGCATCATCTGGACGATCTTGACGCTGGTGGTGCCGCGCACGATCGAATCGTCGATCAGCGCGATGCGCTTGCCGGCGACGACCGCGCGGTTGGCGTTGTGCTTGAGGCGGACCCCGAGTTCGCGGATCGCCTGGGTCGGCTGGATGAAGGTGCGGCCGACGTAATGGTTGCGGATGATGCCGAGCTCGAACGGCACGCCGCAGCCGGCGGCGTAACCGAGCGCCGCGGGCACGCCGGAATCGGGCACCGGCACGACGACGTCGACGTCGGCCGGCGCCTCTTTCGCCAGTTGCGCGCCCATCGCCTTGCGCGCGTCGTAGACCGATCGGCCGTGGACGACCGAGTCGGGACGGGCGAAATAGATGTATTCGAAGATGCAGGGCCGCATCGGCTGCGCCGGGAACGGCTTGAGACTCCTGACGCCGCTCGAGTCGATGACGATCACCTCGCCGTTCTCGATGTCGCGCACGAACTTAGCGCCGATGATGTCGAGCGCGCAGGTCTCCGAGCACAGGATCGGGCAGCCGTCGAGTTCGCCGAGCACCAGCGGGCGGATGCCGAGCGGATCGCGCGCGCCGATCAGCTTCTTGTTGGTCAACGCGACCAGCGCGTAGGCGCCTTCGATCTGGCCGAGCGCGTCGATGAAGCGTTCGATGATGCGGGTCCGCCGCGACCGCGCCGTCAGCAGCAGCACGACTTCGGTGTCGGAAGTCGATTGGCAGATCGCGCCGTCGCGGATCAGCTCGCGCCGCAGGGTCAGGCCGTTGGTGAGATTGCCGTTGTGGGCGACCGCCAGGCCGCCCGCGTGCAGCTCGGCGAACAGCGGTTGGACGTTGCGCAAGATGGTCGCGCCGGTCGTCGAATAGCGCACGTGGCCGACCGCCGCCGAACCGGGCAGGCGCTCGATCGTCGCCGCGCTAGAGAAGTGATCGCCGACCAGGCCGAGACGCCGCTCGGAGTGGAAGCGCGCGCCGTCGAAAGCGACGATGCCGGCCGCCTCCTGGCCGCGGTGCTGCAAAGCGTGCAGGCCGAGCGCGGTGATCGCCGCTGCGGCCGGATGACCGAAGATGCCGAAGACGCCGCATTCCTCGCGCAGCCTGTCGCCGTCGAGATCGAACGCCTCTTGCGCAGGCGAAGCGTCGGCCCGCGACGGAAGGGTCGTGTCGGGGGCGGGGCGGTTGGACGCGGCGGTCTCTTCGTGCATCGGACCTCAGGTCTTGCGGGGCGTCGGAACCACCGCCGGCGCAGCCGGCGAGGGCATGGGCACCCCCTTGTTGATCAGCGTATCCAGCTTTTGCTTGTCGGCGCCGCTGGTCGTTGGGGAAGCCGTCGGGGCGGCGGGCGCGGCCGAAGTCGGCGCGGGGGCGGAAGGCGGAGCGGTCGCCTCGTCCGCCGGCTCCTCGGCCGGCGCGGCGGCGGCGTTCTTCGCCTTGATCCAGCCCTCGATCGTGTTGGCGGCGTCCTCCGGCAGCATGGCGATGATCTTGTCGGCGCTTTCGGTCAGCGCCGGCCGCGTCTTGGCCGTCCTCACCCACTCGGGCTGCTGCTTCTCGGCGACCAGCCAGTTGAAGATCGAGAAGGCGATGACCGCCAGCAGGAAGCCGCGCGCCGCGCCGAACAGGAAGCCGAGCGAGCGGTCGAGCGCGCCGATCTTGCTGTCGAGGATCGCGTCCGACAGCCTGACCGTGAACAGCGAGACGATGATCAGGGTGACGAAGAACACCGCCGCCGCCGACACCGCCTGGGCGACGATCTCCTTGTGGATGTAGGGCGTCGCATAGGGCATGACGGTCGGGTAGAAATAATAGGCGGCGGCGGCCGCGGCGGCCCACGAGGCGATGGCGAGCACCTCGCGCGTGAACCCGCGCATCAGCGACAGCAGGGCGGAGACGAGGATGACGCCGATGACGCCGAGATCAAGATAGGAAGGCATGGGCCGAGCCTCGCACCCGCACGGGAAGATTCGGGGTCCCGCGACGGGCGCCCGCCGCTTCGTCGCTCGGCCTTATAACCAAGCGGCTCACGTTCGTCACCCTGCACGCGCGGTCTTGGCGGCGACGCCGGCCGCGGCGATTTCCGCCACCAGGCCGGCGACCGACGAGACGACGACGGTTTTCAGCCGCGCCCCCTCGGCGTCGTTACGGGACGGCGGCGCGACGGCGCGGGAAAAGCCGAGTTTCGCCGCCTCCTTGAGCCTCAGCGCGCTGTGGCCGACCGCCCTGACCGCGCCCGAGAGCGCGATTTCGCCGAAATAGACCGCGTCGTGCGGCAGGCTGACGCCGATCAGCGACGAAACCAGCGCCGCCGCGGCGGCGAGGTCGGCGGCGGGCTCGGCGATGCGCAGGCCGCCGGCGACGTTGAGATAGACGTCGTGCTGGCCGAGCTTGAGGCCGGCGTGCGCCTCGAGCACCGCCAGCACCATCGCCAGCCGGCTCGAATCCCAGCCGACGACGGCGCGCCGCGGCGTGCCGAGCGTCGAGGGCGCGACCAGCGCCTGGATTTCGACCAGCACCGGCCGCGCGCCTTCGACCCCGGCGAACACCGCCGCGCCGGGCGCGGCGCCGTCGCGGCCGGCGAGGAACAGCGCGCTCGGGTTGGCGACCTCGGCGAGCCCGGCGCCGGTCATCTCGAACACGCCGATCTCGTCGGTCGGGCCGAAGCGGTTCTTCGCCGCGCGCAGCACCCGGAACGCGTGCGCGCCTTCGCCCTCGAACGACAGCACCGCGTCGACCATGTGCTCGACCACCCGCGGGCCGGCGATCTGGCCGTCCTTGGTGACGTGGCCGACGAGAATCACCGCCGCGCCGCTGGTCTTGGCGAAGCGAATCAGCGCCTGCGCCGTCCCGCGCACCTGGCTCACCGTGCCGGGCGCGGACTCGATCGCGTCGCTCCACATGGTTTGGATGGAATCGATGATGACGAACCTCGGCGCGTCGCCCGAACCAAGCGTTGCGACGATATCCTCAACCAGAGTCTGAGCCGCGAGCTGCACCGGCGTCTGGGCGAGGCCGAGGCGCGTCGCCCTCAGGCGCACCTGTTCGGTCGATTCTTCGCCCGAGACATAGACGACCCGGCCGCCGCGCCGCGCCAGCGCCGCGCAGGCCTGGATCAGCAACGTCGACTTGCCGATGCCCGGCTCGCCGCCGATCAAGGTCGCCGAACCGGCGACGAAGCCGCCGCCGGCGACCCGGTCGAGTTCGCCGATGCCGGTGACGATGCGCGGCTGCGGCGGCGAGGCGCCCGAAAGGTCCTCGAGCGGGAAGGGGCGTCCGGTCGCGCCGCGGCGCGCGACTTCGCCGCCGACGCCAAGCGCCGCCGCCTCTTCGATGATGGTGTTCCACTCGCCGCAGGAGTCGCACTTACCTTGCCAGCGCTGGCTGATCGCGCCGCAATTCTGGCAGACATAAGAGGTGCGCAGCCGGGCCATCGCCGACTAGTGGCAGAGTCGGGGGCAGCTTGTCGAGCGGCGCGCGCTTGCGCGGGCTCGAGCCTCAGTGGTCCACGCCCCTCGTCGCCGACGCGGCGCAGACGGTGATCGCATTGGTGACGCCGCGCACGCCCTCGACGCGCAGCGCGTCGGCTTCGGCCGCGCTGCGCTGGTAGGCGCGCTCGACTTCGCCGGTGAGCGTGACCCAGCCGCCGTCGCAATGGGCGACGACGCGATAGCGAGGCAAGGCGAGATCCCAGTGCAGGGCGTTGGCGACGGCCTCGGCGACCGCATCGGCGCCGCGATGTTCGTCCGCCTCGCGGCGGCTCCAGACCACGCCGGCCTCGACTTTGCGGCCGTTCCGGCTCGCGCTGAATTTGCCCGACTCAAAGTCTGGCTGCGTCATGGCCTCCTCCCGTCGTTGGCGTCTGCCGGCTCGCGCCCGCCGATTTCGGCTGTCGGCGGCTCGAAGGCGAGCGCGGCGGCGCTCATTGGCGCAGCTTACGCCGCTGCGAACTGTCGATCGTTCCACCAACGAACGACGCGGCGTCGAGCGGTCGAATTGCGCTTCGAGTCTCTTATTCGCCAATTGTGGCGCGCCCGCGACGGGACCGGTCTTTCGGGCGAGGCTCCGGTCGATTCATGACGTTCGCCGCGGGTCAGCCGATGCGCCCCGCTTGCGGCTGTGGGATCGCCGCCGCGCTGGCGATGAAGGCGAGCGCGGCGGCGGCCATGACCAACGGCGTCGCGACGCCGCCGCCGAGCGCCGCCGCGATCAGCGAGAAGAGAATTCCGCCGAGTTGCTGGATGAGGCCGAGCCAGGCCGAGGCCTGCCCGGCCATGTGGGCGAAGGGGCGCATGGCGATGGCGATCGCCATCGGCTGGCCGAGGCCCCAGCCGCAATAGAACGGGGCGACGCAGACGAGCATGACCGCCCAATGGCGAAAGCCCTCGACGAGCGCCAGAGCCGGCGCCGCTGCGCCGAGCAGCAGCAGCGGGCCGGCGATGCGCAGGATCGTCAGCGCGCTCAGGCTGCGCGACAGGCGCAGGCCGAGGAGCGAGCCGCCGAGATAGGCGCCGGAGCCGAGCGCATAGATCGCCGAGGCCTGCGGCTTGGTCAGGCCGAGCTCGCCGATCAGCAGGAAGGCGGAGGTGCTGAGCCAGGTCAGCAGCATGCCGTAGCCGCTGGCGAGCGCCGCGGCGACGGCGACGAAGGCGCGATGGCGCAGGAGCTCGGCGAGCGCGCGAAAGATCGACAGGTTCGTCGCGTCGCCGCGCGCGGCGGGGCGCGTTTCCGGCAGGCGCAGCCACACCACGACCAGCAGCGCCGCGCCATAGACGGCGAGGAAGGCGAGCGCGGCGCGCCAACCGCCAAGCGCGGCGAGCAGCGCGCCGATCAACGGCGCGGTCAGCGGCGCAAGGCCAAGATAGGCGCCGTTCTTGGCGAGCCAGCGCCCGGCCTGGTCGGGCGGCGCGGCGTCGCGGATGATTGTGCGACAAAGAATGGGTCCGCTCGCCGCGGCGAGCCCCTGGAGGAACCGCGCCGCGACCAGCGCGTCGAGCGTCGGCGCCGCGACCGCGAGCGCCGAGGCGGCGACATAGAGCCCGAGACCGGCAAGCGCCGTCGGTCGCCGGCCGAAGCGGTCGGCGATGCGGCCGACGCCGAGATGGGCGAGGCCGAAGCCGAGGGTGAAGGAAATCAGGGTGCGTTGCACGCCGGCGACGGCGACGCCGAATTCGCGGCCGAGATCGACCATCGCCGTCAGATAGACGTCGGTCGAGAACGGCAGAACGGCGAACAGCGCCGCGGTCAGCGGGATGATCGTCGCGGCGGGAAAGACGATTTTTGTCGCCGCAGGCGGGGGATCGAGACGCATCCGGAGCATCAAGCAGGTCCGGCGGCCGGGGGCAATCGGGCGGTTCGTAGGGCGCGGCGCCGCGCAGCCTTGCGCGCCTCCTCGAGAGCCCTTACAGATTTCATCGTCATCGGCGGTCCGGCGCGAGCCGGGCCAAACGGGAACGCGGTGCGGTTCGCCTTGTGAGGCGGGCCAATGCCGCGGCTGCCCCCGCAACTGTAAGTGGCGAGCCGCTCTCCATGTCATCCACTGGGACCCAAAGGGTCCTGGGAAGGAGGAGAGGGGCGAGGAGCCGCGAGCCAGGAGACCGGCCTTTGACCGTGCAACCCAAACCGCCGTCGGTGGGACGGCCGGAGGAACCATGTTCAAAGCCGCTCCGCGGTCCGCCGCGCGGGCCGCCTGCGTCCTCGCCGCCTCTGCCGGCGCGATGACGCTCGCCCCCGCTTACGCCGATCCATTGCCTGAAATTATCGTCACCGCCGATCGCGTCGAAGAGCCGATCGGCCAGACCGGCGCCTCGGTGACCGTCATCCGCGCCGTCGAAGTCGAGAAGCTCGGGACCAAGGGCGTCGCCGACGTGTTGCGCGGCGTCGCCGGCCTCGACGTCGACGAAGCCGGCGGCGTCGGCGGCGTGACGCAGGTCCGTCTGCGCGCCGCCAACCCCGGCCAAACCCTGGTGCTGATCGACGGCGTGCGCGTCGGCAATCCGACCGCGACCGACGGCTCGCTCGATTTCGGCAACCTTTCGGCGGTCGACATCGAGCGCATCGAGATCCTGCGCGGGCCGCAGTCGGCGCTCTACGGCTCGGACGCGATGGGCGGCGTCATCAACATCATCACCCGCAAGGGCGGCAAGACGCCGCGCCGCACGGTGACGTTGGAGGCGGGCAGCTACGGCACGCTGTCGACCAGGGCGACGATGTCGGGCGGCGACGACCGCTGGACCTATTCGCTCGGCGTCAGCGCGCTGCACAGCGACGGCTTCCCCCGCTACGGCTATCGCATCGACCGGCCGATCGTCATCGGCGACGGCGTGACGCCGCTGCCAAGCCTGCCTGTGGACGATCCGACCGACAAGGGCGGATTGAGCGGACGCTTCTCCTATCGCGCGTCCGACAATGTGACGATCGACTTCGGCTTCTCCGCTTTCGGCAACGCGCTGCGGTTCGACAACCCCGGCGCGCTGCTCCCCGCCGACGTCTTCAGTTCCTACAACCATTCGCGCGTGCTGCTGGGCGACGCGTTCGTGCGCGCCAACATCGACTCGTTTGGCGGCATGCTGAAGAGCCAGATCACCGCCTACGGCAACGTCACGAGAAATGACGTCTGGGAGACGGAGGCCTGCTACGACGGGAACTTCGCTTACCCGTTCCCCGCGTTGTTCAACTGCCGCAATTCCTATCTCGGAACCCGCGAAGGCGCGGAATATCAGGGCGATCTGAATGTCGGCCCGTTTGGCGCCTTGGTCTTCGGCGCGCGGACGGAAACCGAAACGGCGAACGAGACGCAAAGCCCCGATCCCGGCGACGGCTCGTTCACGCCCATTGCCGCGCGGCAGGTCACCAATTCGATCTACGCCGAGCATCGGATCGATCTGTTCCAGCGCCTCGACTTGACGCTCGGCGGGCGGGTCGACGCGATCGAGGGCGGGCGGACGTTCGAGACCTGGCGCGCCACCGCCGCCTACCATATCGACGAGACCGGCACGAAGCTGAGGGCCAGCGCGGGGACCGGCGCCAAGGTGGCGACGCTCTATCAGCGCTTCAGCGTGTACGGGACTTCGGACCTCGCGCCCGAGCAGAGCCTCGGCTTCGACGCCGGCGTCGACCAGAAGCTGCTCGGCGACCAGTTGACGGTCTCGGCGACGGCCTTCACCACCAGGTTTCGCGACCTGATCGATTACGGCAATGTTTCCTCCTGCTCGCCGACGCAGATCGCGGGATTTCTCGGCTGCTACTACAACGTCGGCCGCGCGGAGATGCAGGGCGTCGAACTCTCTGCGGAGGCGACGCTGTCGCCTGGCGTTCTGCGCGCCAAGGCGACCTACACCTATACCGACGCGCGCGATCTCGGCGCCGTCGGCGGCGGCGATCTCGACGCGGGACTCCAACTCTACCGCGTCCCGCGCAACAAGGGCTCGCTGTCGCTGATCTACGACGGCGTCCCCAATCTCGAACTCGAGCCGCGACTGTCGCTCGTCGGTCAGCGTCTCGATGAATTCTTCAACACGACGAACTTTTCGTCGCAGAACGTGAGTCTCGCGCCCTACGCCAAGCTCGACTTTCTCGCCAATTACAAGGTCAACGACAATCTCACGATGTTCGGCCGGATCGAAAACCTGACCGACGCGCGCTACGAGGAAGTGTACAACTACGGCGTCGCGGGACGCTCCTATTATGCGGGGATTTCCTATAGCTGGTGAGGGCGAGCAAATGCGGGCGTGCGCAGTCGTCTGGCTTTGTGTCGCTCTTCTCGCCTCGCCCGCCTTCGCCAAGCCGCAGCGCGTCGTCTCGCTCAACCTGTGCGCCGACGAGCTGGCGCTGCGGCTTGCAGATCCCGGCGTCGTCAAGTCGGTGACCTGGCTGTCACAGGACTCACGCAGCGCCAACATGGCGGCCATGGCCGCGGCCTTGCCGGCCAACGACGGCCATGCCGAGGAGGCGCTCGCCTACCACCCTGATCTCGTCCTGGTCGGCCCGTTCGCCGATCCGGCCTCGATCGCGCTGCTGAAAGAGGTCGGCGCCCCAGTCGTCGAAGTCGGCGCGCCGCAGACGCTCGACGGCGTGCGCCGGCAGATCGGCGATCTCGCCGCCGCGCTCGGCGAACCGCAGCGCGGTGAGGCGCTGATCGCCGATATCGACGCGCGGCTGGCGCGGGTCGCGCTCGACCCGAGCCGCCCGCGGCTGAAAGCGGTGGTGCTGCGGCCAAACGGCTTCACCGTCGGGCCCGGCTCGCTGGTTGACGAGATTCTCACCCGCGCCGGTCTCGACAATTTGGCTGCGCGGCTGGAGCGCGCCGTCGCTCGCCGACGCGGCGCTCGATCATCCGGCGATCGCCGCGCTGGCGCGGCGGATGACGATCGTGTCGCTGCCGTCCCGCTTGTGGACCTGCGGCGGCCCGGAGATCGTCGAAGCCGTGGAGCGGCTCGCCGCCGCCGCCAAGGCGGCGCGCGCCCGGGAGGCGACGCAATGAGCGCGCGCGCGGCAAGCGCGGAAGTCGGCTACGGACCGCTGGTCGCCGCGCTCGCGGCGTTGATGCTTGCCGCAGCGTTGGCCTCGCTGATGATCGGCTACGCGCGGCTCGACGTTCCCGCCGCCTTGGCCGACGTCTTCGCCGGCCGGTCGACCGCGGCGGCGGTGGTGCTCGAGCAGATCCGCCTGCCACGCGCGGCGCTGGGCGCGATGGTCGGCTTCAGCCTCGGCCTCGCCGGTGCGGCGCTGCAGGGGCTGTTGCGCAATCCGCTCGCCGACCCCGGCGTCATTGGCGTCTCCGGCGGCGCGGCCCTTGGCGCGGTGATCGTCTTCTATTTCGGCCTCGCCGGCGCCTTCGCCCTCGCCATGCCGCTCGGCGGCGTCGCCGGCGCGGTTGTCGCGGCGCTGCTGCTTTATGCGCTGGTCGGCCGCGGCGCCGGAACGATGACGCTGATCCTCGCCGGCGTGACGGTCAACAGCTTCGCCGGCGCGCTGACCGCGCTGGCGCTCAACCTGTCGCCCAACCCCTACGCCGCCTACGAAATCATGTTCTGGCTGATGGGCTCGCTCGCCGACCGCAGCCTGCCGCAATTGTGGCTGGCGCTGCCGCTGACCGTCGCCGGCTGGGCGCTGCTGCTGATGAGCGCGCCGGCGCTCGACGCGCTGACGCTCGGCGAGGATACGGCGGCGAGCCTCGGCTTCGACCTCGGCCGGCTGCGCGCCCAACTCGTCGCCGGCGCGGCGCTGGCGGTCGGCGCCGCGGTCGCCGTCACCGGCGCGATCGGCTTCGTCGGTCTGGTCGCGCCGCATCTGCTGCGGCCGCTGGTCGGCAATCGCCCCGGCCGGCTGCTGCTGGTCAGCGGCCTCGGCGGCGCGATCGTCCTGCTCGCGGCCGACGTCGCCGTGCGGCTGATTCCCGTCCATCCCGAGCTGAAGCTCGGCGTGGCGACGGCGCTGATCGGCGCGCCGCTGCTCTACGGCCTGATCGACCGCATGCGGAGGGAGGCCTGATGCGCATCGCAGCGCGCGGCCTCGTCGTCCGCTTTGGCGAGCGCGCCGCGCTCGCCGGGCTCGACTGCGACCTCGTCTCGGGCGAACTCGTCGGCCTGATCGGCCCCAACGGGGCGGGCAAGACCACGCTGCTGCGGGTTCTCGCCGGCCTGCAACGGACGGACTCCGGCGAAGCGCGCTACGACGGGCGGAGCGCGGGCGAGCTTGGTCGGGCGGCGCTGGCGCGCCGCGTCGCCTATCTCGCCCAGAGCGGCCTGTCGCATTGGCCGCTGAGCGTCGACCATGTCGTCGCGCTCGGCCGCTTGCCGCATCGGCGACCGTTCTCGCCGCCTTCCGCCGCCGACCGCGCCGCGGTCGAAGCCGCGCTGGCGGCGGCCGAGGTCGTCGAACTGCGCGATCGCCCGATCGGCTCGCTGTCGGGCGGCGAGCGCGCGCGGGCGCTGCTTGCGCGCGCGCTGGCGGTCGAAGCCGAGATGCTGCTCGCCGACGAGCCGGTCGCGGCGCTCGATCCATTGCACCAACTCAGGGCGATGGCGCTGCTGCGCGCCGCCGCGCGCAAGGGGGCGGGGGTGGTCGCCGTGCTGCACGACCTCACCCTGGCGACGCGGTTCTGCGACCGGCTGATCGTGCTCGCCGAGGGGCGGGTGGTCGCCGACGGGCCGCCGTCGGCGCTGACCGACGCGGTGCTGGCCGAGACCTATGGGGTGACGGCGCTGAGAGGCGAGCGCGACGGCGAAGCGTTCGTCGTTCCGTGGCGCGCGGCGGGACCCAACCTCCGGGACTGACCGCGCGCTTGCAAAGCGGATCGCGAATTGCCATGGAAAGGCATGTCCCGACAGTTCGTCATCGCCGATGACCATGCGTTGTTTCGCGCCGGTTTGCGGTTGCTGCTGACGGACGCCTGCGGCCCCGCCGAAGTCCGCGAGGCCGGCAGTCTGCCTGAGTTGAAGTCGCTGCTCGAGGCTGATTCCGCGGTCGACCTCGCCGTCGTCGATCTGGCGATGCCGGGGATGAAGGGCGCCGCCTCGATCCGCGAATTGCGCCACGGCTATCCACAGCTCCGTTGCGTGGTCATGTCCGGCTCGGAGCAGCGCCAGGACGTGCTCGACGCGCTCGCCGCCGGCGCCATCGGCTACATCCCCAAGTCGCTCGACCCGGAGGCGATGGTCGCCGCGATCCAACAGGTGTTGGGCGGCGGCATCTACGCCCCGACGCTGCTGCTGACCGAACCGGTCGACCCGGACGAGCCGTCGTCGACGGTCGACCCGAACGTCATGGCGATGCTGACGCCGCGCCAGTACGACGTGCTCCGTCTGCTCGGCAAAGGCCAGGCGAACAAGGAGATCGCGCGCGCGCTCGACATTTCCGAGGGCACGGTGAAGATCCATCTCGCCGCGATCTTCCGCGTGCTCGAAGTGCGCAACCGCACCGAGGCGGTGCTGAAGGCGAGCGCGCTCGACATCTGAAGCCGGCGCGCCGGCCTTCAGAACATCCCTTTGTCCGTCAATGTGTTGAGGAAGGCGACGAGCGCGTCGATGTCGTCGTCGTCGAGCCGCGGCGGCTGACCCGGCTTGCGGTCGAAGGGGACCGCCTCGACGTTGACGTTGGCCTTGTAGGCGCTCGGCAGGTCGTTGAACGCGTCGGCTTCGCCGCTTTTCAGCGTCGGGCGCCAGCGCTTCGGGTCGCTGTCGCGGGTGGCGTGGAAGGCGACCGCGTCGCGTAGCGTGGCGATGGCGCCATTGTGGAAATAGGGCGCGCGCGCCGCGACGTTGCGCAGGGTCGGCGTCTTGAACGCGCCGCAGAGCGAGGCCAGCGGCACGTCCTTGGGCAGGATCGTGTCGAGCCCAGGCCGCCTGCACAGGCCGAGATCGAAGCTCTGCGGGTCGGCGTTGGCGGGAATCGCCGGGTTGCGCGGGACGCCCAGCGCGACGTAACCGAAATCGGTGAACAGCCAGTCGGCTGGATCCTTCGACTCCGGCTTGACGGCGTGACAGGCGAGGCAATTGCCGCGCTCGGGATCGAGGAACAGCGCCAGTCCGCGCGCCTCCAGCGGCGTGAGTCGCTCCGCGCCGCGCAGGGTGTCGTCGAATCGGGAGGAGAAGGGCGTCAGGAGCCCCGAGGTCTCGTAGGCGGACAGCGCCTGCGCAATGCGCTGGAAAGCCGCCTTCGGGTCGGCGAACGCCTTCGGCCCGAAAACCGCTGTCATCATTGGCGCATAGCTTGCAGCCTTGACCTTCTCGACGACCGCGTCGGCGGAGGGATTGTTCATCTCGAGCGGATTCGTGAGTGGGACTGACGGCTGCGCGACGAGGTCGACGGCGCGGCCGTCCCAGAACTGGCCGCCGCGCGCCCTGAGTCTGCCCCCCAGTTCGTCAGCGTCCTTGTAGAAGCCGAACGGCGGACTGTAGGCCGAGTACATGATCGTCGGCGGCTTGCGATTGCCGAACGCGCCGGGGCGGCTGCCGATCGCGACGCCCAGGATCGGCGAGCGATTGTCGCCCTGGTAGGCGCGTTTGCGGTCGTGGCAAGACTCGCAAGCGACGCCCTTCGGCTCGGAAAGATTTCTATCCTCGAAAATACGTTTGCCGAGCAGTTCGAGATCGCTCAGCGGGCGCTCGTAGTCGGAGCGGTGGAAGGCCGCGGGAGGCGCCGCCCGATCCTGGGGTAGCGCGGGGAGCGAAAGAAGGACGCCAAACAGGATTGCCGGCGCGAACGCCCCTCGCGCGGTCATGGGCGTCTCCACCGCGGCCGAGTCATCGAATCACCCCGTCGATTTGGCCCCCGGCGCGGCCGGAGCGCTGCGGCGAAGATTCGTCTTCGCCCAACTCACAAGCTAACAGCTCGAGGCCAAGTCTTATTCATCCGGCGCGGCGCGATAACGTGGTCGAGGGTGAGGCCCTCTCCGCCTGCGATCGCCTTGCGCCGCTCGCAGCGGAGAAGGCCGCGCCGGCTTTGCGCGATCGACGTCAGCTCTTCAGCGCATCCCCTTGTCCGTCAACGTATTGAGGAAGGCGACGAGCGCGTCGACGTCGCGGTCGTCGAGCCGCGGCTTCTGGCCGGGCTTGCGGTCGTAGGGGACCTCCTCGACGTTGACGTTGGCCTTGTAGGCGCTCGGCAGGTCGTTGAACTTGTCCGCTTCGCCGGTCTTCAGCGCCGGGTACCAGCGCTTCGGGTCGGTGTCGCGGGTGGCGTAGAAGGCGACCGCGTCGCGCAGCGTGGCGATGGCGCCGTTGTGGAAATAGGGGGCCCGCACCGCGATATTGCGCAGGGTCGGGACCTTGAAGGCGCCGCATAGCGAGGCGAGCGGAACCTCCTTCGGCAGGATCGCCTCGAGGCCCGGCCGCTTGCACAGGCCGAGATCGAACGTGAGCGGATCGGCGTTGGCGGGAATCGCCGCGTTGCGCGGCGCGCCGAGCGCGTCATAGGTGAAGTCGGTGAGCAGCCAGTCGGTCGGGTCCTTCGAGTCGGTCTTGCCGGCGTGGCAGGCGAGGCAATTGCCGCGCTTGGGATCGACGAACAGCGCCAGCCCGCGCGCCTCGCTCGGCGTGAGCCGCGCCTTGCCGCGCAGGTAATCGTCGAACTTGGAGGCGAAGGGCGCGAAGCGCTCGGTCGCCTCGTAGGCGAACAGCGATTGCGACACCCGCTGAAACGCGGCCTTCGGGTCGGCGAACACGTCCGGCCCGTAAACCGCAATCATCATCGGCGCGTAGGCGGCGGTCTTCACTTTCTCGACGACCGCGTCGGCGGACGGGTTGTTCATCTCGGCCGGGTTCATCAGTGGGCCCGCCGGTTGCTCGACGAGGTCGGCGGCGCGGCCGTCCCAGAACTGGCCGCCGCGCGCCTCGAGCTTGTCCTCGCCTTCGTCCTCGTCCTTGGCGAAGCCGAACGCCGGGCTGTAGGCCATGTACATGATCGTCGGCGTCTTGCGATTGCCGAACTGGCCGGGGCGGCTGCCGAGCGCGACGGCGGGAATCGGCGAGCCGTTATCGCCTTGGAACGCGCGCTTGGGGTCGTGGCACGACGAGCAGGCCTGGCCCATCGGCTCGGAGAGATTCACGTCTTCGAAAAGTCGCTTGCCGAGCAATTGCAGATCGCTCAGCGCGCGTTCGTCGTCCGAGCGCGCAAAGGCCGAGGGCGGGTTCGATTGGGCTTGCGATGGCGCGGGGAGGGAAAGAAAAACGGCGAACAAAATCGCTGGCGCAAAGGCGCGTCGGGCGGTCATTGGCGTCTCCGGGCTGGCGGGGTCAAGGCCCGCTGTCCTGTCGCCCTGATTATGGGCGGCGCCGACTCGCAGCAACAAAAATCGTATTGATTTGAATAATTTGAAACTGGTTCTTCATTTGAATAATTTGAAAGTGCGGCCGCAAAATTTTGCTCCGCCGACGCTTTTTGCGCGAGCGCGCGTCAGCGCCCGAGCGCGTCGATCAGCGTCGAGCGCAGCGCGCGCGGATCGACCGGCTTGGTCAGCCAGGGCAGTCCGGAGCCGCGCAGCGCCGCGACCGCGACCGGGTCGGTCGAGCCGCTGATCATCACCACCGGCGGCGCGACGCCGCGTTCGCGCAGCGTCTCGACGAATTGCAGTCCGGTCGCCGAGTCGTTGAGGTCGTAATCGACGATCAGCGCGTCCGGCTTGCCGGCGTCGATGGCGGCGCGCGCGGCGGGAATCGACGCGGCGGCGGCGGCGAGCGCGCCGAAGTCGGCGAATTCCTGCCTCATCGCCGCCGCGCTCAAGGCGTCGTCGTCGAGAATGAGGATGCGGCGACCGGCGAGCGAGCCCTCGGGCGCATCGGCGCGCCGCACCGGGCGCGGCGCCTGGGCCGCCTCGCGCAGCCACAGCGTGAAGACGCTGCCTTTGCCCGGCCGTGACCGCAGCTCGACCGCGCCGCCCATCAGCGCCGCCAGGCGCTGGACGATCGACAGGCCGAGGCCGATGCCCTCGTTGGGGCCGTTGGGCGTCGTCTTGTCGCGGTGGAACTCCTCAAACACGCGCGCTTGCCGGTCGGAGGCGACGCCGACGCCGGTGTCGGCGACCGCGACGCCGATCCGGCCGCGTCGGCGACGGCAGCCGACCAGCACGCCGCCGCCGCGGGTGAACTTGAACGCGTTGGCGATGAGGTTGCGCATCGCCAGCTCCACCAGCGTGCGGTCGCCGACGACCATGGCGGCGGTCGGAACGACGCGGTAGGCGAGGCCGCGGTCGCGCGCCACCGCGCTGAAGCCCGGCTCGAGCGCGGCGAACAAGTCGCTCAGCGCCAGCGGCGCGAGCGACGGCTTGACCAGGCCGGCGTCGAGTTTGGAAATGTCGAGCAGGGTGTCGATCATCGCCCTGAGCGAGCGCAGCGAGTTGTCGAGGTTGCCGACCAGCTCGCCGCTTTCGCCGCCGCTCAGTCGGCGCGACAAGGCGCTGACGAACAGGGTCATCGCGTGCAGCGGCTGGCGCAGGTCGTGGCTCGCCGCGGCGAGGAAGCGCGACTTGGAGCGGATCGCCTCCAACGCCTCGTCGCGTGCGGCCTGCATTTGCGCCTCGAACGCGCGCTCGCGGGTGATGTCGAGCAGCAGCACGAAGCAGCCGAGCACGCGACCGTTCTGGTCCTGGTCGGGATAGGCGAAGCCGCGCACGACGTTGACCATGCCGCCGGCGAAATCGACCTTGGCCTCGAATTCGGCGTGGTCGCCGGCGAGCGCGCGCTCGATTCCGGGCTTGGCGGCCGCGCCGAAATCGCGATCCGCCTCGCTGAGCGGTCGGTTGAGGAAGACGGAAGGCGAGGCGCCGGTCCACGCCTCCACGGTGGCGTTGACGAACCGGCAAACCAGATCGACGTCGTAATACGCAACAATCCCCGGAAGGCCGTCGGCCATCAGGTTGAGCATCTGGGCGTCGCACAGGAAGCGCGTGGTGCGCTCCATGCCGAGGCAATGGAAGGGCAGCTGAGGCTTGTTCATCGGCGGGGTCGTCTGGCGGGCGGTCCGCGTGAAAGACCATATCTGCGCGGCGGCCCGGACATTGACAAGGGCCTGGGACGGAATATGCCGATCGGCATAGATCGCCGTTAGGGCATCTGGAGAATGGCGCCGCGCCTTGATTTCGGTCAAACGTCTGGCCGCAAATACAAGACAGGCGGAGAAAAAAAATGAACGTCGCAGTCCGTCCCAGAGTTCAGGCCCTGCGTCAGGCAGGGGAAGTGCTCAATCTGACTGATGTGACGACCTCGTTTTTCCCGTACAGCGAAGCGGTGATCGTCAGCTACGCGCCCGGACAGGAGGTCGTGGGCGAAGGCGACCCGACCGACAATTACTTCCTTGTCGTGCGCGGCGTGTTCCGTGCGGTGAAAGTGACCCGCGACGGCCGCCGGCAGATCTTCGCCTTCTACATGCCCGGCGACATGTGCGGCCTCGAGCCGGACGACACCCACGGCCTGACGATCGAGGCGGTCAACGCCGGCACGGTTGCCGCGCTGTCGCGCCAGGTCTGTCGCGCGCGGATGGTCCGCGACCCCCAGTTCAACAATGCCGTATTCGACAACGTCACCCGCGCGCTCGCCCGCGCCGTCGACCACATGACCATGGTCGGGCGCAGCTCGGCGGAGGAGCGACTCGCGTGGTTCCTGTGGATGCTGAGCGGCCGCGCGCGGGGACGGCGCGCCGCTGCGGTCGAACTCGCCATGCAGCGTCAGGACATCGCCGACTATCTCGGCCTGACGATCGAGACGGTGAGCCGGACTTTCACCCATCTCAAGGCGCAGGGCCTCGTGGCGCTGCCGACGACCCGCCGGGTCGATATCCTCAGGCCCGATCTGCTGGAGCGGCTTGCGTCCGCCGACAGAGACGCGCCGATCCGCGCCGCTCGATCCGTCTGCTGACGGCGCGCCGCCGACCTTTGACGCGCCGCCCTCATCCTGAGGCGCCCTCGCGTTAGCGAGGGCCTCGAAGGACGCTTCAGCTAGCTCCGCTCACCGGTCCGCCTTCGCCAACTCAAACCAGGGTCAGCCTGCCCCCCCCTCGTCGTTCGAGACGCGCCGCTGAAGCGGCGCTCCTCACGATGAGGGGCGCAGTCCGAACGCCGCTCCTCGTGCGCGCCTTAATTGGCGAACAGCATCGGCGTGCGCGCGAGCGCCAGGGCGCCGCGCGTGGTGTCGCCGAGGATCCACTCCGTCGCGCGCAGGTGGCCGTAGCCGCCGAGCACCAGCAGCGAAGCGCCGAAGTGGTCGGCTTCCTCGGCCAGCGCGGTGGCGACGTCGCGGCCGCGGCTGTGCGCGCGGCGCGTCTCGACGGCGATCTCGTGTCGGCTCAGGTGACGGGCGATTTCCGCGGTCGGGTCGAGCGACCCGCTGTCGGCCGAATCGTCGGGGTCGACGGCGACGAAACGCGTCAGCCGCGTCTGGCGCAGGATCGGCAGCGCCTCGTGCAGCGCGCGGCTCGATTCGCGGCTGCCGTCCCAGGCGACGAGGGCGCGTTGCGGCAGGCCGCGGAAGGCGTAGGCGGCAGGCACGACCAGCAACGGCCGGCCGGACTCGAACAGGCAGCTGACGAAGACGGCCCGCTCGAGATCGGTGCCGCCGTCGCGCGACCAGCCGAGCACGGTCAAGTCGGCGCAGCGCGCGTGGCGCGCGCAAATCTGCCCGGCCTCCTGTTCGAAGGCGTCGACGCGCCTCAGTTCGTTGCGCGACGCCAGCTTGCCGTAGATCGCCTTGATTCGCCGCTCCGATTGCTCGGCTTCCTCGCTCGCCTGGCGCTGGGCGTGGATCCACGCTTCGGGCACGCGGGCGTTCGCCGCCGACATCGGATAAAACGGCACCAGGCCGAACATCAGTCCGGTCAGATGGCCGCCGAAGGCCGAGCAGAGCATGTCGGCGTAGACCAGCGCGTGCACGGACGCGTCGCTCTCGTCCTGCGACACCAGCACGTCGCGGTAGCCGAGAATCGCACAGTCTTTGGCAATCGTCGTATCCATGGCCGCCATGGCCAGGCTGCTCCTTGGGGGTCCCCGCGCCGCGCGCGACGACGAAGACCGCGCGCTCTTCTCATTCGCTGCGCGACACGTTAGGCGCGCGCCGCCGATGACCGTTGACATGGGTCAAGCCGTCAATTCGTCGCAGGCCCGCGCGCCGGAATCCGTCGATCAAAAGTCGTCGCGGCCATTTAACCCTGCGACACACCGTCACAGGCGCGACCTTGCGCGCCGGACGGTCACATCGGCGTCGCGCACAGATTTCCCTGCAATTCTGCATATGTGGGCGAGCGGGTGAGGCGCCTGCCGCAACGCTCGTGCGCCGTGTGTCGGGGTAGACGCACGCATGCGCCGAAGCTAAAGCGCATGACCAGCGGCGGCGCTGGAATCCGGCCGCGAGCTTGACCTGAATCAAGACGGGCGAAAGGCCTTCGCCCAGTGTCGGGTGGGGATTCGCCAATAGGTGCAGGGGGTTTTCACATGCAGGCGGTCACGACGAGAAAGTCGATGCGCGGCGGCGAAGTCGGGCTGACGGCTGTGTTGGCCGTCCTGGCCCTGGCATGCCTTTATGCCGCCGCCAAGACCATCGAACCGGCTTACGCGTTCCATATGGCGCTTGGCGTCGTCGCCGCCGCGGCGGGCATCTTCGCCATCTTCCAGCGCTATTCGGCGCGGCCGGCGGAGACGCCGCTCGAGATCGACGGCAAGCCCAACTACAATTTCGGACCGGTCAAATTCTGCACCCTCGCGGCGCTGTTCTGGGGCGTGGCGGGCATGGCGGTGGGCATCTACATCGCCTTTGAGCTCGCCTATCCCTGGCTGAACATCGCGCCCTGGTTCAACTTCGGCCGCCTGCGGCCGCTGCACACTTCGGCGGTGATCTTCGCCTTCGGCGGCAACGTGCTGCTCGCCACCTCGTTCTACGTCGTGCAGCGCACCAGCCGCGCCCGCCTCGCCGGCGACCTCGCGCCGTGGTTCGTCGCGCTCGGCTACAACATGTTCATCGTGCTCGCCGGGACGGGCTACCTGCTCGGCGTCACCGACGGCAAGGAGTACGCCGAGCCGGAATGGTACGTCGACCTGTGGCTGACCATCGTCTGGGTCACCTATCTTCTGGTCTTCCTCGGCACGCTGTGGCGCCGCAAGGAGCCGCACATCTATGTCGCCAACTGGTTCTATCTCGCCTTCATCCTGACGATCGCGATGCTGCACCTCGGCAACAACGCGGCGATCCCGATCTCGCCGTTCTCGTCGAAGTCGGTCATCCTGTGGGGCGGCGTTCAGGACGCGATGTTCCAGTGGTGGTACGGCCATAACGCGGTTGGCTTCTTCCTCACCGCCGGCTTCCTCGGCATCATGTACTACTTCGTGCCGAAGCGGGCCGAACGGCCGATTTATTCCTATCGGCTGTCGATCATCCACTTCTGGGCGCTGATCTTCCTCTATATCTGGGCCGGTCCGCACCATCTGCACTATACGGCTCTTCCGGATTGGGCGCAGACGCTCGGCATGACCTTCTCGATCATGCTGTGGATGCCCTCGTGGGGCGGCATGATCAACGGCCTGCTGACGCTGTCCGGCGCGTGGGACAAGCTGCGCACCGATCCCGTCCTGCGCATGCTGGTCGTGTCGGTCGCCTTCTACGGCATGTCGACCTTCGAAGGCCCGGCGATGTCGATCAAGACGGTCAACTCGCTGTCGCACTACACCGATTGGACGGTCGGCCACGTCCACTCCGGCGCGCTCGGCTGGGTCGCCTACGTGTCGTTCGGCGCGCTGTACTGCATGGTTCCGTGGTTGTGGCGCAAGCGCGACTTGTACTCGCTGCGCCTGGTCAATTGGCACTTCTGGATCTCAACGCTCGGCATCGTGCTCTACATCACCTCGATGTGGGTGTCCGGCATCCTGCAAGGCCTGATGTGGCGCTCGTACACGCCGCAGGGCTACCTCGAGTACTCGTTCATCGAGACCGTGGCGGCGATGCATCCGTTCTACATCATCCGCGCGCTCGGCGGCGTGCTGTTCATCGCCGGCTACCTGCTGATGATCTACAACGTCTGGATGACGATCCGCTCGGGCGAGGCCGCTCAGGCCGACGCTCAACCTTCCCTCCAGCCCGCCGAATGAGGAGCTGAACGATGAGCAGCGGGACCCACAATCCCAAAACCGCGGGCCTCTTCGCCAAGCACCAAATCTTGGAGAAGAATCCGATCCTGCTGGCGATTGCGATCCTGATCGTCGTCGCGATCGGCGGCATCGTCCAGATCGTGCCTCTGTTCTATCTGCAGAGCACGATCGAGAAGGTCGACGGCATGCGGCCTTACACGCCGCTTGAGCTCGCCGGCCGCAACATCTACGTGCGCGAGGGTTGCTACCTCTGCCACAGCCAGATGATCCGCTCGCTGCGCGACGAGGTCGAGCGCTACGGCCACTACTCGCTGGCGGCCGAGAGCATGTACGACCATCCGTTCCAGTGGGGTTCGAAGCGCAA